>CAZHPS010000027.1:0-26354 GCA_964534335.1 uncultured Desulfobacterales bacterium
TACTGCATAACAATAAGCCAGGCGGTTATGCTTTCAGGCGCAATCAGCTTGAATAGTTGCTTATACTTTAAAAGGATTGACTAAGTAGGCAACCATAAATTTTCAGGTATAAAAGCAGCATGAGATTCCAGCCTGTGCCTGCTGCATAAACACAGTCCTGAAAATTTTATGCCCGAAAATTTATGGAACCTTACTTACTTAATGGAAAATAGTAAATGTATGATCGCAACACTTGAATTTGTGTATTTCCGCCATTGCTCAGTCAGTTTGCTGAACAATATTCTGTAATGCTTCCCTTGCCAATAAACTGAGACTTTTTCCTTCAGCCTCTGCAATGACAGCCAACCGTTCATGAAGTTCGGGTGACATGCGAATATTGAATTTTCCAGAGTAATTACGGCGAGGCAGAATGCCTTTCTCCTTACAGACTTCAAGGAACACTTTCAAAGAATTTCGGAACTCTGCACGGAGTTCATCAGGAGTACGGCCATAAAAATCTGCTCCGCCGTTAAGTCCGAGTATTTCCCCTCTGAACATATCAATTTCAGCGTCATATTCGATTTTGGCATGGTAATTGTCTACCGTCATAATATTCATGGCTCTATCCCGTGCTGTCTTAACCAGTTACGTATACCTGCCACCGCACCTCTGTCAGTATTCGGACTTGGATGGGGACGATGAAAAACTCTGACCTCATTAAAAAGCACAACCGCTATCCGACTGCCTTCACGCTCACTGATCTCCGCACCGAGTTCTGTGAATAAAGACTCTATATCCTGCCACTGAATATTGGCACTGACAGGATGAGCAAAAATGGCCTTCAGGATTTTCAGATGCCTTTTTTTCATATTTATTTTATGTCAACTTCAGAATATAGCTGAAAAAATACAGATTATAGTGAATCTGTTATGTATTTTCAGATATTCACATGATTTCTGATAGACTGGCTCTCTTTTTTTCAAAATATAGCTGAGAATATCCGTATCAATCAAACATGATTCTTCGTTCATCAGTTTTCTCTCTCTGTCTGTAAATTTCTGCAATATCCGGTTCATTCTCTCCGATATTCATATATTTTTCTGTAACAGAATTCAAAAAATCAACAGGTGTGAGATTCTCAGGCTCCAAATCAATAATAACAAGTTTTATCCGATGGCTGTGAAATTTTCTGACTTCCTTTGGCACTGCAATGATTCCTCTTTCATCAACCATTGATTCAAACTGATATGTTCTCATATTCTTTACCTCGCTCCGCAGATGTCAACTCCACATGAAGGGCAATTTATCAGCCCTGCTTACTCCAATGCACAGGTTAAATCATTTTCGTCTATCTATTTCATATTTTTCCTTTTTTTATAGTCAACACATCGTTGTGGGACCCGGCTTATATCAAAATGCAATTTGGAAAGCATGACCTGTAATCTGAAAATTCCGGGTTTCTTCCCGTTCAAGTGCTGATTCAATTTTTTCAAACTGTTCAATAATTTCAGGTGTATAAAAACGCTCTCCGCAGTGAAGGCATACTTGGGCCATAACATTTAAACAAGCCATGTTTTTTCCGCCCCGCAGGAGTTTTTCAACTTTTTTTTCAATCATTTGTCCGCCGCAAACTGCACATTTTTCGTCCATGTGTTTCATATCTTTTTCCTTTTTTCCAGTCTCTTACCGCTCCAATCTGTATTGCGTTGATAATATCCTTAATGTTCATTCAGTTTCCGGAATTATTCGTTTAATTTGACCTGATTTTTTCCTGCAATCTGTGAAGAAGATTCAGGGCTTCGACCGGTTTCAGATTGGAAATGTCAAGTTTTCCAATCTCTTCTGTGAGATACTGCTCCGGATTGAACAAATCCATCTGCAGGGCTCTTTTTCCGAAACTCTCTTTTTCCTCACGGATTCCGCACTGATTTTTTGTCATACCGTTTGTTTTGCTTTCAATTTTTGCCAGAATCTTTTTGGCACGGTCAATCACTCTGTCCGGAATCCCGGCCAGACGTGCAACCTGTATGCCGTAACTCCGGTTTGTGCCGCCTTCCACCAGTTTCCGCAGAAAGATAATCTCATCATTTATTTCTTTTACTGCGATATTGTAATTTTTCACACGCTTTTTTTCTCGCGCCAGTTCCGTGAGTTCATGGTAATGTGTGGCAAACAGGGTTTTAACTCCTTTGCCTTTGAGATCATGGAGATATTCCGCGACTGCCCAGGCAATGCTCATGCCGTCAAAGGTGCTGGTTCCTCTGCCGATTTCATCCAGAATAACAAGGCTGTCAGGCGTGGCATTGTTGAGAATATTGGCGGTTTCCTGCATTTCCACCATAAAAGTGCTTTGTCCCTGGGAAAGATTGTCCAGCGCGCCCACACGGGTGAAAATCCGGTCTGTAAGGCTGATTCCTGCTTTTGCAGCAGGAACAAATGATCCGGACTGCGCCATGATGGTCAGCAGCGCAGCCTGACGCAACACTGTGGATTTGCCTGCCATATTCGGGCCGGTGATGATCAGTACCTGATGTTCGGCATTGTCCATGTGCAGCGTATTGGGAACAAATCTTTCTGCGGTAATCATTTTTTCAATGACCGGATGTCTGCCATCTTCAATGCTCAGTTCCCCGTGTGTAAGGATTTCCGGGCGGCAGTAATTGTTCTGATCTGCAATATGAGCCAGATTCAGCAGGCAGTCGAGCCGGGCAATGAATACGGCTGCGGCATGGATGCGGGGATGTTCTTTTCTCACAGCCTCCCTGATTTCATTGAAAATTTCATACTCCAGGGCAATTCTGCGATCTTCCGCATTCAGCACTTTGCTTTCAAATTTTTTCAGTTCATCGGTAATATAACGCTCCGCGTTTACCAATGTCTGTTTCCGGATATAATTCGCGGGAACTTTTTCCGAATGGGTTCTGGGAATCTCAAGGTAATAACCAAACACCTTGTTATATCTGACTTTAATAGATGCGATTCCGGTTGCCTTTCTTTCCTGTGCTTCCAATCGCGCCAGCCATCCTTTGCCGTCTTTGCTGATTTGAATCAGCTCATCCAGTTCAGAATTGCAGCCGGTTTTGATGATTCCGCCCTCAGTGATAGTTGGAGGTGCATCCTCACGGATAGTTTTTTCTATCAGATCAGCCAGTTGACGTAAAGGAACCAGATCTTCTGTCCACGCGTACAAAGGATTTTTGAAAGAGGAAACCGCATTGGCAATTTCCGGCAAAGTGAAAAGGGATTTTTTCAAAGCAATCATATCCCGCGCACTGGCATGTCCCATAAGAATCCGGGTTCCCAGACGTTCCAGATCATAGACAGATCGGAGAAATTCCCTTACTTCCCGGCAGATTCCCATATTTTCAAATGCTTCCTGCACCGCGTCCAGACGGGTTTGGATTTCCCCGGCATTGAGCAGCGGATAGCGCAGCCAGTGCCGAAAGCGTCTGCCGCCCATTGATGTTATGGTCTGATCCATCACATCCAGCAGCGTACCCTGCCGGTTTCCGTTTCTGAGATTCTGCATAATTTCCAGATTCCGGCAACTGGCCTCATCCACCGAAAGATACTGGTTTATATTGTAGGTTTCCAGCCCGCGCAGATGATCAATCTGCTGTTTCTGGGTTTCAGCCACATAATACAGCACAGCACCGGCCGCGCCAGTTCCTGCTTTGAGATGTTCACATCCAAAACCTTCCAGCGAAAGGGTTTTGAACTGCGCAATCAGCCTTTCCCTTGCATCAGCATAATCAAAATATCTGTCTGCAAGGTATGTTACGGCTTTTCCGGAAATGCTGTCTGCAATGGGGCCGCAGTCCGGATCATGGTGAAAAGAATCCGGAACCAGCACTTCACTGGGGGAAATGCGCAGAATCTCATCTTTCACATTGTCTGCATTTTCTGATTCACAGACCCGGAAAGTTCCGGTGGAAATATCCAGACAGGCAAGCCCGAAACAGTTGCGAATTTTTACTATTGCAAGGATATAATTTTCTGTTTTCGCGTCCAGAAACTCGTTTTCAATAATCATGCCCGGCGTGATGACGCGAACCACTTCCCGTTTCACCAGACCTTTGGCAAGAGCGGCATCCTCCACCTGATCGCAGATGGCAACCTTCATGCCTTTTGCAATGATTTTGGCAATATAACCCTGCACAGCCCGGTAGGGAACCCCGCACATGGGAATGGCTTTGTCCTCATTTTTGTTGCGCGAGGTCAGGGTGATTTCCAGAATGCGGGATGCAACTTTGGCATCTTCGAAAAACATTTCATAAAAATCGCCCATGCGGTAAAAAAGCAGCGCGTCAGGATACTGCTTTTTCACAGCCATATACTGGCGAATCATAGGTGTGGCATTGTCTGTCATTTTGTCTGAATCCATCTGTGCATTGTAATATGTTTTTCTCTGCTGATACAGGCAATTTCATCCGATCCGTCAAACCCACTGATTTTTCTGTATTAAAAAATATGGAATCAGACTGATCCTTTTGCAGGAATCGGCTTTGACAAAATCAGTGAGTCTGATCTGTGATTTGTGTGAATTGCATGGTTACTGTAATTTGCTGTTTTACAAATGATCCGGGCAGATTCCCAGTTCACGAAGTTTTGCAGCCAGTTTTTCTGAGCGTTTCGCTTCAGCCTCTGCCCGTTTCTCTGCTTCTTCGGCACGCTGAAATTCGGACTGAATTTTTGCCTTGTATTGCAGAGTGGATTCCAAAGGAGTCAGAAATTCCTCTCCCTCAGGGTCAAAAATATGCAGATTGTCCTCTCTCAGATCAAAGTGGATTTTCAGACTGGGACTGATCCAGTTCTTCATTTTTTCCTCTTCAACCCGCATGAGTGCTTTGCCGGAGCGGATATATCCGCTGAGCCGGATATGATCAGGGTCATACACATAATACTCTTCCACCCCATATTTTTCATAAAATTTCAGTTTATTATCCATTTCTGCTTTTCTGTTTCCCGGTGAAAGGATTTCAAAAACCACCTGCGGGGCAATGTTGTTTTCATCCCATGTCCGGTAAGAGCCTCTGTGTCCTTTGGGTCTGCCAAACGCAACCATAGCATCCGGGGCATTCCGGATTTTGTTATTGCCTTCAACAGGATACCAGAGCAGATCACCGGCCACAAACACATTCGTATTGTCTGCAAACATCCGTTCCAGATTTTCTTTTATTTTTACAATCCACTGAAACTGTTTGGTATTGTCTGCCATTGGTTTTCCGTCACTTTCCGGATAAATAACCTTGCATTTTCTTCTCTGCCGGACAGGAGACCGGAAGAAATCAGAACTGTCCGGTGTTCCAAAATCCTTTGCTTTTAATGATCTCATGAGAAGCCTCGTTTGAATTTAAATTGTACAGGCCGGATTAGCGAAATTATTTTCATTTCCCCTTTATTCCATTACTCTTTTACAAGTCCGGCTCTTTGCAGCAGTAAGGTAATTTCTGAAAATAAATATCCCATTTCAGTTCACAGGCACAGGCTGGAGGCTTATGCTACTTTTCCGGGATATTCTTTTCTGGAAATCACCTAAGCAGGCAAACGTAATTTTTCGTGTATTCAAAAAACCGGATTTTTCCAAAAAATCCGGTTTTTCTGAAAATTTTATGCCCGAAAATTTATGGAACCTTACTTATCATATCCGATAAACCATCTGCTATTTGGCAGGCACGACCGCAGCAATGTATTCACCTGCAATCTTTCCCATATCACTCGGAAGCGAATTTTCCGTTCCTATCGCCCATGCAGATGCAATTGCATTGTTATGACTTGATACAATTTTCTCAAGAACTGCTTTTCCGGTCGAAGCATCAGTGAGTTTTATATAAATATCCATAAAAGAGGACCCTGCAAATGCTCCGGCCCAGATTCGGGCTCCTACACTTACGATCCTCATATCTATGATTTTGGCATCCACAATCAGCGTGTCTGCTTTCGGCTGAAAGTCTTTTGATTCATTTACTTCAACACTCCTATAAGCATTTTTACCCTTTAAATGGGAAAACATGCTGATTTGGAATTGCATGGCCGCATCAGGATAATCCGATGCAAACTGGGAATTTATCTGAACCGGATTAAAAATTACATTCTCATAACCTGTTGCCAGTCTTTGTTCTTTTATTACCGTTTCAATTGTAACACCTTCAAGCCTGCTGACGTTGGCATATTCCTGTTTTTCCGCTTCTGCCGCAGCTTTGGCCTGATCATCCGTTGCCGCATTCTGCTGTGTGCCTGCACATGAAAACAAAAATGCAGTCAAAGCAAAAATACTGATAATCCTGAAAATCTTCATACTCATTCTCCTTTGTTGTTTTGGGGTTATTTAACACACGGAATAAACTCTCAGAGTTTTCCAAACATCAAGCATATAAGAATTATGTGACGTTTGCTGTTAATTTTATATCGGTTTTTCTGATTGCTGCCTTTAATGCTTCAGCTACAACTTTAGATCCTCTTCTTTCTCCGAAAACAGCTATGATAATTTCCTCTATATGCTTTATATCTTTTGACAAATTATGAATCAACTGAATAAGGATATTTTCCAGTGCGGAAGTTTTGGAAAAACCGCCTGCTCCTGTTCCGAATAAGGGAAATGCAATAGTTTTCAATTCAAGTGCGCCTGCTTTTTTGATGCATGTGTCCACAACTTTCTTTATTACTTCAGCAGTCGGATAAAGATGTTTATCATAATCAATAACAACACAGTGAAAAACATGCTTTGAATGTAATGATCCGGCAGAAGTAACTACAACATCACCATATTTCACCGGTATATGTTTTTGTGCCTCATCAAAAATTGATTCTCCTCCTTTTCGGCGAACACTCATTGACGTTCCTCCTCCCATTGTGAGCAGGTTATCATCAGAGGTGGCGATAATATCTGTTTTAAGATCGGTCAGATCGCCCAGATATATTTTTATTGATTTCCGATTGATGGTCAGTTGCGCGATAAAACATCCACCGGCTTCAGGCTGATTGATAATTTTTAATTCCGGATGATTATCGGATTCATTAACCTGAAGGGATTTTGAATGTCTTGGATTTTTCCTGTAATATTCTATTGCTTTCCGGGTTACACAGACACCTTTCTCATCATTCAGTTCAAAATATCCTTTCGATATCAGTGAATCTGTAGCAACTTGAATGTTTCCTGAAAAATCAAGATGATTCAGTCTGAAAAAATCAGGATGATTCAGTCTGATCGATCTTTCAATTATACTGTGTGTCCATTTGACATCAGGCTTATTTCTTAATTCATTCAGAACAGTCATTTCTGTTATCGAAAGATCGGAGATGTCTTTCTCACAGTGACTGTTTTTTGATTTAAAATAGTTCTCAACCCATTGGGGGAAATAATCTTTTTCCGATCTTTCCAGAACATGTGTGGGTACTTTTGGAAGTGTATCATTTATTTTTGTGACATCAGCAATCACATCAGAAGGCAAATCCCCGTCAAGCCAGTATCTGCCTGCTATCCTGTTTTCAGATTCTATTCTGAAAAATCCGCATCCGGAAAAGGATTTGTCAAACCATTCAAATCTGTAAAACAATGTGTTGTCTTTAAAATGAATATCATAATAATGGGCTTTTTTTCGGGCATTTTCATCGTAGCTGTAAACGATAAGCAGTTCGCCGCTGACAATACGGGCATAATATTTGACGGAAACAGTTCTGGCCAGCCATATACCTTCAAAAAATTCCAATTCTATGATTTTATTTTGATTTTCTGCTATTTTTACTGGAGGATAAATATCCTCTTCAACAGACAGAGTATCATTTTGAACATTATGGGAAGGGGCAGGGGATTTTGCTGAAAGATTATCATGCTCTGTAATATTGGCATTATATGGTTCCCATATATTGACCGGCTTTTTTATCCCCTTGACAGAATGGTGTCCGTGATCATGCCATCTGATTTTGCTGGAATCCACCCACCCGGAGGCATTGTCCTGAACAGATTCGGAACAGAGAATATGTCCGCCGTTTGCCAAACCCTCAATTCTTGCAGCCCGGTTGACAAATCTGCCGAAAATATCTTTGATGATTCCGCCGCTCTGTTCTTTGGCTATCTGCCCCATGTCTATTCCGATTCTGACTTTCAGAAAGGGTTTCAGCAGAGGCGCATTGAAGATGGCATCCTGGATGGCAACGGCGCATTCCACCGCATCCGATGGCTGGGAAAAGACCGCGAGAATACTGTCACCTATACTTTTGATATGCAGTCCGCTGTATTCGGAAACAACAGGAAGCAGAATTGAATCATGCTTTTCCAGCAGTTCGGTATATCCCCTGTCGCCCAGATCCTCACGGAGACGGGTGGAGGATTCAATGTCGGTGAAAAAAATTGTCAGAACAGATGTATGAAACTTCCGTCTGTAATTATCAATCTTTTCCAGATCGTTTTTATCAATTTCCAGATTGTATGTTTCCATAAGTCCGTATCTCTTAACTGTTTTAAAACATAATCAGTGGTCTAACAATTTCAAATGATTTAAAATATTTTTTTATAACCGCTTCTGTTTTTTCTGCGAAAAACAGCCTCACCACGTCCCCCCCTTATCAACATATCCCTCAATCATCACATCCTCTCCGAAACGGAAAATATTCATATCCCGGATGGGAATGCTCTGGCGCATGAGTTCCGGCCCGGGGCCTTTGCATATGGGGAAGCCGTCATCCCCTCCCAGAATTTTCGGCGCATAGAAAAACATGATTTTATCCACAATCCTGGACTGCAAAGCAGATGCGATGACCCGGCTGCCGCCTTCAATTAGCAGACTGGTGATGCCGATATAACCCAGACGTCCCATGAGCAGTTTCAGATTGATTCTGCCGTCTTTCAAAGGGGCAGAGATGACCCGGACACCTTTGTCTTTGAGCCGTTTCTTTTTGTCGTCTGCAATGCCGTCCCCGGTTACGATAATGGTGTCTGCTTCAGACTGCAGATGCAGGACTTTGGCATTTTCAGAAATGGAAAGGCGGGTATCCAGAATAATCCGCGCTGGATCAGCACATTTTTTGCCTTCCATTCGGGCAGTCAGACTGGGATCATCACTGACAACAGTTCCGATGCCCACCAGTATGCCGTCAGACCTGTGCCGGAGTTCATGAACAAAGGCTCTTGATTGTTCTCCGGAGACCCATTTGGAATCACCTGTGCGGGTGGCAATGCGGCCATCAAGCGTGGCAGCGCATTTAACTGTCACAAAAGGCTCTTTGGTGCGCACATATTTCACAAATGCCTCGTTGAGAACAAGTGCCTCTTTTTCGCACACACCGGTGGTCACGGATATGCCCTTTGCTCTCAGATAGTCATTTCCGCCGCCTTTCACATCCGGATTGGGATCATTCATGGCAACAATCACGCGGTCGATGCGGCTTTCCAGAATTTTCTGCGTACAGGGTGGAGTGCGTCCGTAATGGTTGCAGGGTTCCAAAGTCACATACAGATCCGCACCGTTGGCAGATTCCCCCGCGTCATTGATGGCATTGACCTCCGCGTGGGGGCCTCCTGCAAACTCATGCCAGCCTCTGCCCACAATTCTGCCCTCTTTTACCACAACTGCGCCTACCATAGGATTCGGCGAGGTGTATCCCCGTCCTTTTTCAGCCAGTTCCAGCGCGGTTTTCATAAAAAAAATATCACTGCTCTGATGTGTGCTGTCCGTCATTTTCCCCGCATTCTTTCAACAGGCCGGAAGCCTGTTCCAATCTGTTTTTTTCTTTGCTGATAAGCTGCTGCAGTTCCATAACAAAATCATTCACATCCCTGAATTCCCGGTACACAGATGCAAAGCGCACATACGCGACCTCGTCAATCTGATGAAGCCGGGCCATGATTTTTTCCCCAATGACACTGGTGGGAATCTCCTTTTCCTCATTTTCCCGGAGATCCCTTTCCAGTTCATCCAGAAAATCCTCTATCAGATGAATGCTGATATCCCGTTTTTCACATGCCTTCAGAATTCCCGCGCGCACCTTTTCCCTGGAGAAGATTTCCCTGCGTCCGTCTTTTTTGACAATCATGATCGGAATATCTTCCACATGCTCAAAGGTGGTAAAACGCCGCTGGCAGACCAGACATTCCCTGCGTCTGCGGATCGCGATTTCATCCCTGGTAAGCCGGGAATCAATCACCTTGTTGTCAATGGCTCCGCAGTAGGGACATTTCATGACTCTGATTCCTGAATTTTGGGATGGAATTCCATGACCTGCACATTTGCTTCCCGGAACATTTCCATAGACATGGGATCTGCATAACCGGATCGGTACCAGATGGTTCTGATTCCCGCGTTGATGATCATTTTTGCACAGATGGAGCAGGGAAGGTTGGTGCAGAAAAGAGAAGCGTCTTTGATGGAAACTCCGTGGTATGCTGCCTGAATAATCGCGTTCTGTTCCGCATGAATGCCCCGGCACAGTTCATGGCGCTGTCCTGAAGGCACGTTCTGTTTTTCCCGCATACATCCGGTTTCCGAACAATGGGCAATGCCGCTGGGAGCACCGTTGTATCCGGTTGCCAGCAATCGCTTATCCTTTACAATAACGGCTCCGACCGAACGCCGGATGCACGTGGATCGTCTGGCAACCAGATCAGTAATGTCCATAAAATACTCTTCCCACGTGGGACGGGGCTTTTTTTCAGACATGATCTGTCAGTCTCCGGACTGTCCTGAACCCTGATAAATGGGAAAGGCTTCGCACAGTTTTATCACATCAGCACGCACTTCACTGATGATCCCTTTGTCGTCAGGATTGCGCAGAACCCGGACAATAAAATCTGCGACCCGGATCATTTCCCCTGTTTTCATGCCCCGTGAAGTCAGAGCCGGGGTTCCGAGGCGGATGCCGCTGGTGATGCGGGGACTGAGGGTTTCAAAGGGAATGGCATTTTTATTGGCAGTAATTCCGGCTTCCTCCAGAATATGCTGGGCATCCTTTCCCGTGATCCCGATACTGCTCAGATCCGCGAGCATCATATGATTGTCGGTTCCGCCTGATACCAGATTCACGCTGTTTTCCGTCAGTCCTGCTGCCAGCGCAGCCGCGTTTTTAACCACATCCTTCTGGTATGTCCGAAATGCCTCTGTTGCAGCTTCCTTGAATGCCACTGCCTTGGCTGCAATAATGTGCATCAGTGGGCCACCCTGAATTCCCGGAAATATCTGACTGCTGATTTTTTTTCCATATTCCGCACGTGACAGAATCAGACCGCCTCTGGGACCTCTCAAAGTCTTATGGGTTGTGGATGTCACCACATCAGCAAAAGGCACGGGTGAGGGATGCAGTCCTGCAGCGACCAGTCCCGCTATATGTGCCATATCCACCATCAGATACGCGTTCACAGATTTGGCAATCTGTGAAAATGCCTCAAAATCAATGATCCGGGGATACGCGCTGGCTCCGGCCACAATCATGCGGGGCCGGTGGGTTTGAGCCAGACGGGCAAGTTCTTCGTAATCAATGGTTCCGCTTTCCTTTTTCACACCGTAATGGATGAAATTGAAAAGTCTTCCGGAAAAACTGGCGGGGCTGCCGTGGGTCAGATGTCCGCCGTGTGCCAGATTCATGCCCAGAATGGTGTCGCCCGGATTCAGCAGGGCAAAATACACTGCCATATTGGCCTGGGAACCGGAATGTGGCTGCACATTGACATATTCCGCACCAAAAAGTTCCCTTGCCCGCGAGATCGCCAGCTTTTCAGCCACATCCACAAATTCGCATCCTCCGTAATAGCGTTCATCCGGATATCCTTCCGCGTATTTGTTGGTCAGCACACTTCCCTGCGCGGCCATCACAGCAGGGCTGGCAATATTTTCAGACGCGATAAGTTCCAGAGTATACTGCTGCCGCGTCAGTTCATCTTTTATTGCTTTGGCAATTTCAGGATCCGTATTTTCTATGATTTGCAATCTCATATCCTCTCTTTATCAGACAATACATCCGAGTTTGTCAAATTTATCCAGTCTGGCCCGGTGTCTTCCGCCTTCAAACTGGGTGTGCAGCCAGGTTTTCACGATTTCCGTGGCAAGCACATCCCCAATCACGCGGCCGCCCATGACCAGAATGTTGGCATCATTGTGTCTGCGGCTCATCATCGCAGAAAACAGATCATTGCAAAGGGCAGCGCGGACAAGGGGATAACGGTTTGCCACCATGGACATGCCGATTCCGGTTCCGCAGATCAGGATACCTCTTTCAAAAACGCCTTTGGAAACAGCCAGTGCCACTTTGCTCCCAAAATCCGGATAATCCACAGAAGCCTCGCTGAAGGCTCCCGCATCTTCCACCCTTATCTTTTCTGTTTCTCCAAGCCAGATTCTGATTTTCTCTTTCAGTCCAAAGGCTGCATGGTCGCAGCCGATAATCACCGGTGCGCTGTTATCGATCATATCACATTCCTGCCCTGCATCCGCAGGGCTGTTAGGGTTATGTCATCAGGTATAACAAATTATTATACATCTGAATGTCCGTATCTGCAAGAAAAATATGAATACCTGCATACGGAATCCGGTTTAATAGGCCGAACGATCCGCTTTTGCGGAAGACGGATCCTCCTGTTTCACCGGAACCATTTCCATTTCTTCAATAACATGTTTATTCAGAAGGTTATCAAATTTCATATGAATGGAATAATCTGTAAACATATGATTGATCACTCCGGTAATGGTTCCGCTCTGTCTGGTTTCAACCTTTGACTGTCCCATGGGGAGCCGGAACCTGACATTCATTTTGCGTCCGAGGAGCATCAGCGCGTTCTTCCGGTTGGAGGTTGTGATAAAAAAAGAAAGTCCGCCTACCGAGATATCCGAAAGATCCCCCTTAAATGCTTTGCCGACAGGTTTTCCCGCGGCATTCATCACCTGAAAAAGAATCGGGCCGCTGAGCCGCAGCCTTTTATGGGATCTCCGGTTGATGCCTTTTTCCCGCAGCAGTTCCGCATCCTTGGACTGTTTGGCACAGTATGCCTCCAGCCGGGAGGCCAGAGAAGGCTGTTCTTCCCTCAGTTTGCTGAAGGTCTCCCTGTCCAGATAATTGAGTTCAGCGCGGGACATGGCAATCAGCGAAGTGGTGCATACGGAAATGGAAAAAAAAGTGTCGGCTCCGGCAATGGTTGCAGGCCCGATTTTGTTAATCAGCTTTTCCGTCCCCTTCTGACTGTAAACCAGTTTCAACTGCCCCCGATCAACAAACCAGAGTTTGTCATTTTTCTGTCCCTGCTCAAAGACCGTCTCATCTGTGTAAACCGTTTTCTTTTTCAGGCTGAAATAGAGAATATTGGTCTCCTCGGTGCTCAGCTTATCATAGAGTTCCTTCCATATTTCCATATGATTGCTGTCCACAGACTCGCTCTTTTCCTCTTCTATGATTTCCGCTGATTTGATAATCTCGGTCAAAGCCATTGAATCAATTTCAAAAAGTTTTTCCCGCAGGGAATCAGCCTTTGAGAAATCTTTTGCCCTGGCATATTTTACAATCAGGTCAAACAGGAGTTTGACGGCCTCTTCTGTTCTGTTCTGCGCAACATACTGATCGATAAGCTTTTCCTGTTTCAGAAAATCGTTCATGGTTCAGGGCTCCTTTGCTGAATGCTGTGAAGATATTTACAGTTCTGATTCATTACACAAATTTTGCCTGCCACACACACCTTGACAAAAGATCTGCACTGGCATGTTTATAGTTCTTTTACCAACTTCTGTCCTCTGCAAAACCCGGTGGAGGAGTGCAGAATTTAAGCGGAGCGGTTTTCTGCACAGAGGACAGAAGTTGAGGAACATACTATAATTCCAAAGTTCTGATGTTCACCTGCAGGGGCGGATTCTGTACAGGACTGTCTGTTCCATGACATTGTACTTGCCCGACCCACTGCTTTTTCAATGGAATTAAGTATCCCGCCATTCCTATGTTTTTCCTATTGTTTCATCCACCGGGCCGCATGAACTGAATCTTATCATCATTTCCTCCTTATGTTCTGGCGGTCTGTACTCCGCATCATTTCATACCAAATCGGGTAGTGGGTCAAATCCGTTGAGCTTAGCCTGACACCGGTGTCTGAAAAATCAGTAAGTATTGAAATTATTATAAAAAAAATTAAAAAGACAAATTATAATCCCGGAAGGGATGACATTATCAACCGATTTGACCCCTTTTCTCAAATCGTTTTCAAAGTTCGGGGAATGCCTCTTTTTTTTAACAGCGAAAGGCACGGACAGCACGAAAAAACAGAATTTGGTATGCCCATGTTTTTAAAGCGAATTGGTATCAGCCAAAATTACAAATGTAAGGAACTCTTGATGAATTTAAATCAAAAGAAAGTTGCCAAAGCAGGGCTGATATTACTTCACTTTGAAATATTCCGGTTTTATGCCAAACAGATAAAAACAGATCCAGTCAAATCCCAGTTTCAGCAGCTCGGTATCACTGCGCCGGAATTTCATCATATGCTCGTTTCTGATTTTGTAGCGTTTCAGAAAAGAGCTGTGAAAAACAAAATCCCGGAACCGGTCAATATTGTATGCTGTCATAAAAGCCATTTTCGCTTTTGGCCCTTCCGGCCCCTCACTCCCCCAGGGATTGTTCCCAAGCAGGCTGCGGATTTCTGCCCAGCGTACCGTCATGCGGCGATAGGTCTCTGCTTCCTGATCATCTGCCCATGTTTGTGCTGTCCATTCCTGTTTTTCATGCTGTCCGAGACAGAAATCCGGAGGTCTGAAAAAAGACACTGCTTCGGCTTTTCCCCTGTTATCAAAGAGTATTCCGTATTCCACAGGAAAAGATCGGCACGCGTCCGGTCTGTCCGGATAAACTGAGCATCCCGCGTCTGTAAGAAAAGGGCAGGTTTTCCCTGCATTGTCAGCCATGCACAGCAGCACTTCCGGAAAATACGCACATTCCCGCAGTACTGCATCTGTATGATTTTCCAGAAACTGATCTGAGGAAATTGCCAGCCGTTTTTTCAGCCGGATCACATCATAGGGATAAAGAAAAAGATTGAGATTCCGGCAGCATTGGTTAAAGCATCCGATATCCGGATGACACCGGAAACAGAAAGTGTCTCCTGCACTGAGTTTTCTGCCGGGCAGTTGGGCAATTTTATCTGCCTGAATTTCTTTCATGAAAAATCCTTTATCATTTCTGCAACAGTCATTCTGATTTTGCGGGCAATGCCCAGTTCTTTTCTCAGATCAGATTCAAGCCGGGCCATTTGTGCATAAAATTGCGTCCGGTCAAAGCAGATATATTCTTTGCCTGCGGTCTGCTTTGTGAACGCGTCACATCCTGGGCCATATACGGCACTGCGTCCGGGCGGATGAAGTTCATGGGCAATGCCGTGAAGCCTGCAGATCATGGGCCGGAATCTGTACAGGGTGCATAAACCGTCCCGGTTGAGCGGACACATCACACGTATCAGCCGGTTTTCCTTTTCCGCAGAGGCAGTCTCAAGGATGACGGTTTCCGCCTGCTGTTTCAAAGTATTCTGTTTTTCCGGGGCAAGTTCTGAAAATCCCTGTCCCAGATACATATATTCTGCCCATGTATGATGATAAAACCGGGTCAGGCAGCAGTTGTCCTCACAGCCCCGGCAGTGGAAACCGTAATAAGCAGCAGCTTTTTCATAGACCGCATCCATATCAGCAAAAATTTTTTCCAGTTCTGCCAGAAAAGGTGCATATTTCCCAGAAGGCCAAATCATATCAGCAATCCTTATTTTATTCAACATGACAGAGCATTTCGGGATTGGTCAGAAATCCTCTGTTTCTTTCCTGTCCAAGCTGTTTTCTGCCACCATGACTCAAAGTCTTACGAAGTTTACCGCGTCTGATTTTTTCAGAGTTCATACTTATACACTATTTTCCGCTTTCATAAAACAGGGAATTCAGGGCAGTGAAACAAATATATAGATTTTCAGAAAATGTCTGTCCGAAAAACCCTGAGGTTTCCAAAACCCTTATGGTTTTCAGTCAACAATCTTTATCTTAAAAACTAAGTAGGCAAACGAAATTTTTCGTGTATTCAAAAAACCGGATTTTTCCGAAAAATCCGGTTTTTCTGAAAACTTTATACCCGAAAATTTATGGAACCTTACTTATAGTTCTTTTACCTTATACCAATTCGCTTTCAAAACATGGGATACCGGTTTTATCCTCAAATCCGGTTTTTCCGTGCAGTCCGTGTGTTCCGTGGTTAAAAAAAACGGGTATTCCCCGGTTTCTGAAAGCGTTTTGGTATTAGCCTGAATCCGGAGGATTGCAAAAAACCGCTCCGCTTGATTTTTGCACTCCGGAAACAGGCAAAAAAAACGCTGCGCTCAATTTTTGCAGTCCGGGAAAAGGCAAAAAAACGCTGCGCTCAATTTTTGCACTCCGGGAAAAGGCAAAAAACCGCTGCGTTCAATTTTTGCACTCCGGAAACAGGCAAAATGATCAGACAGTCTCTGTGAGAAAAACAAAAAATCTCCAAAAGGTTTTGAGTTTCCTTCTGAGATCTGCTATATTTTTATTTTAAAAACCCATCTTTTTTTGCAATCATCAGCGCGGGCAGGATTCCCGCACAGGAAACGGATATACAAATGAAAAAAAGCATTGCTGTGTTGGAAGGAGACGGCATCGGGCCGGAAATTGTGCGTGAGGCTGTCAAAGTTATCAGAATTGTTGAAAAAAAATACGGACATACCTTTGTCATGAAGTATGCCCCTTTTGGCGCTCAGGCTTATTTTACCGAAGGAGCAGCCTTTCCGGAAAAAACAAAACAGATCTGTGATGACGCGGATGTGATTCTCAAAGGCCCTGTTGGACTTGCGGTGGATCAGATGCGCAGCATTCCCCGTGAACACAGGCCCGAAGCCGGAGCCATACTGCCCCTGCGCAAACGCTATGATACATTTGCCAATTTCCGGCCTGTGCGGCTGCCTGCGTCCCTGGCATCTTTTTCTCCGCTCAGACCCGAACTGCTCCGGGAAGGACTGGATATTCTGATGATCCGCGAACTGGTGGGCGGCATTTATTTCGGAGAAAAAACAGAGGGAAGTGCCACCGGCATGAAATATGCAAAAGATGACTGCACCTATACAGCGGAGCAGGTCTCAAGAGTGGCGCGGGTTGCCTTTGCAGAGGCCCGGAAACGGAAATCAGGACTTGTGAATATCCACAAGGCCAATGTGCTGGCCACTTCCCGTTTCTGGAACAGAATTGTGGATGAAGTCGCGAAAGAATATCCGGATGTGATCTGCACCTCAATGCTGGTGGACAATGCCGCATTTCAGTTGGTGAAAAATCCCGCTCAGTTCAACGGCGTGGTTCTGATTGAAAACATGCAGGGCGATATTCTCACGGATCAGGCTGGAGGCGTTATCGGATCTCTGGGACTTATGCCTTCAGCCTGTATCGGGCCGGAAAAATCTTATGTGGAACCCGCGCACGGTTCTGCTCCGGATATTGCAAATATGAATATTGCCAATCCCTATTCTATGATCGGCAGTGCCGCGCTTCTTTTTGACCGGTGCCTGAATCTGAATAAAGAGGCAGATGATATATGGAAGGCTCTTTTTGCTGTGTTTGAAAAAGGCTTTGTAACAAAAGATCTTATTGTCGGGGGAGAAAATCACAGCAGGATACTCTCCACCACTGCATTCGGGGATATGGTTTGTGAGGGGATTATGGAAAATTTGTAATAAATGTGGGCAGTGACTCTTTTCTGACTGACAGCCCGGAGAATTTCCCACAGAGAACACAGAGGGAAAAGACCACAGAGAACACAGAGTTTTTGCAGAAAAAACGGCAGTGGGTCAAATCCGTTGATCTGTCCGCTGACTTTGAACCAAAAAATCCGAAAGGATTGATATTATTATAGAAAAAAATTGAAAAACAAATCAGAATCCCGTAAGGGATGACATTATCAACCGGTTTGACCACTATCGAAAAAACCTATTGCTCTGTCGTCCGCCTTGAATCTTTGCGCTGCAAAAAACCGGATTTTTCCAAAAAATCCGGTTTTTCTGTATACTTCAATTATGAGCCATTACAGTGCTTACAATTTCCGCCATATCCCGCCAGGCAAAGGGTTTGGAAAGTATTTTTTCTATCCGCAGTTTCCGGATTGGTTCAGGAATAAGGGGATCATTGTATCCGGTGCAGAGGATGACCGGCATATCTTTCCGTATTTTCAGAATTTCTTCTGTAAAACGGCCTTCACAGAGCATGAACAGGGTCAGATCTGAAATCAGCAGATCAAAACATCCGGAGTGCGCCCGGAAAATCTGTATGGCTGATTGGCAGTCTGTCACAGACTGCACACTGTATCCAAGTGTTTCCAAAACCCGCCGGGTGGCTTCTGCCAGTTCCGGATCATCATCGGCCAGCAGAATATGGCCTTTTCCGCTTCGCATATCCTCAGATGCAATATTTTCATCAGAAAAAGGGGTTTCAAACAGGGGAATACAGATCTCAAACACACTGCCTTTTTCCACAGAACTGCTTACAGAAATGCCGCCCCTGCAATCCTTTACAATGCCGTGAACCACAGCCAGCCCCATGCCGGTTCCCTCTCCTGCCCTTTTGGTCGTGAAAAAAGGATCAAATATCCGTTCCATATGCCCGGCAGGTATGCCTTTTCCGCTGTCTCTGACCAGAAGAGACAGATACTGGCCCGGAGGCAGTTCCGGAGGTTTTTCCGGACTTTCCTGTCTGAAAATTTTTTTTGCCAGAATAATCTCTATTTCTCCGGATCGGTCTCCTATGGCATGTACCGCGTTGCTGCACAGATTTATCATAATCTGGTGAAATTCCGTTGGATCAATGACTATCATTTCATTTTCCGACAGAGTGACTGTATGCCGGATTTCTATGGTTCTGGGAACCGTGGCGCGCAGCAGTTTCAGGGTTTCCCTGAAAACCGGTGAAATCTGTACTGCTTTTTTTTTGCGCACAGTCTGGCGGCTGAAGGTCAGAATCTGTTTCACCAGATCCCTGGCCCGGTTTGCGGCCCGAAGCACATCATGCAGAATGCCGGACTCCGGGAGTTCCTGTGTTTTGTGCATGACAAACTCGGTATTGAGAATAATCGAACCCAGAATATTGTTGAAATCATGTGCGATTCCTGCTGCCAGCGTGCCGATGGCCTCCATTTTTTCAGCCTGACGAAGCTGCCGTTCCCGGTCTCTGAGCGTTTTTTCCACCTCTTTTTTTTCGCTGATGTCCCGGACAAAACCCAGAAGAGCAGGTTTTCCCTGATATTCAATAACAGTGCCGGAAGTTTCAACATGGCGAATTGTACCGTCTTTGCATATGGCCCTCAGTTCCGCAGAACGGGCTATTTCCTCTCTGTTCAGACGTTTGCGGATTCTTTCCGCAATAAGGGTACGGCTTTCCGGAGCAATATGGGTCAGAAAG
The DNA here is from genome assembly GCA_964534335.1 of uncultured Desulfobacterales bacterium. Lineage (GTDB taxonomy): Bacteria > Desulfobacterota > Desulfobacteria > Desulfobacterales > Desulfococcaceae > JAABRU01. Next base: position 19,374 of record CAZHPS010000027.1, read on the forward strand.
GATGTGTTTACCAGTTCCTCCGGAGAACTGTATCTGAGAATTTCCGCCATCGCGGGATTGGCAAATATCACCCGCGTATCCCGGAGCAGAACAATTCCGTCCATTGCCCCGTTTACCAGTGCCGCATATTTTTCCTCGCTTTCCCGCAGCGCATCCTCTGCACTGCATACATGCCGGAATTCCTCTGTTCTTTTCTGTTCGCCAATATCCCGGCAAATATAAAGGCGGGTTCCGTGCTGTGCGGACATGCTGCGGACAGTGACAAGAAATGTGTGTTTCCAGCCCTGCTTATCCGGAATCATTGTTTCTATATTGCGAATTTCCCCTGCTTTTTCCAGTTCCTCGGCAGTGAACAGATTCTTTCCCAGAAAAGCAGAAACATTTCCCATTCTTTGGATTTCCTCCAGAGAATAACCCAGTATGCAGCTCACATTTGCGCAGACAAAGGTGAAATTCCCCTCATTATCTGTAATGAAAACCGGATCAGGAATGTTTTCCATGATAATACGCAGAAATTCTTCCGAAGTCTGCAACTGTTTTTTTTCAGAGATTTCCATAAGTATTTTTCCGAGATGATCAGAACTGCTGTCCGCGCCTTCTGAAAATAATGCCGAATCAGTGTTTCACGCTCTGCATCCATAAGTGTCATAAAACAATTCCTTTTTCAATTGCCTCTTTTACAAAGGGCTGTTTTCCTTTGACTGTCCCAAGTTCCTGATTTGAAATAATTTTAATATCTATCAGAATATCATGCTTCAGGTCAGTATCGTAAGCAGCTTCATAAATACTGTTTTCAAATTTCCAGTCATATCTGTTTTTCAGAATGACCAAAACATCATAATCAGAATATTCATGAGAGATATTTTTTGTCCTGGAGCCAAAAAAAATCAATTTTTCAACTGCCTGCGGAAACTTGTCATCAAACAGATCTTTGAGTTCTTTCATTGCCTGATGATTGGGCATGGCCTTGTTTTTCATTCCTTTTCTTTGTTTTCCAGTTTTTTCCCCATCATTTTTTCCTCCCTGCTGAATCAGCCATTCCCGTGTCCCCCGGCCTGCAAAAAAGGGAAGGCACGGAAATTGTCAGTCTTTCTGTCTGAGCCGGGGATCATCTGCGGGCAGAATATTGCAGGTTTCCGAATCCGAATCAAACACAATGATCGCGCGGCCGGATTTGAGATGGTGCATGATCTGTTCTGCTTTGCGTTCCAGGGTGACTTCGGTCAGGCCGTAATCTGTGCCGTCCCGTGTGGCAAATTCTTCAATTAGACCTTTCAGTGCTTCAGGACTGAGCCGGTCATAAGGAATTTTTATCATTTCCATTTCAGGATTTTCCCAGATACCTTCCCTCATAATCTTCGGTGGTCAGCGGGGATTTGTCCGAAAACATTTCCCCGTCAATGACTTTGCCGAAAAAAAGAGTGTGATTGCCGGGCGTGCAGGAAGCCGCAATTTCACATTCCATACATGCAAGGCAGTCTGCAATCAGGGGCGCGCCGGTTTTTCCCGGATGCCATTGAATGGAAGCAAATTTTTCTTTGGGATCATGGCCTTTGAACCGTTTCAGAAAATCCTTCTGCTCCTTTGAAAGCACATGCAGGGCAAAAGATTTGCTTTGGCTCATCACATGATGGGTATATCGGTTCGGATGAACCGCGACCATAATCAGGGGCGGATCATAGGAAATCTGCGACACCCATGACGCTATCATGCCGTTGATTTCATTTTCATACGCGGCAGTCAGCACATAAATTCCATAAGTCATTTTTCCGAATGCGGAAATCAGTTTCTGATCCATAATAACAGTCTTTTTTCCTTTCATGATTTTTTAACTGTGTCCGAGCCCTTATACAGGTTCATAAGTAAGATTCCATAAATTTTCGGGCATAAAATTTTCAGAAAAACCGGATTTTTCGGAAAAATCCGGTTTTTTGAATACACGAAAATTTTTGTTTGCCTGCTTATTCCATCTCAGTTCACAGGCACAATCTGGAAGCTTATGCTGCTTTTCTGGAAATCACCTTATTTTCCGCTGCTGTCAGGGGATACGGAAGAGGAAGCCGGTTTCTCCGGAAATCTGAGGGGAAGCGGCATGGGACGAAGATCAGCAGATGCCGGGAATCCATGCAGGGCAGTGTAAGTTTCAAGATGTGAAATCCGCTCTTTGGACTCCGGATGGGAAAGATAATATTTTCCCAGAATTCCCGCTGATGTTTCCTCTTTTGCCATTTTTTGGAAAAAAAGAGCGGCTCCGCTGACATCACCGTATGCGCAGTAGAGCATATCCAGAGCAAATTCATCTGCGCGTGTTTCCTGTTCCCGTGAAAATTTCATTTCGCTTACATGAAGCCCCTGCAGGAGGAGAGAGGATATGTCATTGTCCGGCCCAAGCAGAAAAGAGGAAATCGCGATAAAAACAAGTCCGCGTCCGAATCCTCTGAGATGATCCCGGTGAACAAAATGCCCCATTTCATGAAAAAGAACAAAGGCCAGTTCGTTTTCAGATGCAGTTTTTTCGAGAAGTCCTCTGAAAACAACAATATGTCCGCCCGGAAGTGCAACAGCGTTAATGGTGTCTTCATCGGCAATCCTGATATGGAAACGGTAAGGAAGATCCACACATTTTTTCTGCAATTCATCGGTCAGGGACTGGATGATACGGTTTTTTGCATCTTCTGTCTTCTCAGCCATCCCAAAATTTTTCAGCATCCCGGCAGCCAGAGCCTGTTCTGTTTCAGGAGATATGCGGGGAACAATCAGATCAACGGCAAAGCCCAGCACAAAGTAAATGCCCACAATAAAGAACAGTATGCCGGAAATGAGGACAAAAAATTCCCGCAGCGGAGATTCTTTTGAGATATTGACATTTTTTCCCGGCATCCGGGGGGTGTAACGGATCATGATTTCAGGGTCAGGGCAGTGCCGTATGCCAGGACTTCGACGCTGCCCACTCCGCCTTTCTGATTGGCGTTGCCACCGATGGCCGAGGTTTCCAGACGGACATTAATAATAATGCTGGCATCAGGGGCCTGCTCTTTCATCCGCAGAACCGCTTCACGCCTTGCACGATCCAGCAGAGATTCATAGGATTTCACCCTTCCGCCGAAGATATTGCGCAGAGAGGCCAGAATCCGTTTGAAATAATCGTTGGAAATCACAACGCTGCCGCACACCATTTCTGCTTTTTCCACCTGCGTTTCGTCCAGCTCAATCCGTTTTGCGGTGACTGCGGGAAGCCTGATCAGTTCTTTTTCCCTGGCCTCAATGGACTGATAATGTTTTTTCTCTGCCCGTGTTCCGCAGAAATAACCGAGCGCGATCAGTATCAGAAAAATGATCAGATTGATAATGTTTTCCATGACAGACTCCTGCCGGGTATGTTGTTTTGGGAAGATAAAGTTGCCGTGTGTTATCCATTACGGCAAGAATAATCGTTCGTCAATATTTTTTATATGCGGTGCAGGCATTCGGGGGAGTTGACACTTTTCGCGATTTATAGTAAATTCAGTGTGTATAGTTCTTTTACCAACTTCTGTCCTCTGCAAAACCCGATGGAGGAGTGCAGAAATTAAGCAGAGCGGTTTTCTGCACAGAGGACAAAAGTTGAGGAAAATACTATATATGTCCCGGAAATCAGAGTGCATGCGGCTGTGTCAGACAATCAGAAACAGGGAGTTGGTTTTGTGAAGATCATTATTATAGGCGCCGGAGAAGTGGGGTTCCATATTGCCAGTCATCTTGCCCGTGAAAACAAGGATGTTGTGGTTATTGACAAAAATGCGGCAGCTATTCGCCGTATTTCTGAAAATATTGATGTACAGACCATTACCGGCTCCGGAAGCAGCCCCGTGATTCTGGATCAGGCCGGTATCCGGGATGCTGAAATTCTGCTGGCCGTGACCAATCAGGATGAAACCAATCTGGTGGCCTGTATGATGGCGGATGTGCTGTCGCCTGCCACCCGGAAACTGGCCCGGCTGCGGGATCCGGATTATGACAATTATATTTCTGAATTTATGGAAAATACCCCGCATATCGAAACCGTGATCAATCCGGAAACCGAGGTGGTCAGAACCATTGAACGCTTTATGAGTGTTCCCGGAGCTGTGGATGTGGGGGAACTGGCACGCGGCCGTCTGAAACTCATTGGAATCAAAATGGATGAGGACAATCCACTGGCCGGACTTCCTCTGCGGGATCTGCCCCAAAAGATCGAAGGACACCGGCCCCTGATTTCATCCATTATCCGGAATGAGGAACTGATTATTCCCAGCGGAGATGACCGGCTTCTGCCCGGTGACCTGATTTATTTTATCACTGAGGAAAAGGATCTGTCAAAAAATCTCCATCTCTTCAGCAAACATTCTGATCCTGTCCGCAGGGTCATGATTGTCGGTGGCGGCCGCATTGCACTCCGGCTGGCCCAGTTGCTGGAGAAAAAAAACATACAGACAAAGATTGTGGAAAAGGATCAGAACCGCTGTGCCATACTTGCCGAACATCTGAACAGAACCGTTGTTCTCTGCGGAGACGGATCTGACAGGGATTTGCTCAAAGAGGAAAATATTCAGGATACAGATGTGGTTGTGACCCTGACCGCTGACGAGGAAACCAATATTCTGATTTCTCTTCTTGCCAAAAGGATGGGTGCAAAAAAAACAATTACAAAAATCAGCAAATTCAGTTATTTTCCCTTAATGCTGACCATAGGAATAGAACAGGTGGTTGATCCCAGGCTTTCTGCCATTAACAGCATTTTGCAGCATATCCGCAGGGGAAAGGTGCTTTCCGCAGTATCTTTGAAAGGGGAGGAAGGGGAGGTGCTGGAGGCTGTTGCTCTGGAAACATCGGATATTGTGGGAAAACCCCTTAAAGACATTTCTCTGCCCAAAGGTGTTCTGGTGACGGCCATTCTCCGGGGGGAAGAAGTGATTATCCCTTCCGGGCCCAGTATCATCCTGCATAATGACCGGATCATTATTTTTGCCCGCAGGGAGGCAATTCCAAAGGTTGAAAAGATTCTTGCCGTAAAACTGGAGTATTTTTAAATGCGATGGTCTTATCTCATCTATATTATAGGTGTGCTGGTTCTTTCTGTTGGTGCGGCCATGTCTCTGCCGCTTCTGGTTGCTCTGATTTACTGGGATCAGAGCATTCAGCCCCTGATGATCTCCCTGGGCATATCTGCTGCTGCCGGTATATCTGTTTGCATTTGTTTCAGAAACAAAATTGGCAAATCTGAATACATCAGCCCGAGGGAAGGCATGGCTATTGTTGCACTGGGATGGATGGCTGTGGGACTTTTCGGTGCTTTGCCCTTTTACCTGAGCGGATATTTTGCCACGTTTACAGATGCCGTGTTTGAATCTGTATCCGGTTTCACCACCACCGGTTCCTCGGTTCTGACAGATATTGAATCTCTTCCCAAAGGTCTGCTGTTCTGGCGCAGTTTTATACAGTGGCTGGGCGGAATGGGAATTATTGTGCTGTCTTTGGCGATTCTGCCATTTCTGGGGGTTGGCGGAATGCAGCTTTACAAAGCAGAGGTCCCCAGTCCTGTTCCGGACAAACTCAGTCCCCGTATCCGGGACACAGCCATGATTCTCTGGAAAGTGTATGCCCTGATGTCTGCTTTGCAGATCATTTTGCTGATGCTGGGCGGGATGGGGCTCTACGATGCAGTGAATCATGCCTTCACGACCATGCCTACGGGCGGTTTTTCAACCAAAAACGCTTCTGTGGCCCATTTTGACAGTATCTGGTTTGACGCTGTGATTACCATATTCATGCTCCTGTCCGGTATCAATTTTACCCTGCATTATCAGTTCATGAAAGGAGAGACACTTGCTTTCTGGAAGAATTCGGAATGCCGTTTTTTTCTGGGGCTGACATTGTTTCTGACCCTGATCATCACCTTTGATCTTTTCGGAACCGTTTATCAGACATTCGGAGAGTCTTTCCGTTACGCGGTATTTCAGGTTTCTTCCATTATGACCACGACCGGATATGCGACCGCTGATTATGAACAATGGCCGGCCATGTCCCAGATAATCCTTCTGATCTGCATGTTTGTCGGAGGTTCTGCCGGTTCCACAGGCGGAGGCATGAAATGTCTCCGGATTATGGTCTGTTTCAAGTACTGTTATAAGGAACTCTTTTCCCTGATTCATCCCCATGCCGTGTCCCATGTGAAAATTGCGGGAAAACCGGTTCCCGAAGATGTTGTCCGCAGTGTTCTCGGATTCCTGGCACTTTATATGGGGCTGTTTGCCATATGCACAGTGATTCTGGCCGGTACAGGTGTGGATTTTGTGACAGCATTCGGGGCAGTGGCTACAGCCATCGGAAATATTGGCCCCGGTTTTGGTCTGGTGGGGCCGGTGGAAAACTTTGCTTTGATTCCGGATGCGGGAAAATGGCTCCTGATATGGTGCATGCTGCTGGGGAGGCTTGAAATATATACGGTAATCATTCTGCTTGTTCCGGAATTCTGGCGAAAATAATATTTGAATATCAGGTAATTATTAAAAAATCGGAATTCAGATACGGAACATCCGGAAAGATTATCCGGAAAAAAATACCGGCATATACATTTTTTTGTTGACAGATGAAAATGATTCCTATATAAAGGCGGGGTTTCGTTCGGGCGGGGCCGTTAACTCAGGAGGTAGAGTATCTGCCTTTTAAGCAGAGAGTCGCTGGTTCGAGTCCAGCACGGCCCATCAGGAAGGAAATTATGATATGTCCCCATCGTCTAGCCCGGTCCAGGACACCGGCCTTTCACGCCGGCGACAGGGGTTCAAATCCCCTTGGGGACGCCATCAAAAAATGGCATTTCTGTTTTATGCGGAATTACCGCACTTTGATGAGCGGTAATTTTTTCTTTTTTGGAAATTCCGGAAACAGAAAAAAAAGTAAAAAAATGAAAAAAAGTTCTTGACAGTTTTTTTTTGCTGGGTTATAAAGGCGGGGTTCCCTGAG
>CAZHPS010000028.1:0-4298 GCA_964534335.1 uncultured Desulfobacterales bacterium
TTATATCATTGAAAGAAAAAAACAGCAATAAAAAAATCAACGGCGTAACATCAGTGATTCACATGATTTCAGGATTGACAGGATTGAATCATCATGAAAATCCTTTCATCCTGTGAATCAGGGTTCAGACAGCAGTCCGGTCAGTCTGAATGAATTTGTCCAACCGAACAAAAGAAAGGAGAAACAGTCCATGCAAAGCATGAAAAATAAATCAATGCGGAATCCTCTGGAACGTATGGTGTCTCAGGTCAGAATGCTTTCACCGGATGATCAACTGCATCTTATTGAAATCCTTTTTTCTGAATATAAAAAAAATATTCTGAAAAAAAAGGCAAAGCACAGTATTATGGAATTGCAGGGACTTGGAGCGGAGATTTGGAAAGGGATTGATGCACAGGAATATGTGAGAAAGGAGCGGGAATCTTGGGATTAATGGATCAGTTAAACGGATGCACAGTGTGCATTGATACCGCACCGTTTATATATTTTATTGAGGAACATCCTGTATATCTGGATATTGTGAAACCGGTTTTTGCCGCAATTGATGCCGGTAATATTGAGGCACTGACATCAACTGTCACCTTATTGGAAGTTCTGGTTCATCCCTTCCGGATGCACAATGAATCTCTGGCCGGAAAGTACCGTGAAATACTCCTGTTTTCCGAAGGGGTCACCACGGTGTCTGTTACGGATGAACTGTCTGAAACTGCTGCAAAACTCAGAGCAAAATATTCAATAAAATCACCGGATGCTCTGCAAATTGCCACAGGCATATATTCCGGTGCGGACAAATTTTTGACAAATGACAGAAATCTGAAAAATATAGATGAAATGGAAATGCTTATACTGGATGATTTTATTGATTTCAAGTTATAAACACAGCTGGTTTGTCTGAACCATGATTCAAAGGATTAAGGGATTGACAGGATTGCCGTCTGAACAGTTCGTAGGGTGGGTGAAGCGGAGCGTAACCCACCATTTTTGGGGAATTGCAATATCCTGAAGGTGGGTTACGCTCCGCTTCACCCACCCTACCTGCTTTGTGCCCTCTTTGTGACCTTTGTGGTTAAAAAAAGCATGGTTTCAACAGAGAATTGGTATTATACCAATTCGCCATTGACTTTATACAATCAGCAACTGATCCGGAGGAGTGCAAAAATTAAGCGGAGCGGTTTTTTGCACACGCGGAAAACTGACGGTGCTGTATCAAATCAATGGGAATTGGTATTAAAGGCGGGCACAAAAAAACGTGTCCAGACTGCTGAGTCACGGAATGAAGATATGGAAATCGGAGAAACAAAATGGAACAAATCAAGGTATTGGGAATCAGAGTTACATCAGCACGGCTCGGTGAACTGCACAGGGAAATCAGCCGCATGATTGCAGAAGGCAGAAAAGGCTTTGTGCTCTATGCCAATGTGCATGGTTTCAATGTGGCATACAAAAGCAAATGGCTGACGGATTTTTACAACCGCGCGGATCTGGTCAACTGTGACGGGGCAGGCATTATCATCGGCGCACGAATTCTGGGAAAGCATATCCCGGAGCGCATTACCTATGCGGACTGGGGCTGGACTTTGGGAGAATACTGTGCGAAAAAAGGCCACAGCCTCTATTTCCTCGGCGGGCCTGAAGGCGTGACAGACAGGGCCGCGGAAAACCTGAAAGAAAAAATTCCCGATATTAATATATCCGGAACCTTTCACGGCTATTTTCAGAAACAGGGGCCGGAAAATGACGCGGTCATTGCACGTATCAATCAGGCAAAACCTGATATTCTTCTCGTGGGCATGGGCATTGGAATGCAGGAAAAATGGCTGCTGGAAAATTATGAAAAAATTGATGCAAAGGTGTTCATGGTCTGCGGTGCTGCTTTCCGCTACTGGGCAGGATGGTATGCCCGATGTCCCAAATGGATGGCTGACAACGGACTGGAATGGCTGTTCCGCTTTCTGCTGGAACCCCGGCGTCTGGCAAAACGCTATCTGCTGGGAAATCCGCTGTTTATGATACGAATACTCGCGGAACGCCTGAAAATGAAACATTCACAGGAGAACTGACATTGTATCTGGAACATTTCGGCTTCAGACGGCTTCCTTTTGAAAACACACCGGATCCTGCTTTTTTCTTCATGGGCAGCCGGTACCGGGACATCCTGGCACTGCTTATGCACTCCACGGTTTCCCGCAAAGGACTTATGTGCATCACCGGCCCGGTCGGTTCCGGCAAAACCATGCTGAGCGTTGCGCTGGCCGAACATGTGCCGGATCAGACCCGGATTATCCGTCTTTCCCATCCCTCGGCTGCAAGGGAGGAACTGCTGCCCTTTATTGCTGACAGTCTGGAAATTTCCGTGCCTCCATCCGGAACCCTGATGCTGACAGAAAAAATCCGGGAAAATCTCAGATGGCTCAATGAAGAGGGAAAGCAGTGCCTGCTCATCATTGATGAGGCGCATCTGATACGCAAAGAATTTTTTCAGGAAATCCTGGTGCTGTCCAATCTGGAAACCCCGGATTTCAAACTCCTGCAGATCCTGCTGCTTGGGCAGAGGGAACTGGCCGATACATTTGCACAGCCGGATATGCGTCAGCTTATGCAGCGGCTGGCCGTATCCGCAACACTTGATCCCATGAACCGGGAACAGTCTCTGCGCTATATCGCGCACCGCCTGAAAATCGCGGGAGGCAGTGCTGAAATCTTTTCCCCCGGAGTAGCAGATGCCCTTATCCGTGTATCCGGAGGCATTCCCCGGAATATCAACAAACTCTGTGATGCTGCTCTGCTCAATGCCTTTGTTGCGGGTCATCCGAAAGTAAAAGAGGCAGATTTCCGCAGGGCTTTGGAAAATCTGGGATTCCGTTTTTCCCGGACAATGGAAGTTCCCCAGGTTCAGGAAAGTCCGCAGTCCTTTGTCAAACCTGAGGCTGAAGAACAGAAAAATCGCACCAGTGACACAGAGAATAAAGTTTCAGATGCGCCATTGACAGTGCAGCATTCCGGAGCAGCTTCAGACATCCCGGCAGAAAAGTATGATAAGGCCACAGATGCACCATTGACAGTGCAGAATTCCGGCCAAGTTCTTTCTCCCAAAGAGGAAAAGAAACTGCCTGAACAATCTGAAAATGAGACATACAGGGAATCTGTTCCTCCCAAATCTTACCCGGAATTGCCTGCAAATGAAATAAGTGAAAAATTCTCTGCGGAAAGAACAAAAAATTTTCCGGACAGGCATACAGAATCTCCACCGGGAAAATCCAGACTGTTTTTCCGGATCATTCTGTCAATGACACTGTTTCTGAGCATTGCGCTGTTTTTCATGATTCATATGAATTACCTTCCTGAATACTGGCCGAAAGAGATTTACAGTAAATGGTTTGCAAAAGATACTCCGGATATTGGGGAAAAAAAGCAAACTCCACCGATTCAGACAGAGATTGGCGAAAAAAGGGAAACTCCGCCGATGCAGAGAGAAGAATCTTCAGCATCCCCAAAAGAACAGTCTTCACAGCCATTGCCGGAAAATGCTGCTCCTGCCGCGCAGGAAAATGCAGGGGAGACCGTTCCGGATAAAACAAAGGAATCAAAAACTGCGCCCTTGTCTGTTCCGGATAAAACAAAGGAATCGGAAAGTGCCACAGTGCCTGTTCCGGATGAAACATCAGAGAAAAAAGAGGAAACTGAAGCAGTGCCCCAGTCTGACGCAGAAGATGCGGCTCTCCAGTCTGCTCCCGTGCAGTGGGATGAGGAAACCATGAATGAGGAGGAAGAACATGCAGACATTGAAAAATATCCTTATTCTGTGCAACTGGCCTCTTTCCGGAGATGGGTAAAAGCTGAAAAAGCATTTGCCGCTTACAGAAAAAAGGGACTTCCTGTCTACTGGGTGAAAATGAACGGGGAAGATGGGAGAAACTGGTTTTGTATCTTTGCCGGAATATTTGAAAAACGGCGGGATGCGGAGATGTTCATCAGCAGCAAAAATGCAGAAGGGGCCATTGCGGTCAGAACCTCTTATGCAGGACTTGTAAAAATTTTTTCCTCTGCACAGGATGCCTCGGAATACGCGGCATCTTTTGCTGAAAAAGGGTATTCCTTTTATGTCATCAACCGGAAAGACGGAAAACATTATCTGTATGCCGGTGCTTTCCGTACCCCGGAAGGAGCGCAGTATCTTTGCGAAGAACTGATTTCCAAAGGTATCGCGTGCAGGGTGGTTACGCGGTGACAGGACTTAATGCTGAATGGTGAATGTTAAATTGTGAATGGTGAATGTTAAATTGTGAATGGTGAATGTT
>CAZHPS010000028.1:4398-26106 GCA_964534335.1 uncultured Desulfobacterales bacterium
GTGAATGTTAAATTGTGAATGGTGAATGTTAAATTGTGAATGGTGAATGTTAAATGGTTAATGGTGAATGTTAAATGGTTAATGGTGAATGTTAAATGGTTAATGCTGAATTGTCTCAGGGAGTGGGAGTGATTTTATGTTCCATGTTCCAAGAACCATTCATCATTTAACATTCACAATTTAACATTAACCATTCAGCATTCAACATTAACCATTCAGGTGAGCATATGAAAAAAAAAAGGATTCTTGTTCTCTGTCCCTGGTACGCGCCCTATCGCACGCCTCTTCTGCGGGAACTGGCAGATGAATTTGACATTACCGTGCTGTACACCATGCCTTTGGAAATTGGCAGGGAATGGCCGGTTCCGGAAAATCTGCCCTTTAAAACCGTTTTTCTCAAACCCGTGTTCCTGTGGAAGACCGATGTGCGGAAGATGTTTGGGGAACGTCTGCTGATCCGTTATCCTGCGGGACTTGTCCGCATGCTGATGAAACACCGGCCTGATGTGATAGTGGGTCTGGAATTCAGGCTGGACTGCATGATGGGATGTCTCTGGTCGGTTCTGCGCGGATGCGGATATGTCACATGGTCAGATATGACACCATTTCATGACATGCGACTGGATCATCTGCGAATTCTGGCACGGAAGATCCTGCTTTTCCGCTCCCATGCCTTAATCGGTTCCTGCACCGACACACTGAACCATTTTGCAGAAAATTTCGGTTATCCAAAGGAAAAAGCATTTCTGAGCATTCTCAGCGCGCATGCGCATGAACTTGCTGTTTCAGCCGGGATTCCTGAAAAACCCTTACGGGAAAACGATACACAGATCCGTTTTCTGTATGTGGGGGAACTGATTCCGCGCAAAGGTGTGGATTTGCTTATCCGGGCATTTGCCAAAGTGAGCCGAAATATACCCGGAGCCCTGCTTACGCTGGTGGGAAAAGGCGTGGACAGAAACTCTCTGGAAGAACTGGCAAAAAACCTGGGCTGCGGGGATTCTGTGATATTCAGGGGCAGTATTCCCTACGAAGAAGTGCCTGCGGAAATGATACAGCATGATGTGTTTGTGCTGCCCACACGGCTGGATGTGTTTGGTCTGGTGGTGGCTGAGGCCATGTCCTGCGGTCTTCCGGTCATCTGCTCTTTGTACGCTGGTGCGGCAAATGATCTGGTAAAAGACAACGGTTTTATTGTGAATCCTGATGATACAGATGAATTTGCCGCAGCAATGGAAACACTGGCCCGTGATCCGCAACTGCGGATACGCATGGCAGAGTCCGGCAAAATTCTTCTGGAAAAAAATGGTCTGGCATCTGCTGTAAAAGGCTATGCTGATGCCCTGCATCTGGCACTCCGCACAGCAGGGAATACTGTATGACTTTATCTTTGTATTCAGTCATTTAAGGCTGTTTACAGAAAAAAATATCCCAGAAAAATAGTACATAAGCAATTTAGATTTTATGGTATCAATTCCCCTCTTGAGAGGGGGCAGGGGTGTAAAATTCCCGACTGAACACACCCCTTAATCCCCTCTCAAGAGGGCAGGGCTGTTAATTTCTTTAAAAATCCCCTCTTGAGAGGGGCAGGGGTGTGTAAAAATACCATGCCCGGAACACACCCCTTTATCCCCTCTCAAGAGGGGAACGGAGAACTTAACAGCCCTGCTCTCAAGAGGGGAATATATAAAATTCAACGTGGTCCGCACAGCAAAAAAGACAGGGAGAAAAAAATGCGAAAATTTTCATCATACGGCCCGGTTGACACGGAACTGCATTATTACGCGCCCAGAAATGAGATGACAGAAAAGGCATATATGCAACTGACAGGTGAAAACCCGGACAAAGGCGGACATTACATTACAGTCTGGGCTCCGCGTCAGGCCGGAAAAACATGGATCATGCAGCAGGTTGTGAAAAAAATCCGGGAGCAGGGGGATTTTGAGGTCGGGATCATCAGTATGCAGTCAGCCCGGAATGAAACAGCGGAAAAGGGAATTCTGGAACTTTTTGTCAGCAGACTGGAGGAATGGTTTGGCAGAAAACTGCCGGAAACTGCTTCACCGAAATATCTGGCGAAACTGTTTGCAAAAGCGAATTTTGAAAAACCACTGATCCTGATTCTTGACGAATTCGACGCTCTGAGAGAGGATTTCATCAACAAATTTGCAAACGAGTTCAGACATATGTATCTCAGCAGGCAGAATGAGGCACACAGGCCGTCCGGCGAAAAAAACTGCCTGCTGCACGGGCTGGCTCTAATTGGCGTCAGGAGTGTTCTGGGAATCGAAAATGTCAGCGGATCACCCTTCAATGTTCAGCGCGGTCTGCATATTCCCAACCTGACATATGATGAAGTCAGTGGCATGTTCGCATGGTATGAAAAAGAGAGCGGGCAGAGGATTGAAACAGATGTTGTGAAACGCCTGTTTTATGAAACACAGGGACAGCCGGGCCTGACCTGCTGGCTTGGGGAACTGCTTACAGAAACATACAACACGGACAAAAACAAACCCATTACAATGGCTCTCTTTGATGATGTGTTCCGGATGGCAGTTCAGGCACTGCCCAATAACAATATTCTCAATATCATCAGCAAGGCAAAACAGGAGCCGTACAAAAAAACTGTGCTTGATCTGTTCAGAACATCTGAAAAAACAGAGTTTGCCTTTGATGATACACATCTCAACTTTCTGTTCATGAACGGTGTGATTGGCACGGAAAAAACCGGGGACGGTCTGTATGTGAAATTTCCCTCGCCCTTTGTACAGAAACGCCTGTTCAATTATTTCAGCCGTGAACTGTTCGGAGACACAGGAAAAACCCACGAACCTTTTGATGATCTCAGCGACACTCTCACGGAAGACCATCTGCATATGAAAAACCTGATTCGGAGATTTGAAACTTACCTGAAAACAAACCGTGAATGGCTGCTGCAGGATGCCCCGCGGCGGAAAGATCTGCGGATATTTGAGGCCGTGTACCATTTTCTTCTGTACCGCTGGCTCTGCGATTTTCTGGGCAGAAAATATGCAAGGGTATGGCCTGAGTTCCCCACAGGCAACGGAAAGGTTGATATTTTTATCCGTTACGGGGAAAAAACATATGCAATGGAAATAAAATCATGGACAAGTGAAAGGGATTACAAAGATGCACAGGACCAGGCAGCACAATATGGAAAGCAGCTCGGACTTGCGGAAATTTCACTGGTTTTTTTCGTGGAATACATTGATGATGCCAACCGGGAAAAATACGAAAAAGATTATACGGATGCGGAAAGCAGTGTGCTGGTGGAAACGGTTTTTGCAGAGACAGGAAGGGACTGAAACAGCAGAATTGTATTTTTGCTGTCCGGAACCGCTCTGATGAAAAAATACCTGTTTTTTTAACCACGGAACACACGGACTGCACGGAAGAAAACAGGATTTGAACATAAGAAAGCGAATCGGTATTATAACCCAAGTTGCCAGTTATAAAAAATCGTAACGATTTCAAGTGGCAGATTTTATCTCGTTTATCTCGTTCCCACGCTTTGCGTGGGAATGCAGATCGGACGTTTCACGTTCCGTCTGTGCTGTTCCCCGGTCACGGGACGCAAAGCGTCCGGAAGGCATTCCCACGCAAAGCGTGGGAACGAGAGGAAATGTCAACAGAACCTAGTCTTAATCCGCATTGACATGCAGCAGTGTCATTGCAAACAATAAGGAAAAAAATTATGAAAACTTCCATACATACCGCTGATGTTCCCGCGCAGGAATATCTTTTGCCCACTTTCATTCTGGACAGCGATCATCCGGATATCATACATTATGCAAAGAACATCGCGGGCGACAGTCTGCATGATCCGCTTGCAGCCGCTGTGAAACTCTATTATGCAGTGCGGGATGACATTTGGTATGATCCCTATGCTGCCTTTTACAGGCCGGAACATTACCGTGCCAGCCATGTGCTGAAAAGCGGACGCGGCTTTTGTATCAGCAAGGCCGGACTGCTCTGCGCACTGGGCCGGGCCTGTGCAATTCCCTCCCGTCTGGGATTTGCTGATGTCCGGAATCATCTGGCTACCCGGCAACTGCTGGAATATATCGGATGTGATTTGTTTGTATTTCACGGATATACCGAATTTTTTCTCAATGGCCGCTGGGTCAAGGCCACTCCGGCTTTTAATAAAGAACTCTGCCTGCGTCACGGAGTTGAACCTCTGGAATTTGACGGCAGAGAAGATTCGGTTTTCCAGCCGTATAATTCTGAAAAAAAGCCTTTTATGGAATATGTGGCCCGTCATGGGGAATATGCGGATATTCCTGTGGATGAAATTCTGGCTGCATGGAAAAAAGTCTATGGTGAACAAAGAGTGCAGACCTGGATGGAACGGCTGGAAAAAAACAGCGGAAAATCCTGGCGGAATTTTGATACAGAGGATGTTACAGCGTGATGATTGAACAGTATTCCTTTGGAAAAATTGTGGTGGACGGAGAAAAATATCATAAGGATATTCGGATCGTAGGCGGCAAAGTGATTCCGGACTGGAGACGGAAAAAAGGACACAGTGTCTGCCCGGAAGATATCCGGGATATTCTGGATGCCGGGCCTGATATTGTACTAATCGGCAAAGGATATTTCGGCATGATGTCAACTGATGCCGCGTGCTGTGAACTGCTGGCGCACAAAGGGATTGTTCTGATTGAGGAAAAATCAGGCGCGGCAGTGAAGACCCTCAACCGGCTGATGGCTGAGGGAAAGAATGTGGCCGCTGGTTTTCATCTGACCTGTTAGAAATTTTCAGATTTGGAGCAGCAGTTCTGATTTGGGAAAATGCTTCATTAAGAATCCGAAAATATATTAAAACATTTCGGTTATCCTGTTTCCGGAATTTCCGGACTCCGAAAGACAGAGGGCATGAAATCTTCTGATTAACAGTATATACACATTGCATCAGATAAATCATTTTAATACAATATGTTAAATAGCCACGAATAACACGAATCTGCACAAATGCACAAACCATAATTCGTGCAATTCGTGGCTGTAACATCAAATCTTCTGAGTAATGGTATAAATATCAGCGGGCGGAATGCTGTCCACCATTGTCTGAACCGGGATTTGCAGGATTAAAGGATTAACCGGGATGAGAAAATCCTGTAAATCAGGGTTTATACCAATTCGCTTTCAAAACATGAGCATGCCAAATGCTTTTTTTCGTGCTGTCCGTGTTTTTCGTGGTTAAAAAAAGAGGCATTCCACTAACTCTGAAAGCTATTTGTTATCAGATAGTTGACATCGAGCAGTATAGACAAAAGCGGAGTGCTGCCGCCGCTGTAACTGCAAGGATTATGTGTAAGCAGGGATTGTAAATCACTGCTTAAAAATGATACATACAGTTATAAATCCGAATGCTTCCGGCACTGAACAAGGAAGTGGGGCAGTGAGGAACATCTGCTTATAATTACAAACAAATAAAAAACAGGAGGATGTATGGAAAGCAAAGTATGGTTTACGGATTTGCGCACAACACCCAAAGAGAATCTCTATCAGAAACTGAGAAAACTCATGGATGCGGCCGGAATCCAGGATGTTTTTGAAAAAAGGGATCTGGTCGCGGTCAAACTCCATTTCGGGGAACTGGGAAACACAGCCTATATCCGGCCTGTGTTTCTGCGCCAGATTGCGGATCGCATAAAAGAACTGGGGGGAAATCCATTTCTGACCGATGCCAACACCCTGTACGCGGGAACCCGCAGTGATGCGCCGAATCACCTTCACACAGCGGTTCAGAACGGTTTTTCCTATGCAGTGGTCGGGGTTCCGCTGATTATTGCAGACGGTCTGCGGGGAAAGTCTGAAACTGCCGTTACCATAAACCGCAAGCGTTTCAAAGAGGTGTATATCGGAAAGGAAATTGATCAGGCCGATGCCTTTGTTTCTGTGGCACATTTCAAGGGGCATGAGCTTTCCGGTTTTGGCGGGGCCATCAAAAACACAGGCATGGGCTGCGCGTCCCGCAGGGGAAAGCTGGCACAGCATTCCACTGTATCGCCCCATATCAATGAAGAAAAGTGCATAGGCTGCGGAGACTGCACCGAACACTGTTCCCAGTCCGCACTTTCCCTGAAGGATGAAAAAGCAGTGATGGATACGGGAAAATGTATCGGCTGCGGCGAGTGCATTCTGATCTGTCCCAACTCTGCCATTGAAATCAGATGGGATCAGGCCATACCGGTTTTTCTGGAAAATATGGTGGAATACACCGAAGGCGTGCTGAAAAACAAAAAGGACAAATCCTTTTTTATCAATTTCATCACCAGTGTATCCCCGGCCTGCGACTGTTACGGCCATAATGATGCTGCCATTGTCAGGGACATCGGCATTCTGGCATCCAAAGATCCGGTGGCGATTGATCAGGCTTCGGCAGATCTGGTCAATGCCGAACACGGCCTTCCCGGAACCTGTCTGGAAACTCATCTCAAACCGGGCGAGGACAAGTTCAGAGGCATTTATCCCAAAGTGGACTGGGCCATTCAACTGGATTACGCACAAATGCTGGGTCTGGGAACCAGGAAGTACCGGCTGGAGAAAATATAGTACGCATGGTGGGCAATGCTCCATCTTTGCCCACCATGTATGCTGAATCTGCATGCGGTGAAGCAGAGCATAAACTTCCATTGGGATGCGCCGCAATTTTTTTCGATCAGGCTCCGTAAGCCAAAGGAGCGACTGTTTTTGTTCTGAATCCTGAAGCAGAAGATCTGGAAATTCTGGTAGTGGGACTGCACATACTGATAAAAAAATAACAAATTAATATTATTATATTTTTTTGAAATATATTGACTTTGTCTATATATAATAAATACAATATGTTAAATAATACATCCATAATACTGATTCTAAATAACATATTGATTTATAAATTTAAAAAAATCAGTATGGGAAGTCCCACTACCAAAATTCCCAATCTGTGCAATGCAGATATACGGTGCAGTGCAATGCGGGAAGACCGCAGAAAGGGATAAAGAAAATATGATGAAAACTTTTTCAGATTCAGTCGATTTTACGGTTCGGGCCATCGTGACATTCTCTTATCAAATTCTTCCTCTGAAATTGTACGTCCGGCCTCAGCATCTTCGATTCCGCTGTGTATTTTCTGACGAACATAAATATGGTATTGAATGTCTTCAAAAGAAACATTCTCAGGGAGTTGGTTAAGCAAGTGCTGCACTTCCTGTTTTGCATGAAGCATAAAAAAATATCCTGTTATTTTATTTAGTTAACCCAATATCCACTCACTGCCTTTCTCGTCCGTTTTATTTCTCCGATACCTTTTTCAGCAGTTTTGGTGGCAGTGACAGCAGCCTTCTTTTGCATTTTTTTTCAATTTTTTTCAGATCATCACAGATTTCTTTTAAATCATAATTGAATTCCCGTGCATGATCCTGCCTGGCTTTTCTTACTTCTTCCACTATCGGATCTTTCATTTCATATTATACTGATCCAATTTTGGTTTTCTTTGGCATGATTTTTGCCTGACAGTCCGGCCGGGAAAATCATCCGTTTCTGGCCTGAAAAAACCCGCAGACGGGCTGAAAAAATTGTTTTGGCACATACGCAATTTCCGTGCCAAAGAAAACCAAAATTGGATCAGTATATACAGGAAAACAAAGGGAAATCTGCCCGGTGCGCTTTTAATTCTGATGCTCTGATTTTGCAGAACTGCATCTGTTATTGGGAAAAGCCAAAATACACTGATTCAGCCTGCATGTCTGTGTGCAGAGCAACATTATTTTATCATTTCAAACAGTCTGAATTTGGAAGCTTTTTTGTCAAAAGTCAGAACAGTTTCATCCGTTGATTTCAGCAGCATGGGCAATTAAAAGATCAGAGAGATCACATCTGTTTTCCTGTGCGGAACACAAAAACTGCTGCAAAGCAGTCTGATGTTCAAATTTTAAAACCGGCATCAGCAAAAGATCACTTATTGATTCAAGTATTTCTGTTCGGGAAATCTCATACACAGATTCCAAAACCCAAATCAGTTCCATAACAACGGGCAAAGGAACAAAAAATTCATTTTTTTCAGATTCAGCATCTTTAAAAATTTTGTATATCTTTTTTGCCTGCTCTCTGTCATCACATGTCAGAAAACGGATTAAAATGTTTGTGTCCACCCCCTTCATTTGTATCTTTCCCGTATTCTGTTTCTGACTGCTTCGTTCATGGCTTCAGGGGATACAGTTTTTCTGCCGGGTCTGAACAGTCTGCCGAAAACATCGTCAACTTTTTTTGAAACAGGCCTGATTACGGCTTCTCTTTTGTCAGTGGCAATAATTTCAATTTTGTCACCGGTATGCAGTCTCAAAAATTCTCTTATTTTTTTGGGGATGGTGATCTGTCCCCCTTTTGTGAGGGTTGCAAATGTCATGGCAGTCTCCTGGTTTTGTCTGTTATGCTTTATGGTAAAGCGATTTTTTTTATAATGTCAGGTATTCTGCGGAGAAAACGTCCATTGCACAATGTTTTCGACAAAACATAACAACAGGAGTATCAGCACAGGGGCAGATTGATCAAAATGACCGGAAAATTTAAGACTGGTGCAGATACCGGGGGCTGATATGATAAATAAGCAACTGAAAATTTTCATGTGTCAGGAAAACCGGATTTTAGGAGATTCATTTTTGGATAGCATGTTTTTTTAATTGTGGTGGGCAAAGAAAAGATTTTGCCCATCAAAAGGGAAATAAAACAGACCTGTGAAATTGCTGACACAAAAAAGGTTGCAGGACTTTCTGTACGGATTTATGTGTTTTCATTTTTTTTTAATTCATAAGCAATTGTATCAGCAATTAAATCCTGTTCATCAGGCCATGCGATTCCACAGAAAAAAGGTTTTACCTGTTTAAAATAATCTTTGTCTTTTAACTGTCTGAATGTTTATTTTTTCGTTTTTTTAGGACAGCCCGGTTTTTGACTGTTTGATTTTTTAAAATCATTTCACTCAAAGTTTGCCAAGTGCCTGTAATACAAATTGATACAATGATAATACAACCGATAAGCCAATGTTTTTTTCACTGACTCTGACAAAATCTCCCTCTGTTACTGCCAATTAAGAGTTAAAAATTCAGAAATAAGTAAAAAAACAAGATATTATAAAACCGGAATCTCCAAACGGGTTTTATAAGCAACTTATGTTACGTTACTGAATTTAACCCTTAATTCAAATTATTAATGCTATATCAGGTACATCAAAAAACATAACAATAAGTTCACCGGCAGGGCGATAGCCGTGTCCGGTGCAACGACTGGTTAGGCTATCAAAATTCCATAAGCAGTGCCTACATTAGTATGTTTAAACTATTCAGAAATATTATGTTATTATGAAATAACCCGCAATTTTTTTTGAATTTTTTTAGCAATTCTGTTTATTCTGTCTTGAAGGTCTATGTTAAGATATTTTTCAGGAATATCATTGAGTTTGTCAAGGACATTATCTTTTAAGTTCTTAACCACAATCAATAGGCTGATATTGTGAAGAGTTTCCATTTTTATGCCATCATCAGATTCAATAATATCAAGAAAATAATCCATATATTTTCTTGCTGTTCTGAATCCGTTTATTTTGAATTTCTGCTCCAAAAAAGCATGGATTGGAACTCTGATTGCTTTGACACGCTCTTTTTCTGTCTGAATCTCCTTTATTTTTGCAGATATGTTACTCAGCCTGCTTTTCAGGCATGAAATAGGATTAAGAATCCGTAATTTAGGGTGTGATGGACATTGCTACTCTTTCGGATATTCAAAACATTCCGTGTACAGATCTGTTTTTTTAGTATCGGTAAAATCATTATGGATGAAACCTATTGGAAAATCAATAAGATCAACTATATTTGCTTTTTGTTCTTTGTCTTGAAGATCAATACTTCGGTAATTTTTTTGTTTTTTTATTATTTTAAATTTCAGACAGTTAAAATATGAAGCTACAAATTTTGGAGCTATTTTTCCCTGTATTTTATTTTTTTCAAACTCAGCTTTTGTCCTGAGTTGAAAAATATCAGGGACTTATATTTTAACTGCCTGATTTATCAGGCTGCACAGCAGAAAATATTACCGAACCATTGGAAGATATGCATACATATCAATAAATAAACGTCCATCTTTATTTTTTAACAACTGGATAACAGCGAGAGATGGCGGATGCGAATCTTTTGCTTCTCTATAATCAAAAACATCCCAAATTTTTGGCAAGTATCTGGCATCTTTCAATTTTACAGCATAATCAATATCAAAGGAATTAACTTGTTCAGCATCATAGCCAATATCAAAGGAATTAATATCCTCATATGAAAGATAGTAATCAATCCAATAAGATAATGCCTGTCCGCCTACAACTGTGATTGAAGATTCAAAATTTTCGAGCGAAGACATCAGTTCGCGATTCAACTCGAAAAGCTGATTGATCGGTGTCAGATAATCCACTATATATCAATCAAATTTAGGTACCGACAATTTTATACTCATATCCCGAACATGACCGTAGGAAGACATCTTCAATTCAGGCATAGGTTTCAGTTTTCCTTCTCTGATCAATGCCATACGCTTATCATATGCTTCCTGGCGAGCTTTTTTTTCTTTTTTCAACGCCTCATACGATTCTGAAATCTTCATACATCCTCCTATTTTTCAAGAGTATTATTTTATATAATATCAATAGAATCTATAAAAGTCAAGCAATCAGCTTGAATTATATAACCCAACTCGTTGTCTATAAAAATAAAAAATCTGATAAAACAGTCAGTTATAAAAATAACCTGAAAATTGCCAATCTTTATACCCCTTGATATTATAACCGATACTCAAATTCGGCAGAAAAGTTCTCTGTAATCCGCAAATGCTTTTTCAAGAAGATATTCATCATTTTTTCCATGCCATTTTTCTTCTTTTGTATCAATAACATTAATTCCCTGCTGCCTGAGAAATGATACCACTCTCGGAGAAATATTTTCATCTGTCAGAATTTTTAAGGATGGCATTTGATTATGCGGCTTCCGGTTCAGGGTATATGTCATTTTTTAGGGAATTTGCTGCATATCTGAGACAGGCGTTTATATCCTCTTTTGAAAGATGCGGATAATCCTGAAGTATTTCAGTTTCAGTTACATCGGAAGCAAGCAGTTCAAGAATAAACTCCACAGAGATTCTTGTTCCTTTTATAATGGGTTTTCCACCAGTATTCCCGGATTTGCTGTTATTCTGCTCATTATTATATCCTTTCTGATTGATCTGATACCGTAGTAATCTGTTCATTTTTTTGCATGGCATATGGTTTTGACTGCGGTGGGCAAAGAAAAGATTTTGCCAGTGCCTGCTATTTCATTTCATCCCAATCAGGGACAGGGCTGTCTTTCACTTTTGCCATTACTTCATCAAAACCTGACAATATTTCCTCTTCAGAATAACCTTTCCAATACCCTGAGATTTTGTGACATGCCTCCAAGCTTCCGATTTCTTTTGTAAAAACATATACAGCAAGTTGATTTACTGAGACACCCTGCTCTTTGGCAACCAATGCGATTCTGTGCTTTAAATCAGCAGGAACCTGAACAGTCAATACGCTTGCTTCAGACATGTTTATTTCTCCACATTTTTACAAATTCACTTGGGGTAATTATGTTTAACCGGTCAAATTTCAGTTCAGCATTTTTAAAATCTCTGATATTGCTTGTTATGAGAAAATCACTCTGACTTGTTACAGCCAGTTCAGCAATCTTATTATCCTTTTCATCCTGTAAATTTGGACGTAAAAGAAAGTATATTTGAAACGGTTTGCCAATGTATGCAATAAATCTTAAAAATTTTTCCGCATCATCCAACTG
Source organism: uncultured Desulfobacterales bacterium (assembly GCA_964534335.1). Taxonomy (GTDB): domain Bacteria; phylum Desulfobacterota; class Desulfobacteria; order Desulfobacterales; family Desulfococcaceae; genus JAABRU01. Next base: position 16,263 of record CAZHPS010000028.1, read on the forward strand.
TAAACGGAAATCTTCCAATGATTTTTTTCTGGTCAAAACATCCTGATATTCATAAAAAACAGGAACAGAAAGAGCAATCCGGATTTTTCTTTTTCTGACCTGCTGCAAAATAAAATTTGAAGCACCGGATTTACTCATTAATGCCTGATATAAAATATTTGTATCCAAAGTTACCAGCATAATTGAAGACTTTTATATATGACAAATTATTTCGTTGCAGCTAACCCCAAAATAACCGGAGTGTCTTGTTGCATCCTGTTCATTTTGGAAGTTGGCATGTTTTTCTGCCTGCGGTGGGCAAAGAAAAAATTTTGCCCACCCTACCTGCTGGATTCCGATTTTCATCGGAATGACAGCGGATACAGTAATCCGCTGATTTTTGGAAGTGTGGCATAACATATTAAAATAATTATATTTTAATATGTTTCATTCCGTTACATACTAAAGTTTTTTATCTAAGTCTATATTGTTGTTTATTTTAAATATGTTATGTATAAAACCTCGTCGGGTAAACTATGCAAGTTATTGATTTTGCATGATTCTGCCTGTCATGGTCTATTTTTTTCATTATATTCAGAAGGTTAGTGACAGATTTTACTGTTAAAAGAGAAATTATAATGAAAAAAATTTCCCGGTTTATACAAAAAGTGACAGATTCGTCATTTAAGCATTTTATAACCCTGCAACGCCACTAAGAAGCCCAGGAAAACGGGAAAAAATTATAATATCCTGAATTTATTTAATTTAGCCTGTAAATGCCGTTGCAGTGATAAGTTGCACTGATAATACGATCCGGCTTTCCGGGAAAACGGTTATGGCCCATTATAATGCTTCCGTTCCTGAAACACATGGCAGGTCTTATCACCAACTTTCTGAATATAAAGACAAAATTAAAGCATATCATATTAAATAATGAAAAATCAATAACTTGCACAGTTTTCCGGATAAAATTTTGACAATAAAGAACTGAAAACAAAGAATAATATAGTCTTAGACAAAAAACTTAAGTTACATACCTTACAAATTCCTTTTTCTCTTACAGTTTCAACATGATTGTATGGACGATTATCTACACCTATCAGATGACCATACTGATCTTTTGTTTCATATCTTTGAAATCTGGTATTTTCTTTAACAACATCAACTCCGCAGGAAACACAATCACACATCCCTGCCCCGTTACAATGGGGACACCGTTCATAACCTTCTTTCAATTTTTCTGTTTTTTCAGGTTTATCGTATCCTCCACCAGTATACAATATACTTATAACTGCCATGCGTCTAACTCCTTTTTTTAAGAATTAATAATCTTAATAAACGGCTAACAATAAGGTAAGCGGCGGCGGGCTTTGCCCGCCGTCCACTTTACCGCTTGGCTAGCCCATTTGCTGCACCACTTTTCAGTCTCTTTCAGGCAGGCGAATTCTGACTCTTGCATTATCAACCACAATAAGATTTCCCGGATACAACTCAATATTCAGAGACAGAAGTTTCTCCAACGCTCTTATCACATTTTGGACTTTCGGAAGTTTCATTCTGAGATAGATAATTCCGTAATAATTTTTACCCTCTTTAACCGCCAGTGTTCCGAAATCAGAATCATGTGTAAGAATAAAACGCTTATCCGCAAATGCTTTTTCAAGAAGATATTCATCATTTTTTCCATGCCATTTTTCTTCTTTTGTATCAATAACATTAATTCCCTGCTGCCTGAGAAATGATACCACTCTCGGAGAAATATTTTCATCTGTCAGAATTTTTAAGGATGGCATTTGATTATGCGGCTTCCGGTTCAGGGTATATGTCATTTTTTAGGGAATTTGCTGCATATCTGAGACAGGCGTTTATATCCTCTTTTGAAAGATGCGGATAATCCTGAAGTATTTCAGTTTCAGTTACATCGGAAGCAAGCAGTTCAAGAATAAATTCCACAGAGATTCTTGTTCCTTTTATAATGGGCTTTCCACCTAATATTCCCGGATTTGCTGTTATTCTGCTCATTATTATATCCTTTCTGATTGAGCTGATATCAGGATAATCTGTTCATTTTTTGCGTCCGGTTATTTTTTTGCATGGCATGTAGCTTTGACTGCGGGGGCAAAGAAAAGATTTTGCTACCTAGCTGCCTTACGAAAATTTAAGCAAAAACAAGATTTGACTTTCGATCAGTTTGTGGAACAGGCTGAAAGCCCGCTCCACAGTTATCTGTTGCATACTTTAAAAACCAACGTGGTCATACAGTGATTTAGTCATCATCACCCCATTCTGCATTCAAATCATCTATACTGTCAATAAGATCCTGAGAACTTTCACTTTCATCAATATCTGTCAAATTGCCATCATCGTCGTAATGGCTTATACTTCCGTCATCATTTTCGAAAGATTCTCCCATAAACATACCCTCCTTATTTTGAGTCATGCTAACATAGAGCTAAACGGTTTGCGGTGTGTAGCGACCGCATGGAGCGGGAACCCCGCAAATCCGCTTGAACGCCGGGTTATGCGGTTGCCTGTATTCATTACAGAAGTGTATAACTACTGTTTGTGGTGGGCAAAAAAATGCCCACCACTACCTGCTTAATCGCCTTTTCCTGACGAGCCTTTGGGAGTAGATTTCTTACCACCTCCCGGTAATGGATATCCGTACTTTCTGATATTCTCCTTGTAGATTTCCCTCTTTCTTTCTTCTTTGTCCTTTCTGATCTCGTATTCTTCCTGTGATTCCGCCATAGTTCGCTACCTCATGTTGTTTTTGTGTTAGGTTCAATCCTCGTTTTCCAATATCAGGATTTCCTAACCAGTTGTTATGCGGTTTTTTTGTCTTAAAGCATGAAAAAATGCGTGTTATGCGGACTGCAAATTTCATGCCAAATTTCAGACGGACTGTCATTTTCCATCAGGGTATATGGCCTGAGGCTCAGACAGAGTTATCTTACAATACTTCATATTCTCTATACACAACTGTATCTGAGATTGCAAGAAAAAAATCGGCGGATCGGAAAAAAACAGAAATTCCGGCATAGGCAACTTTTTCCTGTCATACCGGTCAATGCCGAAAACCAGTACTTTTCCGGACTGCTGAAATGAAATTTGGCAGTCATTTCAGAATGATTTCAGTGTCCCAAACTTTCATTTCGGAATCCTTCTGTTTTTATCTGAGAAAATTCCCTGAATACCGGACTTTCCGTTTGGATTCATGCGCTCTTTGTCTTGACAAGATTCCCAATCTGTGCAATGCAGACATACGATTCAGGGGAATGCGGGAAGACCGCAGAAAGGGATAAAAGAATATGATGAAAACTTTTTCAGATATACAGAACGTCATCAGAGACAACATGGCAGAACTGCAGCGCAGGTTCGGGGTGACAAAAATCGGCATATTCGGTTCCCGTGTGCGGGGCGAACAGAGAGAGGACAGTGATCTGGATATGCTGGTTGAGGTGAACCGGCCAATGGGAATGATAAAGTTTGTTCAGATGGAGCAGCATCTTTCCGGGATAACCGGCATACGCGTTGAGCTTTTTACCAAAGGTTCACTCAAACCCTTCAGCGGAAAAAGAATTCTGGAGGAAGTCAGGTATGTCTGAATCCGGAAAAGGCAGGAAATCAAAAAACCGGGTTTTGTGAAAAATTTATATCGGACAAAGCCGAAATGAATGACCATTAACGCCAAAGTAACCGGCAACTGCCCTGGGGAGCGAAGCGGAAGGGGTCAGTTATCCGGTTGACCGCCGGGTTAGCCTCTTTACGTTTATCTGTTTTCAGGACTCTTCTGATATATCTTTGAAATATCATATAAAATTTGAAAATTATCTGTGTATTTTTTTACAAGATTTGGGTCAATATTGATTTGGGTACTAACAACAACATTATCTTTAATTCCTAATTGTCCTATTGATACTTTCTTTTCACCAAATACCAAGAAGTCAGAGTCAAAAAGTTCAACATGTTTACGAGATATTGGTAAATGTTCATCTCTGATGAGAATACGAATCTCTATTTTGTTATCTACTAATCTGTCTAAATGGTTCTTTATTTCAACAGATTCGCTTATCTCTTTATTAGGGAATAAATATAAACGAATAATCTTTACACCTTTTTGTGCCATTTCAATTTGTTTTTCGATATAGTACTGAAAGTATTCATCCGATAACTGTCCTTTATAATCCGAAGCTGAGACAGGAACAGTGGCTCGAAAAATTTCATTTGGTTTAAGCATATCTAATGATTTTATGTTATCCATATAAATATCAGACCGAAGATTGATAGTATATTTTCCTTTACTAAGTTCTATTAGTTCTCTATAAAGTTCAATATATTTTTCCTTAAATTGTCTATCCTCAAAAATGCTTAATTTTTCAGTCGCCTGCAAAAGTTCTGATGATTCTTTTACAGATTTAATGAGATTCTCACGTAACCCTGTAACAATTGAGAGAACAGTAAATGATATAGTTAAAACCTCAGTTATCAATGTTACCATTATTGCGCTATCTCGTGATGATAAATAACTACTTGCAAACCCTGAAAGGATTGCAAGTATAGTACCTGAAATGAGAATAAATTTTTCAAACTTTGAAATTGACATTATTTCCAAATCTCCTTAATTTCTATTCCTTTGTAAAATATTCATCAATATATTTAATAACTTTTAGAGCAAGTTCCTCATTAAAAACATTATTGTTATCTATTATTTTAAAACAATTAAGACCAACCCAATAACCTTCAAAGTATAGTTCTAAACTTGGTTTGAAGGTTTGATGCGAACGGATAATACCAGATAAACCATTAAATCCATTTTCTCTCGTCCAAATTGTTACAATGTTAAAGTTCCAATTTCCTTCTAAGGAAATATCTATACGTCTTAAATGATTCAAAGAAATTTCCCGAATTATTTTAGGAATATTATCTGATTTGCTCATTTTTATCTCTTTCTCTCAGAGGCTAACCAGTTGTTAATCGTTTTTTTGTCTTAAAGCATGAAAAAATGCGTGTTATGCGGACAGCAAATTTCAGACGGACTGCCATTTTCCATCTGGGTATATGACCTGATGCTCAGACAGAGTTATCTTCCAAAAATTCAAATCTACTATACAACAACTGTATCTAAAATTGCAAGAAAAAAATCAAAAAATATAATTCAGGATATATCCCTGTTCATTATCAAAATGGAAACTATTCAATAATTATCTGAAATTTAAGATAATTACAAATTTATTATGTTTGGTTGAGGAAATGAGAAAAGAAGCGAAAAAACAGGCCGGGAACCTGCTGACAAAAAAGGGCTGCCCCCTTATGCAGGAAACAGCCCTTAACCCATTATATCACAGCTTATTTACAAGCGGAAATTATTCACACAGTTCAAACAAAGCAGCCGCGCCCATGCCGCCGCCGATGCACATGGATTCCACACCGTATTTGGCTCCGCGTTCTTTCATGCGGTTGACCAGTTGTGCGCAGAGTTTTGCACCTGTGCATCCCAGCGGATGACCCAATGCAATCGCGCCGCCATACACATTCACATTGTCCAGATTGATTCCCAGTTCCCGCACACTGTACAATGCCTGGGAAGCAAACGCCTCATTGATTTCCCACACACCAATGTCACCGACTTTCAGTCCTGCCAAATCCAGCAGTTTGGGAATCGCATAACGCGGCCCCACACCCATTTCATCAGAACGGCAGCCCACAGTGGTGTAGCATTTGACTTTGGCAATGGGTTTTACGCCCAGTTCTTTGACCATTTTCTCACTCATCAGCACGGTTGCAGCCGCGCCGTCTGTGGTCTGTGAGGAATTGCCTGCGGTTACGGAACCGGTAAAGGAAAAAGCCGGGCGCAGTTTGGCAAGCCCTTCTTTGGTCGTATCCGCACGCACGCCGTCATCAAAATCCTGCAGGAAAGTTTCTTTCTTAAAGGTTCCGTCTGCCTGCTGCACAAATTTCACTGCGGGAGTGGGAACGATTTCGGTAAAAAGTTTTTCTTTCTGCGCTTTGGCTGCTTTCATCTGGGAATTGTACGCGAATTCATCCTGCTCCTGACGGCTGATATTATAGCGTTTTGCCACATTCTCCGCTGTTATGCCCATAGAGATGTAAGCATCCGGATGCACATTGGAAAATTCTGCATCAGGACGGGGCATATTGCCGCCCATTGGCACAAAGGTCATGGATTCCACACCGCCGCCAATGGCAATTTCAGACCAGCCGCACATAATGCGCATGGCAGACTGCGCAATGGCTTCCAAACCGGATGCACAGAAACGGTTCACAGTCGCGCCGCTCACTTCATCCGGAAGCCCCGCGATCTGCACGGCAACACGGCCAATGTTAAGTCCCTGCTCTGCTTCGGGAAATGCGCACCCGATCATGACATCATCAATTTTTTTGGGATCAAGTCCCGGAACTTTTCCAATCGCGGCCTTGAGAATAAAAGACAGCAGTTCTTCAGGACGGGTATCTTTGAACGCACCTTTGGCTCTGCGGCAGCCCGGGGTTCTTACGGATGAAACAATATATGCATCTCTCATGGTAAATTCCTCCATGTAATGTTGAATGGTTGATGGTTAATGCTGAATGTTGAATTGTTAATGGTTAATGTTGAATTGCATTTAACATTCAGCATTCATCATTTAACATTAATATAAAAGTGCCGGAAGGCAGGTACGGATAGGAGACAAGAAGGTTGTTGATATAAACCTGCCTCCCGGCACGCTATATAATATTAATTTCTCAGGGGTTTGCCGCTTTTCAGCATATGCTCAACCCGGGCTGCGGTTTTTTCCTGTTTCCAGAAATCCACAAATGCATCCCGTTCCAGTTTCAGAAGCAAATCTTCATCCACTTCGGTATTCTTTTTCACTTCACCGCCGCTGATGACAAAAGCAATGCGTTTGGCAAGGAACACATCGTATTCTGTGACAAATCCGCCGTTCTGCATATTGAAAAGTTCAGCATGAACCATGCCCTGTCCGGCCTGTCCCGCGACCGGAATTTTGCGTTTTACCGGCGGAGTGTATCCTTCCTCCACCATTTTCAGGACTTCTTTTTTGGCTTCGCCAATCAGGTGATCCCGGTTGAACACAATCCGATCCTGGGGGCCGAGGAAACCGATAGCCCGTGCATCTGCTGCGGAAGAGGAAATTTTTGCCATTGCAATGGTCTGAAATACAGGTGTGAAAAAGGAACACAGATCCGCGCCTGTCACAGCATCAGGAATGGAGCCGGAGATTTTTTTCCACAGATTGGTGCATCCGCCGCCTGCAGGCAGAAGTCCCACTCCGATTTCAACAAGTCCCATATACAGTTCTGCATGGGCAACAATGCGATCTGCTGCCAGACACACTTCACATCCGCCGCCCAGTGCCAGTCCGTATGGAGCAGCAACAACCGGGAAACTGGCATAACGGGCTTTCTGCAGACCATCCTGTGCAATTTTCAGGAACGTGTCAATTTCAGCGAATTTGCCTTCTTTTGCCAGTCCTGCCATATAGAAAAGATCGCCGCCTGCGGAAAACGCGCCCGGCATTCCGCCTGCCTGATTGCCGATGACAAGACCCACGCCGTTTGCTTCCACATAAGTGAGCGCATCACCAATAAAATTGACAATCTCTGCATTGAGCGCATTCATCTTGGAATGAAATTCACAGCAGAATACACCGTCTCCCAGATCAAGCAGAGATGCGGATTTGCAGGATTTTACCACTTTGTTGTCCGCGCGCAGAGCAGCCAGAGAGATCATATTTTCGCTCACTGCAATGGCTTTGTAGGTGCTGGTGGCAAAATCAAAGTACAGGGTTTTTCCGCCTTCAATTTTGTAAAAGGTTTTGTTGCCTGCTGCCAGCATTTTTTTGACTTTTTCCGGCACAGGAATTCCGGAGGCTGTCATTTTTTCAACAGATTCCGCAACACCAATGGCATCCCAGGTCTCAAAGGGCCCCATCTCGAAATTGTAGCCCCATTTCATGGCATTGTCAATTTCAACAATGGTATCAGAGATTTCCGGAACACGGTTGGCAGCGTATACCAATGCCCAGGCCAGAGCTTTCCATGCAAATTTTGCACCTTTGTCATCACCGTAAACAACGGCTTTGATTTTCTCCGGCAGGGTTTTGGCTTTTTTCGCAGCTTCCAGACAGGGAAAATCTGCTTTGCCGTATTCTTCGTACTCCAGGGTATTTACATTGATAACCTTGCGGATTTTTTTCCATTCCGGAGTCAGTTCGCTTTTGTAGAATCCGCCTTTGGTTTTGTTGCCCAGGAATTTTTTTGCAACCATCTGATTGACAAATTCCGGCACGGCAAAACTGTCTCTCTGCTCGTCATCTGCAACCAGATCATAAGTGTTTTTGGCAACATGGCCCATAGTATCCAATCCCACCAGATCAGTGGTTTTGAACATGGCTGTTTTGGGACGTCCCATGGCAGGCCCGAAAAGTGCATCCACTTCGGGAATCGTAAGACCATCTTCGACCATCAACTGCATGGTTTTCACAATGCCATGCACACCAATGCGGTTACCCACAAAATTCGGGGTGTCTTTGGCCCAGACAATGCCTTTGCCCAGTTTTTTCTCTCCAAATTCCGCAATAAAAGACAGGATTTCCGGGCTGGTTGCTTCTCCGGGAATGAGTTCCAGCAGTTTCATATAGCGCACAGGATTGAAGAAATGGGTTCCCAGAAAATGCTGTTTGAATTCGCTGCTCAATCCCTCGGTCATTTTCTTCAGGGGAATGCCGGAGGTATTGCTGGAAACAATAGCGTCTTTTTTGCGGATGGGTTCAATGCGTTTGAACAGATCCTGTTTGATTTTCAGGTTTTCCACCACAACTTCCACAATCCAGTCACATTCGGAAAGTTTGTGAAAATCATCTTCCATATTGCCAATGGAAATCAGATCCGCATCCTTTTTCTGCATCAGCAGCGCGGGCTGAGCCTTGAGCATATTGTCATAACCCGCCTTGACAATACGGTTTTTTGCAGCCGGATTGTTTTTCTCTTCCTCTTTCAGATCAAAGGGAACAATATCCAGCAGCAGGGTTTTAATGCCTGCACTGGCAAGAAGAGCGGCAATGCCGCTGCCCATGACGCCGGATCCGATGACCGCAGCCTTTCTGATTTTTCTGACCATTATATCCTCCTGAGAACGCTTTGTTGTATGAAATATGTTGAATGAATGTTCATTCATTTGCTGTTTGTCAAAGTTATCCCCGTTCCCACGCGAAGCGTGGGAACGGGTGCCAACACACCCCTTTATCCCCTCTCAAGAGGGGATTTGAGTGCTTATTTTCCGCCGAACGCGTCTTCGGAAATTTCCACTGCTGCGCCGTTGTTGGCAAGGATGGCATTCATTTTGCCCAAAGTGATGGGAAGCAGGGCTTTGATGAAATATTCCGCACTCTTGATCTGGCCTTCATAGAAAGATTTGTCTTTCTTTCCGGCTTTTTCCACTTTCTGTGCAGCAATCCCGGCTCTCCACAGCAGCATCCATGCAATAGCCACATCACCCGTGACTTCCATAAAGGGATGGGCAAAGGAGAATGCATTCAGGACTTTGGGAGACATCGCGGCAGTGCCCAGATGAATACCCACTTCTCCGAGTTTGTTCACAGATGTCTGCACATCTGCGGCCAGATCTTCCAGCCCGGCTTCTTTGGCTTTTGCAATGGTTTTGTTCATCTCGGTGAGCAGATCCATGACCGGTTTGCCTTTGTTCATTCCCAGTTTTCTGCCCAGCAGATCCATTGCCTGAATGCCGTTGGTTCCTTCATAAATCTGGGTGATTTTGCAATCCCTCAGCAGCATTTCCTGGGGAAATTCACGGGTGAATCCGTAACCGCCGTAAACCTGA
>CAZHPS010000029.1:0-3940 GCA_964534335.1 uncultured Desulfobacterales bacterium
TAGTTGATTATTTAATAGAAACCTATGGTGATGAATAAAATTTGGAAGGGTAAAAGTGACTGTAAAATTTGACTGGGATGATGATAAATATTTAATAAACATAAAAAAACATGCTGTTTCTTTTGAAGAGGCATCCAGTGTTTTTATCGACGGTTTATCATTGACAATTGCCGATCCGCTTCATTCTTACGGTGAAGAACGTTTTATTATTATCGGACAGTCGGTTAAAAATCGTCTGCTTGTTGTAGTCCACACAGATTTGGGAGACACAATAAGAATTATAAGTGCAAGACTGGCAACAAAAAAGGAGAGAAAAATTTATGAATCAAAATCATATGAACTCCGGTGACGGAGAAATGTTGGAAGAATATGATTTCAGTAACGGAATAAGAGGAAAGTATGTCAGCAGATTCAAAGAAGGCAGCAATGTTATAATCCTTGATCCTGATATTGCTGAAATTTTTAATGACTCAGAATCTGTCAATAATGCATTACGCAGCATAGCATACATAATTCGCAATGAAATAAAAAGGCATAACCCTGCGGTCGAGCGGATTCAGGGGGTTTCCGCTAACGCTCCAACCCCTTGAACCGCTCACCTTGTTGTTATGCCTCTGAAAAGAGGTAAGCAATGAGAAAGCGATGGGTTGCTATGAGAGATTTAACAAACAAAGAATCTTGCACAATTTCAATATTGGCAACGATTATAGGTTTAGGAGTAGCAACCATGATTGACAAAATAATAGGAACAATCTGTCTGGCAATAGGAACTGTCGGTTTTGCTTATACTTTTTACAAAATGTATAAAGACAGAAAAGGCATAACAAAAACGGAAACTGAAATACAGGTAACAGCAGATGACACTATAGCCTTTAAGATAATACTTTTGGGGTTGCTATTCACTGCATTCACCCGAAAGTTTATTGTAAAAAACGAACAGGGAAAGAACCTCCTTCTTCAGGTTACTGAAACTGAGCAGACCTTCTTCAACCCTGTTTTTTAACGATTCAAAAGTCGGAAAATAATGCAGATGCACCTCTTTTTCCTTTATTTTTTTCCACAGTTTTTCTGGCGGATTGTAATCCGGTGAATATGAGGCAGTCTGTAAACTGTCAGTCTTTTTGAATTTTTTTCAAAAAAATTTTTAACCGCCCGGCTTCTGTGGTACGCGGCCCCGTCCTGTACAGGGATGATATGTTTACGGGTTTTGGAAAGAACCTCTTTCAGAAAAGCGATGCAAGTTTCTGAATTCAGTCGTCCTTCGTGACCTTTGAAAAAGAAACGTCCTGAAAAATAATCAATAAGACCCAGTACTTTATATGATTTTCGGTTTCCCGGTGTTTTCACGGACGGCTGTTTTCCTTTCTCCGCCTATGTGTATGACAGAGATCCCCGCTGAGGAAATGATGCTTCGTCACCGAAAAAAATATAAGCATTCTTTTTTACAGCTGTTTCGTAAATTTCAGGCCATGTTTTTTCCAGCCATTTTTTACGTGTTTCAGGATCCTTATGATCGGAGACAAATTTGCCTTTCTGATATGAAAATCCCATATTTTTCAGCAGTTGTGAAATATAATTGACAGAATAGAACACGTTGAATTTATTATGAATCATATCCTGTATCATGGGACTTCGCCGGCATGCTCCGGAAAATCCGGCTTCGGATGGGCCTTTTATTATGAGTTCCTTCAGTATTTTTTTCTGTTTTTTGGTCAGGCCGGGCTTTCTGCCGGCCGGTTTCCCGGATTTAAGACCGTCAGGTCCTTTTAACAGAAATTTTTTTACCCATATTCGGACAGACTCATCACAGACTTTTAATATTGTTGCGATTAATGAAAATCTGTGTCCTTCTGTCACTGCCGGGACTGCCATAATCCGTTTCAAAGTCCGACTGTCACCTGTCAGTCTGGCTTTGCTGAGTTATATTTCAGGATTTGATGTGCTGTACGCGTGTCAGGATGAGGAATTTGACCGGAAAATGGGACTGTATTCCATTCCTGCTGTTTTTGGTGCAGCCCGCGCTCTGACCATTGCAAAAATCATCCATTTTGTTTCATATCTGTCCTTTATGGCTTTGTATTTTGTTTTTGATATGGGACAGATCTATCTGATGACAACCGGTATTATCGGACTGCTGCTGATCTTTGAGCATTGGCTCGTCAAACCCGATGATCTGCGGCATGTTAATATTGCGTTCTTTCATGTGAACAGCGTCATTTCCGTGACACTGTTTATCGGCGTGCTGGCTGATGAAATAGCGCGGGGCCATCTGTAAAGCCCTTCGGAGCTTTTCAACACCTTCTTAATTCTGCATATTTTTAATTCCCATCTTCAGAGGTTGGGGGTGTAAAAAATGATAAAGCAGATTATAGTTCTTTTACCAACTGCACAGCCTGATCCGGAGGATTGCAAAAATTAAGCGGAGCGGTTTTTTGCAACTGCAACCGGATGGAGGAGTGCAAAAATTAAGCGGAGCGGTTTTTTGCACCTGCAAACCGGATGGAGGAGTGCAAAAATTAAGCGGAGCGGTTTTTTGCACAGTCATAAAGGACAAAAGTTAAGGAAAATACTATTTTATCAAAAGACCTGATTTCGGACTTTTTGCATATTTATCAAATGTGGATTTTGGGATATTTTCCGATTTAAACCAATCAAAGAAGGAGAACAAAATGAAAAGAAATCTGAAAAATGCTGTTATGCTGCTGGTGCTTGTCCTGCTGGCCGGGAATGCGTATGCAAACACACCGCCTTATCAAACAAATTCGTTAGGGATAACAATATCATTCTACGAAGGAAATCTGACTTATGATCTGAGTCAGCGTTATACAGATGCTGAAACTCCCAACGATCTGACGTATTCCCTGCAGGCAATAAACCCTATTGACGGAGGCCCCACAGATTGGATAGAACTTTCTTCGGATGGGATTTTGCGGCAGAAAGCGGGAACTGTCCTGCCCACAAATTCGTACTCTTATATCCTTGATTACACTGTAACTGATCCGGGAGGACTGAACACCGGGTTTCCAATTCCGTCTCTCTTACTTGGTTTCTCTGTATCTGCTGTAAACTCTCCGCCTTATGTGATAAATCCTCCTTTGCCATCTTTAACTGTTCAAGCCGGTTCTTCTCTGAATTATGATCTTTCTGCCCATTTTGCAGATGCAGATGGTGATCCTCTTTCCTTTTCTGTTACAATTATGGTGCCAATGGCAGACTGGCTTACTTGTTCACCTGATGGTGTGCTTTCAGGCATTCCTGGCAGTTTGGGAGAGTATGCCATAGAATTTAGGGTTGCGGATGGCAGGGGCGGGGATCTCTATGATTCAGTACTCATAACTGTCACTTCTTCAATCACTTTGCCAACAGTATCAACTTACAATATCCTGAATGTCACCTTTGACGGCGCAACAGGCGGAGGCAATATAACCTCAGATGGCGGCGCATCCGTAACTGCAAGGGGTGTATGCTGGAGTACCTCACCGAATCCCACAACTGGCAACAGCATAAGTCCGGCTGGCACAGGAACCGGAAGTTTTACCAGTTCTCTTACCGGACTGACTGCCAGCACAACCTATTATGTTCGGGCTTATGCAACCAACAGCGCAGGCACAGCTTACGGAAATCAGGTTTCATTTACAACATTGGCCTACACCCGGATTATCGGACTGAGCGGCAGCCTTGCCTTTGGCAATGTCACTGTGAACGCAACAAAACAACTGACATTCACCATCAGCAATACCGGCAATTCCCCGCTGACGGTCAGTTCCATATCCTATCCTGCCGGATTTGCCGGGAACTGGAGCGGAACAATTGCCGCAGGCGGTTCCCAGCCCGTAACCGTAACCTTTGCCCCGGCCGCTGCCCAGAATTACACCGGCACGGTGACAGTCAGTTCTGACAGGACAGACGGCACAAACACCATTGCAGTATCCGGCACAGG
>CAZHPS010000029.1:4040-25572 GCA_964534335.1 uncultured Desulfobacterales bacterium
CAGTCAGTTCTGACAGGACAGACGGCACAAACACCATTGCAGTATCCGGCACAGGAACCCCGGTTCCCACACGGATTATCGGACTGAGCGGCAGTCTTGCCTTTGGCAGTGTCAATGTGAACGCAACAAAACAACTGACATTCACCATCAGCAATACCGGCAATTCCCCGCTGACGGTCAGTTCCATATCCTATCCTGCCGGATTTGCCGGGAACTGGAGCGGAACAATTGCCGCAGGCGGTTCCCAGCCCGTAACCGTAACCTTTGCCCCGGCCGCTGCCCAGAATTACACCGGCACGGTGACAGTCAGTTCTGACAGGACAGACGGCACAAACACCATTGCAGTATCCGGCACAGGTGCTTTAAGCACTTTCACCATCTCCGGCTATGTGAAAAATGCTTCCGGAACCGGCATAAGCGGTGTAACCCTGACTTTCAGCAGCGGGGGGACTGCGGATACAAACACTTCCGGTTTTTACAGCAAAACCGTGAGTTCCGGATGGACAGGCACGGTTACGCCTTCCAAAAGCGGTTATACTTTCACGCCCTCAAATCTTGCTTACACCAATGTCACAGCAAATCAGGCAGATAAAAATTATACCGCAACTGCCATCACTTTGCCCACTGTATCAACTTCCGGCATACTGAACATTACCTTTGACGGCGCAGCAGGCGGAGGCAGCATAACCTCAGACGGCGGCTGTGCGGTTACGGAAAGAGGCATATGCTGGAGCGAATATCCAAATCCATCGCTGGACTGCACCAAAGACGGCACAGGAACCGGCGCATTTGTCAGCACTTTGTCCGATTTGAAAAGTGTTAAGACCTATTATGTCAGAGCCTATGCCAAAAACTGCAAAGGAACAGCCTATGGTCAGGACATTTCATTTAAACCAGTAAAAAATCCGCTTGAAAACAAAATTAATGGATTGGATGGGGCAGCAAATGATCAGTTTGGGAGATCGGTTTCGGTTTCAGGAGACTATGCCATTGTCGGGGCTCCTGTAGACTCTGATAAAGAGTATGCTTCCGGATTAGCCTATATTTTCAAACGGGATGGCAGCACCTGGATACAGCAGGCAAAACTGACGGTCTCGGACGGCGCAGCCAGGGATTATTTTGGGTATTCAGTTTCCATTTCAGGAGATTATGCCATTATCGGGGCCACGTATGACAATGATAAAGGAGATCACTCCGGTTCTGCTTATATTTTCAAACGGGATGGCAGCACCTGGATACAACAGGCAAAATTGACAGCTTCGGACGGTGCAGTTTATGATCATTTTGGAAATTCAGTTTCCATTTCAGGAGATTATACCATTGTCGGGGCTTGGAATGACACTAATAAAGTGTATTATAATGCCGGCTCGGCCTATATTTTCAAACGTGATGGCAATAGTTGGATACAGCAGGCAAAGCTCACGGCTTCCGACGGTGCAGTTTATGATCATTTTGGGTCTTCAGTTTCCATTTCAGATGACTATGCCATTATCGGGGCTTATGAAGACAATGATAAAGGGTTGGATTCCGGTTCCGCTTATATTTTCAGACGGGATGGCAGCACCTGGATACAGCAGGCAAAATTGACAGCTTCGGACGGTGCAGTCCGTGATTATTTTGGAAATTCAGTTTCCATTTCAGGAGATTATGCCCTTATCGGCGCTCCTAGTGATGATGATAAAGGGGATTATTCCGGTTCGGCTTACATGTTCAAACGGGAAGGCACCATTTGGATACAGCAGGCAAAGCTCACGGCTTCCGACGGTGCAGTTTATGATCATTTTGGGTATTCAGTTTCCATTTCAGGAGACTATGCCCTTATCGGGGCTTATAGAAACAATTATACCGGTTCGGCTTACATTTTCAGACGGGAAGGCAACACATGGATACAGCAAAGAAAGTTGACAGCCACAGACGGGGCATATCAGGATGTATTTGGCGTATCTGTTTCCATTTCAAATGATTATATCGTTGTCGGAGCTTGTTATGACGATGATAAAGGGACTGATTCCGGTTCCGCCTACATCTACCAACTCCCTTCAGCCTCTGCCACCCCTGTGCTGCTCACATCCCCCAACACCACAGGAACATACAACACAGGCGACACCGTAAACATTTACTGGCAGGCTACGGGATTCAGTTCCACTGACACCATGACTGTTGCCATGAAACGTGCCTCTGTGCCGGAAACCCAGACCGAACCTGACGGCGTAAACTGGTACCGTTTTACTGCCACCACACCCAATGACGGCATTGAAACCGTCACCATTCCGGATACGGTTGCAGAGGCTGATGACTGGCGTTTTTATGTCAGGCATAATACCACAGGCATATGGGATCCCTCTGATGCCATTTTCAGCATAAGGGAAGCGGTTGTGGAACTGCAGTCTGTCGGTCTGGACGCGGGCATGAACTATCCGCAGGCCGGAATCCTTTTCTATGCCAAAGACAGCGCGGGAAACCCCATTCTCACCCGCACCCAGTCTGATTTTATCCTGACCGAAAACGGCAGCCCTGTCCCCAATTTTGACTTTTCTGCACAGAGCGACGGAACCTACCGGATTTCCTGTCAGATCAGCAATGTCACTCAGGATTCGGTCAGTCTTGCGGTTCAGCACAATCAGCTTCAGGTGTCAAACACCTATGTCAGAAACCCTGCGCCTGAAATCCTTATCTCCAAAACCGGCATACTGCCCAAAACCGTTTATGCGGGTCAGGCCGTCACCATTCCTGTAACAGCAAAGGATTCGGACGGCATACAGTCTGTCATCCTCAGTTTTCGGGCAAAAAATTCTGGCGGGCAGTGGAAAACTGCCACAGCAACAGCAGTGAATGTCCCGAATTATCAGTTTCAGATTCCGGGATCGGATGTCACTGTCAGCGGTATTGAATATTATGCCCTTGCAGAGGACAAAAAAGGCGCAAAGGCAGCAGCCGGTTCTGCGGAAATTCCGCATGTGCTGGAGGTTGGAACCGCGCCTGTGCCTTTGGATTTTGAAACCTTTTTCTATACTGTTGTTCCCGACAGTTTTGATTTGTCTGTTCAGTTCAAAATAAAAGGACTGAAAACCGGCGAGCAGCCCCGGCTTTCCTATTTGGCAGGCCAGTCAGAGGCTCTGTCCGGAGTATGGGCCATACCGGTTCCGTCTGCCGGAGCCGTATCCTATACCTGTGCGGAAAATATCTGCAATGTTCTTTTTCATCCGGAAGCACTCAGGGACAAAGGCTTTGTTCAGTTGCAGGCCAGTGCTTCTGCCGGAACCGCATCTTCAAAAGTCATCCGCTATGCGCCTTCCTCTTTGGATTCCTATATCCGGGGCAAGGCAGACACCATCATCCTGACCAATTTTCAGAAAATGCGGGAGCGGTTTTCTGAGCAGGACATATCTTCCCTGAAAAACAGCATTTCGGAATTGGTAAAGCAGACATGGAAAATGGATCTGAACGGCCTGCCCTTTGCGCAGGACAATTCCGGATTCAACATGCTGCCGGTGGTTGTGGATTTGGGCGGAGAACCGGTTTTTGATGATACAGTGATTCCGTCTCTGCGGTCATTTCAGATTGCACTGACCGAAGATCCCTCATCTCTCAGTACAGCCGATTCAATTGTCAATTCCCTGACAGGAATGAAAAACACTGAGGGCTTCAAAACAGCCGGAAAGATGTATCTGGTGATTGTGGGCGGGCATGAGATTATACCGTTTGGGAAAGCGGTAAATGCCTTTATGGAGTATAAAGCCGAGGACGGAGGAGTGGAGAAAGAAGTCAAGTGGTTTAATGACAATCTGAAAAATAAAGCACCTTTACTTGCACCATATTATACAGAAGGTGTTTTCCCAACTGACAGAACCTACCGCAAGTCTTTTAAAACAGGACGGCTTGTTGAAACACCTTCCCATATCACAAGCCAGCTTGACAATTTTATTCAGAAAAAAGGGTATGTTCTTACTGCAACACGGGCGCAGTACATTGGCGGATATGACAAAAATTCAACAACTACCGGATATCGTATCACCCAGAGCCTAATGGAGTATTTTAATACCTTGCCAAGAGCAGGCCAATGGATGCCTGAAATCAGGTATTACCAGCCTGCCGGGATTAACGGGGATACAGTCGTTGCTTTGTTTAATTCACTTTCCACAGGGATAATAGACTTGGGCGGACACGGAACTTACCGTTCTCTCCAGAACAGCTCTGTTATAAGTGAACATTTTATGGCTGACCATGATACGGTAAACGGTGACGGTTATGTTTTGGAAATCAGCCATAGCCTGAAGGATTTTATCGTTTTTACAAATGCGTGTCATGCGGGAGTCAATTTTTCAAATGCAGATACAGATTATGAGGCTGGCAGGAGAGGTGATTTTGCAGAAGCTTTCGTTAATGATGCCGGTGCTATAAGCCAAAATCGGGCTTTAGCGGTTTATATTTCTCCTTCAACGTATGGAAAATCTTCACCTAAAGGATTGGCTTACGGTGACAAGGTTGAGTATCATGCCATATACGATCTTACCACATCTTCTGAAAAGAAAGTGATCTATGACGCTATGTTTGGGCAGGAAACAATCTTTCTGGAATATTATACGGAAGGACATCCTGAAATGGTGGAAGATTTAAAATCCCGTCCCCAATTCTACGGCATCCCCAACTACCGCCGCGGCCCCGTCCCGTCCCAATCCCGCAGCGCAATGACGGATGATACTGAATCTGCGGACTTCTCATCCCGTTCCCAGACAGATGAGGGCTTTATCAGCAAAACCATCGGTTTTACCGAAACCGGTGTTTCGGCAGAACTGACCTTCTCCCTCAGTGATTTCCATTTTGATTCCCAGACCGGAAAGCTGAATGTATTCGGCATAGAGGGAGCAGATATGTATGACCGGCCGGTATCGGCATGGTCATTGCCGGTTCCTGACGGCGCAACGCTCACCCTGTTTTCCGTCATTGACGAACAGTCATCCATTGACACATACACCGACCCGATTCAGATGAGCATCTGTGATTCCGAAGGCTGTGTGGATACACCGCTGAACACAGCCTCTTTTGACGATCTTTCCAAAACTGATGCCCGTATTGAGGACGGAAAACTCTTTGTCCGCTTTATCCCGCTTCAGTACCTGACCGCAACAAAACAGGCACGCATCAGCAGCATGATAAAAGTCCGGTTTGAAATCACTTTTCCGGCTTATATTCCGGACAGTGACACAGACGGACTGCCTGACTACTGGGAAACAGCTTACGGGCTGAACACCGATGACCCCGGCAGCACAAACGGGCCTTACGGTGATCCGGATGCAGACAGCAGAGACAATATGCAGGAATACATAGAGATGAGCAGCCCGGTTCTTCACACCAGCGTGGAAAGCGACACTGTTGCGCCATCCGCGCCGGTCATCACTGCTGCCGCACCTGTGGAAAGCGGAGCGGAAATCAGTCTGAGTCTGAGTGCGGATACGCAGTCTGTCCAGTTCTTTTATGGCACAGACCCGGATGCCCTGACCCTGAGTTCCCTGAAACAGGAAGTGCAGGCCAATCCCTGCCATCTGCTGAGTCTGGCGGACAGTACCCTGTATTATGTCTCCGCAAGGGCCTTTGACCAAGCCGGAAATATGAGCGAAGCATCTGAAATCAAAACATTCACCACACCGGCAGGAACCGGCCCGAATCTGCCGTCCGCACCCACAGTGAGCGGAGAATTCATCTCTGTCAGCAATCCATCGGCTGCGGATTTCAGCGGATTCAAAATCTATTTCGGCCTGTCTCCGGATCTGTCTGATGCACAGTCCACATTTGTTTTCCCGGATGACGGATCTGTAACACAGATCGGACTGAGCGATTATCTCCGGCTGCTGAATGCGGACAGGATGTATGTCAGGATTGCTGCAATTGACAGCAATCAGCACGAAGGCACGCCTTCGCAGATATTTATGATTCAGAAAAGCCAAAAAGGAGACCTGGATCATGACGGAGACATCGGCCTGAGTGATGCCATTATCGCCCTGCAGGTGGTGGCCGGAGTCCGTCCTGATGATATTTATGGCGAAGACAGCATCACCCAGACGCAGATCGGGCTGGCAGATGCCGTATATGCAATGCAGAAAAGTGCTGGGTTGCGGCAGTAAGGCAGTTCTCCTGTGCCCCGTAACAGTTCTTCTGAGACTCTGCCTCACAGAGAGGCAGAGTCTCAATATCCCATTAAATGAACGTGAGTTCAGCATAAAAGGCGGTCAAATCTGCTCATTTTTCCGGAACAGGGCGGAAAACAAATCCTGAAGGGATGTCATTTTTACAGAATGAGATACAAAAAAACAAAACAGAATTCCGAAGGGATGACATTATCATTTCACCCCTTCAGGATTTCATATGACGGGGAACTCCCTTTTTTTCTGTAATAATTTCAATCCTTACAGATTTTTCCCATCCGTGTGTCAGACCTGAATCAACGGATTTGACCCACTATCGCATTCCCCGGTCTGCATTAATTTACAGCCATTGGGCCATCTCCGGTGCTGTGAATGAATCTTTGCCTTATTTTTCCTGCTTTCCCAAAATGCTTGATTCTGAAACCCTGTCCTGATAAAACAGCATTCAGACAAAAATCCTGTGAATCCGTGTTCAGAAACAGAATCATTTCTGATGATCCTGAAATCAGAATCCCCCAAAGAAAGGAAATCCCATGCGCTTTTTCAGCACAGCCGGGCCCGTGAAATGCAGTGATCATTACTGCCTTCCACCCATAGAGAGATTCAGTCTGCAGGAAATCCTCATGCTGATTGATCAGAAAAAATACTTTGTCCTTCATGCTCCCCGGCAGACCGGCAAAACCTCCTGCCTGCTGGCTCTGATGGAATATCTCAATCAGATTGGTCAGTACAGATGTCTGTATCTCAACGTGGAAATTGCCCAGGCTGCAAGAGAGAACATTGAGCAGGCAATGAACAATATCCTGCGGGAACTGGCCTCACGGGCTGAGTTTCATCTGCATGATCCGTATCCCCAATCCATCCTGCCGGAGCTGCTGGACGGCCAGGCATACGGAACCGCTTTGAATCAGTGCCTTAGCAAATGGGCGGCTGTTTCTGAAAAACCCCTTGTCATTCTCATGGATGAGATTGATGCCTTAATAGGCGACACCCTGATTTCCGTGCTGCGCCAGATCCGTGCCGGATATGACAAAAGACCCGCGCAGTTTCCCCAGACCGTGATTCTTTGCGGTGTCCGGGATGTGCGGGATTACCGGATTCATTCGGACAGGGAGAAAAGCATCATTACCGGTGGCAGCGCGTTCAATATCAAGGCAGCATCTCTTCGGCTGGATAATTTCAGTGAAAAAGAAGTCCGCAGCCTGCTGCACGAACATGTGAAAGAAACCGGTCAGAAATTTGATGAGGACGCACAGCATCTCATATGGGAATACACACAGGGACAGCCCTGGCTGGTCAATGCGCTGGCCTATGAAGTCTGCTTTAAGATGGAAGAAGGGAGGGAGCGCAGCAGACCAGTCAACGCGGATATGGTCATTCATGCAAAGGAAAACCTGATTCTGCGCCGGGAGACGCATCTGGATCAGCTTGCGGACAAACTGAAAGAGGAACGGGTCAGGCGTGTGATTGGCCCCATGCTGGATGGAACCGAGCTTGAAAACATTCCGCAGGATGACATTCAGTATGTCCTTGATCTGGGGCTGATTACCCGCTCCAAGTCAGGTCTGGTCATTTCCAATGCCATTTACCGGGAAATCATCCCCAGAGAACTGAGCCTGATCACACAGTACAATCTGGAACCTCTTTATCAGTCATCATGGTATGTTCTGCCGGACGGACGGCTGGACACACACGGGCTTTTTTCTGCATTTCAGGAATTTTTCCGGGAGCATTCGGAACACTGGATCGGACGCTTTGACTACCGGGAGGCAGGTCCCCAACTGCTGGTGCAGGCATTTCTGCAGAGGATCATCAATTCCGGGGGCAGCATAAACCGGGAATACGGTCTTGGCAGAGGAAGGACAGATCTGATGGTCATATGGAAACATTCTGCGGGTGTGCAGAAAGTGGTTATTGAACTGAAGATTCTGTACAGAAATCTTGAAAAAACCATGGAAAAAGGACTGGAGCAGACTGCCGCATACATGGACAGATGCGGAACTGAAGAGGGGCATCTGCTCATTTTTGACCGCAGCCCGGGCAGAACATGGGAGGAAAAGATATTTCAGAAGGAAAAACACATTGGTGCAAGGAAAATCACGGTGTGGGGAATGTAGTGCTTTGTCAAAATAAAACTGACGGATATTTTCTTGTGGCCTTTGTGCCGTCTTTGTGTCCTTTGCGGTTAAAATCCGTCAGAACAAACTTGACAAAACAGCAGTACATGACCAAGTTATTTTTTATAAGATGATAAGCATGTTTTCAAGGGAAAATTGGTATCAACTGCCAATAATTTTATACAGGAATTTTTATATTATGCTGAGCGAAAGAGAAATTCTGTCCACTTTGGAGATGCTCCGCAACGAGCATCTGGATGTGCGCACCGTGACTTTGGGCATCAGTCTTCTGGAATGCGCGAGTCATGATTTGGAAAGATTCAAAGCCAATATCCGCTCCCGAATCACGAATCTTGCAAAAAACCTTGTCACCGTATGCAATGAAGTGGGCGACAAATACGGCATTCCCGTTGTCAACAAACGTATTTCCATCAGCCCAATTGCCGCTGTGGGCGCGCCTTTTTCTGCTTCCCAACTGGTGGAAGTGGCAAAAACCCTTAATGAAATTGCCAAAGAAGTGCGTGTGGATTTTATCGGCGGATTTTCCGCTCTGGTGGAAAAAGGAATTGCCAAAGGAGACCGTGCGCTGATTGAGGCCATTCCCCAGGCTCTTACCGAAACGGATCGGATCTGCGCATCTGTGAACGTGGCATCTTCCAAAGCCGGGATCAATATGGATGCAGTGCTGCTTATGGGCAAAACCATCAAAGAAGCCGCCGCTATGACTGCCGACAAAGACGGGCTGGCCTGCGCGAAACTCTGCGTATTCGCCAATATTCCCCAGGATATTCCTTTTATGGCAGGGGCTTATCTGGGGATTGGTGAGCCGGATGCAGTCATCAATGTGGGTGTCAGCGGCCCCGGAGTGGTGAAAAAGGCCATAGATCGGGCATTGGCAGCAAATCCGGACATGTCGCTGGGACAGATTTCAGAACTGATCAAACGCACGGCATACAAAGTCACACGGGTGGGAGAACTCATCGGCACGGAAGTTGCTGAAAATTTGGACATCAGCTTTGGCGTGGTGGATTTGTCCCTTGCCCCGACCCCGAATGTGGGCGACAGCGTGGGGGAAATTTTTCAGAGTCTGGGACTGCTGAGCATCGGGGTTCCCGGAACCACAGCCGCGCTGGCCATGCTCAATGATGCTGTGAAAAAAGGCGGGGCCTTTGCCAGTTCCTATGTGGGGGGCATGAGCGGCGCGTTTATTCCTGTAAGCGAGGATCTGAACATTTCCGAAGCTGCGGAAAAAGGGTATTTAAATCTGGAAAAACTGGAGGCTATTACCAGTGTCTGTTCTGTGGGATTGGATATGGTTGCCATTCCGGGCGATACTTCCGAAGACACGGTTGCAGCCATTATTGCCGATGAAATGGCTATCGGTGTCATAAACAAAAAAACCACAGCCGCGCGGCTGATTCCTGTCCCTGGTAAAAAAGCAGGTCAACGTGCTTTTTTCGGGGGACTGCTGGGAGAATCCGTGATTATGGCTGTGAACAACGCGCAGGGAGCCAATCGATTTATCCGTCACGGGGGACGCATTCCCGCGCCGATTCACAGTCTGAACAACTGATTTTCCAGCTTCTGTATATGTTCAGGCATAAATTGGGTAAAAACAAACGGGATTTTCCAAAAAATTTCGTTTGCTTACTTATATCATTACGCAGAAGATTTGACAGTATGGCCACGAATGACACGAATCTGCACGAATTGCACAAACCGTAATTCGAGCAAATTCGCGGCTGTATCATCAAATTTTGTGAGTAATGGTATATAAGTAGGCAAACAAAAATTTTCGTGTATTCAAAAAACCGGTTTTTTCTGAAAACTTTATACCTGAAAATTTATGGAACCGTCCTTATAAACACAATTTTTTCCTCTGTGTCCTCTGCGGGTGTTTTTTTCTCTGTGTTCTCTGTGGGAAACCCCGATCCGGACATCCTGAAAACTTTATACCCGAATATTTATGGAACCCTACTTAAGTAGGCAAGCAAAAATTTTCGTGTATTCAAAAATCCAAGTTTTTTTGGAAAAATCCGGTTTTTCTGAAAATTTTATGCCAGAAAATTTTGTGCATAAAATCTTCGTGAAACTTTGTTTCTTTGTGTCTTCGCGGCAGAAAATGCTGCTGTCAGTGCTGAAGTTTTTTCAGATTTCATAACTTGACAAAGTTAAATTACCTCACTTTTTATTGGAATGAATCAAAATGAAAAAATATCTGTTTATTGTACTTATTTTCATATGCCTTGTGTTTCCGGAATGCAGGATTGCTGCCGGGCAGTGGGACAGGCTGGAATCTCTTATCGGCCCGCAGGACAGTGTGCTGATTGCTGACGCGAAGGGCAAAGTGCTGTTCAGCAAACATGGGAACATACAGCGTATGCCTGCCTCAACCCTCAAGACCTTTACCGCGCTGATGGCACGGCATTATCTGGGAGATGATTTCCGCTTTGTCACGGAATTCTGGATGGATGAAAAAGAAAACCTGATTATCAAAGGATACGGAGATCCTCTGCTGATTTCAGAAGTGCTGCCCCAGATTGCCAAATCTGTCCATGAGAAAACAGAGCGTTTTCATGATCTTCTTCTGGATGATTCGCATTTTGAACCGGTCACCATTCCCGGAGTGACATCCACGCTCAATCCCTATGATTCGCCCATCGGCGCGCTGTGTGTCAATTTCAATACTGTGGATTTCAGATATGTGAATGGGGAGTATGTGAGTGCCGAACCACAGACACCGCTTCTGACTTTTGTACTGGACAGGGTTCGCAATTCCGGAATGAAACAGGATCGCATTGTTCTTTCTGCGGAAAACAAAGAAACTCTTCTTTATGCAGGTCATATGTTCCGGTATTTCCTGAAAAAAGATGGGATAAAAAGCGATGGAGATATAAAACCGGGAATCGTCCATACAGACAAAGATCGGCTGATATACCGTCATCTTTCTGATTTTTCTCTGGATCAGGTGATTATCCGCCTGATGGAGTATTCCAACAATTTCATTGCAAACCAGTTGTTCCTCACTGTGGGAATCAAGGCTTACGGGCCTCCGGGAAATCTGGAAAAAGGAAGAAAAGCAGCGGCTGTGTATGCAAAAAACATTCTGGGCATAGAGGGAATTGAAATTGATGAAGGTTCCGGCATTTCCAGAGAAAACCGCATTTCACCGGAGCAGATGCTGAAAGTTCTGCAAAAATTCGAACCCTGGCGGCATCTCATGCGCCATGAAGGACGGCAATTCTACAAAACCGGAAGCCTGACCGGAGTAAAATGCCGTGCCGGATATATGGAAAGTCAGGACGGTTCCCTGTACCGCTTTGTGGTGATGATTAACAGTGCAGGAAAGACAACTGATGCTGTGATGAAGGAAATCCAGAGGATTCTGCCCTAAATTTCATTTCCCCGCCTTTTCACCAATGATCCAAAGTGATTCCGGGTTTCCGCCGGACAGGCCGGAAAAGGATATGTCAAATCCGGCTTCGCTCATCAGTTCCCGAATTTTATCCGCAGAACGGTAATACGACACTATGCCTGCCATTTTCAGTTTCAATGCCTCAAAATGCCATGTGCGGGAGTATTTTCCGTTTTCGGGGGGAATCACCGCACGGACAATCAGGCGTCCTTTGTTTTCCATGTTTTCATAAATCCGTTTCAGGCTCAGTTCCAGTTCCGGATCAGTAAGAAAATGGATAATATCCAGCAGCAAAACCGTATCAGCAGGTTCCGGAATCTGCGGAAGATCGGGCGCATGTCCTGGTCTGATTTTTCCCTGCTTTCCCATCACATAAGCAGCCACCCGTGTACGTTCCTGATCCGGATCAATGCCGATGATTCTTGCATCCGGAAAACTTTCCAGAATCCAGCAGGCCGGAACGCCGTATCCACAGCCAATATCCAGCACAATTCGCGGGGGCCGTGTGCTATCAAAAAAACCGGGCAGTTCTGAAAACATGGGATCCATACGGAGTTTGAAACGGGCAAACATCCGGGGAAAGGCATCTGCATTTTTATAGCGGTTCATAATCCGTTTCTGTATATCTCCGCTGCTGTTTTCTTTTTCGCCCTCGCGGAGAATCCAGCGCATCAGGGGCGGCAGAATTGTCAATGCACCTGCCAGTGAATAGGCAATACCCAGAAACGAGGTCAGACCTGCGCTTTGCAGCAGGGAATGTTCGGCAAAGCACAAAACGCCGAATCCCACAAGGGTGGAGGCCGAAGCCATGAAAACAGCGATACGGATCAGTTCAAAACAGGGATGGGATTCATCCCGGTATCTCTGATAGGCACGAATCAGAAAAAGCGAATAATCAATTCCCATGCCAAAAATAATAATGGCAAGCATCAGTCCGGGTATATCCAGCGGATGTCCTATGATTTTCATGGTTCCCAGCGTGCAGATCATAGCGAAGCATACCGGCAGCATAGCGATCAGTGTGATTTTCAGGTCAAGAAAGAAGAGAAAAAGCAGCACAGTCACGCTGATTCCCACGATGACAAACATCCGGGTAAATGTGGAAAAAAGCAGATGTCCCAGGTTTTGGGAAAACAGGGCAGGATCGAAAATATGGAAATGGGGGCTGTATGTTTCCCAAAATTTTTCCGCGTCATATGCTTTTCCGGGTGTCAAACCGGAAAACTGCCGCCACCCGCTTTTTTCCGTATGCCGGGATATTCCCAGAAGTCTGAAATATTTTTCCGGAATGTCTGCAAAATCCGGAGAAAAGGAATCTGATGCAAGAATCTCATAAAAAGGCATAAAGGCATCTGCCGTAAATCCCATTTCCGCAGTCTGTTCTGCAAGATTTTTTTCCAAATTTCCGATTCGTTCCGGTGTCCAGAAATTTTTCCACGCGGTCAGATTCTGCTGGATACGTTCTTTTCCCGGAAAAATCATGGAAGGAACAAATCCGGAATGCAAAGCCCCTGAATCAATATCCTTTTCAAGCATTTCAAGCATTTGATCTGCTTTCTGCTGAAGCATTCCCATATCTTCTGCTTCTGTCATCAGGTATGTTTTGCTGAAAACCTGCTGTCCCCACACTTCTGTAAGCAAATCCTGCGCGGCACCGGTTTCCCTGCTTACGGTATTCATGGCAGTCAGGCTGACATTGAAGTCAGGTTTGGCAAAAAAAAGCATGACAATTGCAAAAATCAAAGCCGCGAATGCTGTTTTTTTCCCGGTTCCTGACAGTTTTTTCACCACATTGCGCAGAGGCAGATTTCTCTCAGGCGCAGGCGGCATAAGGGGAAAAATCCGGGGGAAAACCGTATGCACAAAAACAAAGGAAAAAGCAATGCCCAAAGCAGTAAACAGTCCAAGCTGTTCAAAAATGGGAAAATCATTGAAACAGAGTGCTGCAAAGGCTCCCACAGTGGTAAGCGTTGCAATCAGTCCCACTGCCCGGATTTCCGCGGCAGCCTGTTTTCCCGATGTCTCTTCTGAGCGATCCAGAAACAGCAGATAGGCAATGCCATGATCCACGGTAATGGAAATAATGGCTCCGCCAAAACCCAGGGCCATGATGGAAACAGAGCGGTATATCAGGGAAAAGACAAAAAACGCTGCCGCAGTTCCGGCCAGCGCAGGCACAAACGCAAAAAGTCCCATCAGGGGACGGGGAAAGGCAAACAGCAGGAGCAGAGCAATCCCCAGAGTGGCAAGCCAGATGGCTTTCTGCACATCCTGCCGTGCAATCATTTCATTATCCAGAGCAGCCCGGTAGGCTCCCACCGGTGTAAGAACAGCTTCCGGATATTCCTGTTTCATTTTTTCCGAAACAATGCCAAAAAAATCACTGAGTTTCCTGGCAAAGGCCGTATCAGTTCCCGGCATTGATGGCACGGCCATAAGCAGCAGATGCTTTCCGTCCTTTGAAATGAGTTTTCCTTTGTGTATCCGTATATCCTTTGAAGGCGCAAGCTCTGCCATCCGGGCAAGTACAGGATTTCTCAATCCCAGAGGATCTTCGGAAATATACGCGGACTGACCAATGCTGTCCAGACTGATCAGGGATTCATACACAGATGTTATGCTGCTGCGGATTTGCTCTGCATCGAGCATAGGCGAGATATTTTTTTCCAATTCCTGCTGCGTGAACAGAACCGGCAGATTTTTCACAATATGGGAAATCAAATCAGGAAAAATTTCCTGCATTTCCTCCATGCCCACCTGACGGAACAAAGGACTTTGTTTCAGATACTGCTCTGCCCGATCTCCGCATTCGCTCAGTAAATCCGGATTCTCCTGGGGCAGAGACAGGTCAATGACAATCTGATCCTGAATAGGATGGTTTTTGAAAATATAGCCCGCGTCTGAAATCACAGGATCATGCCGGGGAAGATAGCGCGTAATGTCCATGTCAATATGTGTAAGCAGGAAACCGGCTCCGGCCAGCGCAGCGGTGAAGAGCATCACAAGAATGAACAGCGGAAAGTTGACGGCAGATTTCATGGGATGTTTTTTTATGTGCATAATTTTGAAAATTACAGAAAAATTCAGGAAAAATCAATCTTTTTGTATTTTTTCCTGCGAAAAATGGCGGAAATGTCTGTAACTGAAGTGCGCCCCAAATTTTGCGATTCTGATGTATAATCCCAATCCGCTTTCAAAACACTTTGCTTCCAACTCTTTTTTTTCGTGCGGTTCGTGTGTTTCGTGGTTAAAAAAACACAGGCACTTCTCCAAGATTTGAAAACGGTTTGGTATAACAATCCAATTTTGGTTTTTTCCGGCACAAAAATTGCTTTAAGCGTCAGACAAAGGCATTTGGGAGCTGGATTATAAAAATCTGTTCCGGTTTTCAAAAAAAACAAAATTGGATCAGTATAACCTTTTACAGATTGCCCTTCACCTGATAAAATGATAAGTGTCAGACATAAGATGTCATAACCTGAAACCTTTTTTTAAAAAATATGCTGAGGAAATGCAAATACATTATGGACAATTACACAGTTTTTACAGATGAACTTTTACAGACTGCCCAGGACACAGGCAGGCTGGTTTCCGAAACCCGTGATTTGACAGATGCCGGAGATCCGGTTTTTGAAAACTGGCTTTCCGGGTGTGAGAATATCCGGCAGGATATTGCAAAGGGCCTGCTCCGGGTGGCAGTGGTCGGAGCCATCAAATCCGGCAAAAGCACCTTTGTCAATTCCCTGTTCAAAGATGATTATCTCAAACGGGGCGCGGGTGTTGTCACATCCATTGTCACGCGCATACGCCGGGGTGACACGCTCCGGGCCACGCTCTGGTTCAAATCCTGGAGGGAAGTGAATGCGGAAATGGAAAAATCCCTGCTTTTTTTCCCCTCTGCGGACTGGCGCACGGATCAGAATCCTTTTGACATCCGCAGAGAAAAAGACCGCAGTGAACTGGCATCCGCGCTGGATTCCCTGAACAGGGATCTGCTCATCAGCAATGACAGCCGAAGTACCGACACTGTGGTGCTGAGTTCCTATCTCAAAGGCTATGAGCAGGTAAAGGATATTGCTGCCGAAGAACCGGTCACTGTTGAATATAAAAATGAATCGTTTCCGGAACACAAAAAATTCACCGGAGACGATTCTCTGGCCGTGTGGCTGCGGGATATTGAACTGGAAATCTGTGCCGGAGATATGGAACCGGACATTGAAATTGCAGACTGTCAGGGAAGTGATTCCCCCAACCCCCTGCATCTGGTCATGATTCAGGATTATCTGCTTCTCACGCACCTGATTGTCTATGTCATCAGCAGCCGCACCGGACTGCGTCAGGCTGACATCCGCTTTCTGTCTTCCATACGCAGAATGGGACTTATGGACAATACCCTGTTTCTGGTCAATTTTGATTTTGGGGAACATGAAAATGTAAAAGATCTGGAACGGGTAACAGCAAAAATAAAAGAGGATATTGCCCTGCTCCGGCCTGAACCTGAAATCTATGTGCTGTCCGCGCTTTTCAACCTGTTCACAGCAAAGGAAAAAGATTTGCAGGTCAAAGATCGGCTGCGCATTGCCCAGTGGAAGGGGGAACTGGCACTTGCGGAATATTCCAGCAGGGAGACAAAACGGTTTGAAACAGCCATCCGTCAGAAACTGGGCAAAGAACGCTATGCCCTGCTGCTGAAAAACCATGTGGAACGCCTGTCTGTCATATCATCAGGACTGGAACACCGGATTTCCCTGAACCGCGACATTCTGATGCGGGATGTGTCCGGAGTATCCCAACTGCTGGAAAGCATTCAGAAGCATCAGGAAAAAACTGCGGAAATCAAAGATATGATACGCAGTACGCTTGATGGCGCAGTGCGGAAGATTCAGAAAACCATCCGCACTGACACAGACCGTTTTTTTGATTCCCGTTACGGAATTCCCGCAGACACGGTCAGTTTTCTGGATCAGTACAGTGTTGTTTATACGGATTATGTCACAGATTTGAAAAAATCCGGCTTTAATCATGCCATGTATATGATTTTTCAGGAAATCCGCAGGGCAGTGGATGTTTTCACAGCAGAGAATGTCAATCCGGAAGTGATCCGTTTTGTGCGTGAGACAGAGGCAAAGATACAGGAGCATTTTATGACCTTGGCCGCGCCCTATGATGTCATGGTGCGGGACGCGCTGGCTGAATACAACCGAAGTCTGGAGGCACTTGGCATTGCCCAAATCCGGGAATCCTTACAGCAAATACAGATTCCGGACCTGGAAACAGTTAAAAACAGAGCAGGAATACGGTTTTTTCAGGCATCTGCATCTGTGAACTACACGGCAGGCATTCGCGCAGATGCGGTCATGCGTCTGGGATTTTACCGGGTGATCCGCTTTTTCAGAAAACTCTTCAAAAGATCGGTGACGGAAAATGAGGGGGAAATTCTGGCTCTCCGGGGCGGTGCTGCCCGTCTGAAAAAGGAAACCGCGCATTCCCTGCAGTTTTCCTTCAAGGATTACCGGGAAAATCTCAAATTCCAGTATTTCTTCAAACTCGCGGATGCTGTGGCAAAAGAGATGTATGAATGCCTGTGCACCCGGTTTGACACCTATGCTGCGGATTTGTCACGCATCAGCGAAACCGTAAGTCAGAATCAGACAGACAAAGACCGGACAGCGGCAATGCTGCTGGAACTGGAAAAAACACGGCAGGGAACTGATGCGCGCATCAGGGAACTGAAAGAGAAAATCCGGACAGCCGCGTAAGGGGAAAATATAGCAGTTACGGACAAAAAGGCCGAACACGATGACAGCAGATGAAAACTCCAGAAAATACTTTATGAATCTTCTCCATGACATACGCTCAGGATTCATCTCTTCCCTTTGCTATGAGACCGTCATGGCAGCAAGATTTCCCGGCGCAGGAAACCAGCTTCTTCTTACGAACTGGTGCAGTGAGAAAACCGCGCATCTCTGGATGCCGGACTGCCCCAGATGCAGGGGACACAATCACTGTTTCTGGCTGAAGGTCTATGCTCTCCGCTATCAAAAATGCGTGAAAAAACTTGCTGAAAAGATTGAAAAAAGAGGATATAATGCCTGTCCTGCGGAAAGTATCCGAAGATTTCTGTGTCTGGAAAAAGATACGCAGGGCATTCTGTCTGCGGATGCGCAGAACGGACTGCATCTGATGCTGGATTTCCTGAATATCTGGATATGGTTCGCGGATCAGGTCAACGGCACGGTGTATATCGCGTATGGAACCCCGCTGGCTGATACAGATGACCGGGCATATGCGTTTCTCAAAGATCAGCGTCTGTATATCGGCAAAGGTTCCACCGGATATGCGCTGCAAAGGGGAAAGGGCATCTGCATGCCTGACGCGGTGATTGATCCCAAAGGATTTTCCGTTTTCAGAAATATTGTCAGTTACCGTCTTTCCTCTCTTGCGGTTCCTGTGAAAGGCCGGGAGGAAAAGAAATCCGGAAATTCCAGGATTATCGCGTATGTGTCTCTTTCCTATCCTGTCATCAATGCCTGGCATCCCGGAATGAAATGCCGATCCGTGCAGAACGGCATTCCGGATTCTCCGGGCTGTCCGGATGCAGAGCTATGTTTTTACAGAAAATTTGAAAGTTTTCTCCAGTCCGGCCCACCTGCGCTGCCCTGCGGGGAAAACCTCTGTCCCGAAGATTTTTCCTCTTCAGCAGGAGGCGGATACCATGATCTGATCCGTTACGGGTGTGAGGGGGATGCAAAGGACAGGATGTATGAAAAACTTTCCGAAGCCACACGTATCCGGGGAAACACAGCCCCGGAACCAAAGGATATTCTGGAAAAACTGTGTATCAGCACCAGTACGGGCCCGGATGCGCTGGGGATAAATTATTCTTCCCTTTGGGAATATGACCCGGAAAAAGACAGGGCTGTGCAGAAGGCCGGTATCATCAGTCCGGAAATTGTCTTTTCAACCCTCTCCAAAACCCTTGTCAGCCGGAACCGGCACAGACAGCCCCAGGATTCCGGGGAATCCGGATACAAAGAACTGCCGGGGCTGGATGAAAAAAAGATACAGAGAAGAAAAATCCGGGCCGGCTGCCCGGATTTCCCGGAACATGTGATTTTTGAAACCGTTTTTTATGGAGACAGAATATTTTCCGATCCTTCGGACGCAGTGAAAACACACTTCCGCACCATATCTGATGATCTGTTTGAACTGATTGAGTCCATTGCCAATATCGGTATCCGCATATACCGGGAAGCCTGTTTTGATTCCAGACAGGCTGTGAATGAGAACCACATTGATCTGCTGCGGCAGAAACTGAACCGGACGCTGTGCAAAATATTTGTCCGGCAATGGTGGGCCGGGGATCAGCACAATGAGATAAACGATCTGAAAAATGTCCTGAACAACTGTTCTGAACATCTTGACAATCTGGAAAAATCCGAAAAAGATCGCATCTTCAGCCTGATGGAAAACGTGTTTTCAGGAAATATGTGGGAAAAAACCGGAAAAGACGCGGAAAGCCAACTGCTGTATGTCCATATCTGGATGAATCTGGAAACCATGTGCAGAAACAATCCGGAAAAAGGGAATTACCGGCTAAACACTGAATCCAAACCTTACAGAATATGGGGATATGGAGAAAAACAGGATTTGATTGCCGCGCATCTGAGGGATCACACCTCGTTCAGGACATCCGCATGTGCCTTTGCCTGTTTCAGTGAAGGGGAAGCAGTGGAAATCAGAGAGGGAAATGAAGTGATTTCCAACAGATGGTCAGGGTTTTTCTCAGATTGGTATGATTTTTTCACATTTGCCGATATAAGCCCGGACCGGCGCCACAAATGCGGCCTGTTTTACAAAGGCTCCAAAGACAATCTTCCGGCATTTGTCGCAAAAATAAAATCGGTCGCAGCCCGTCTGCTCCATGATCAGATAAAACCGTCCAAAATTTTTGCATATTTCACAGATAATGATTTTGCGGAATTCAGAAAGGATTGCTGGCTTCTGTTTCATGCAGAAAAAGTCAGTCCCTGCTACCATGTTCATATCCAAAATAAAAACGCTCTGGACAGGATGAAGGAAAATATCCGTGACACTGTTCTCCACAAAGATATGGAGGATGTGGTAAAGAAAATTTCAGTACGGCTGAAAAACAGGGGGCAGGAGGATGTGTGTACGCCTCTGTTTTACTGGAACCGTTACGGAAAAAGCGGAAATCCCGGGTGGGTGCCTTTTTTCAGGGATAAAACAGATGACTTTCTCACAGAAAAACTGGATCAGAGCCGCTTTGCTGCCATCGGTGTCCGTTCGCTTTTCGGCACTGTATTCGGAGAGCCGGATAAGAAGCATTATATCCTGCTCACAGGCCGAAGTCTTTATCATCCCCAGGAACCCGGTGAATATTCCCTTTTCACTCCGGATCAGAAGGATGTCATCCAAATATTCAGCAATATTCTTCAGGGATGGCTCAACTGGCAGGAACTTTATGAAATCTCTGAGATAAAGGAAATCGCGGGTGAAT
Organism: uncultured Desulfobacterales bacterium; assembly: GCA_964534335.1. GTDB lineage: Bacteria > Desulfobacterota > Desulfobacteria > Desulfobacterales > Desulfococcaceae > JAABRU01. Next base: position 24,237 of record CAZHPS010000029.1, read on the forward strand.
CAGTGGAGATCCGGGACATAAGGGATCTGGTGGCAAAAGCAGCGTGTTTTCCCTGGCCCGTGCTGATTACAGGCGAGTCCGGCGTGGGAAAAGAGGTGGTGGCAGAGGCCATTCACCGAAACAGCGGAAGAAAAGGGGGGAATTTCGTTCCTGTCAACTGCGGTGCAATCCCTGAAGATTTAATTGAAAATGAGCTTTTCGGACATGAAAAAGGCTCGTATACCGGTGCGGATTTCATGCGGATCGGCAAATTTGAGGAAGCGCACAAAGGAACTGTTTTTCTGGATGAAATCGGAGAAGCCTCTCCAAAGTTTCAGACAACACTGCTGCGGGTGCTGGAAACAAAAAAATTCCGCAGAGTCGGCGCAGAAAAGGAAGAGGATACTGATGTGCGGGTGATATGCGCCACCAATAAACCCTTAAAAGAACTGAAAGATGATAAACAGTTCAGAAAAGACCTGTTTTACCGGATCAGTGCGCTGGTGATTGATATTCCGCCTTTGAGAGACAGAAAAGAGGATATTCCGGAACTGGTGAACAAATTTATCCGGGATTTCAGCAAAGAACTGGAGGGGTTCCGAAAAAGGCAGGAGGATCAGAAGGACAGTTCCGCAGGAAAAAAACAGAGAGATACGGAAAAAGAATCACACATGGAAAAGAAGCCGGAACCGGAGAAACTGATAATCAGTGACCATGCTGTGGAACTTCTCAGACAGGAAGATTTTGCCGGCGGAAATGTGCGGGAACTGCGCAATGTTCTGCAAAGTGCGATTATGATGTCCGGAAAAACAGGGGGGATTATCCAAAAGCAGGATATACAGAAATCTCTCCGCTTCAGCAAAGGGGATTTTTCTTATGAGGAAAGCGGCAAATCCGAACTGCTGAAAACACTGAAGAAAGATCCGCTTGCGTATTTTCGGACAACCAACGGTATGAAAACAGGGCATAAAACAGAACAGACAGGACTGGAGGAAGAGGATTTGAATTATTTGGAAAAAGCAGGATTGGAGAAACTGCTGAAAGAGGAAAAGGGAAGTGTGCAGCACCTTGCCAAAAAAATAGGCATTTCAAGACCAATTCTGTATGAAAGAATCAGAAAACTGAAAATTGCTGTCAATTTATGCAAATGCCCGGCAGATTAAATTGTCTGAACCGGGATTTTCAGGATTTGGGGATTGACCGGGATTGTCTGCGTCTGCCGAATCCGGGTAAATCCTTTAAATTGTCTGAACCGGGATTTTCAGGATTTGGGGATTGACCGGGATTTTCTGCATGCCGAATCCGGGTAAATCCTTTAATCCTGTAAATCCGGGTTCGGATAATTGGGGAATCCGGG
>CAZHPS010000030.1:0-16183 GCA_964534335.1 uncultured Desulfobacterales bacterium
GCCTTCAGCACCAGCAGATAGTAATACAGGGAAATCACCACATTGAACATGGCAATGAGAATCAGCATGAAATGGCCTTTCTGCATGGCCGCAGTAAAAAGCAGGAGTTTGCCGGTAAAACCGATGGTCGGGGGAATTCCGGCCAGTCCGAACAGGGCCATCATCAGGGCCATAGCCAGCAGAGGCGATCTTTTGTGCAGACCCGCCAGTTGCTCCACTTTCAGATTCTGCCCGTCTGATGCCACTTTGATCACCACCAGAAAGCAGGTAAATTTGAGAACCAAAACTGTCAGGGCATAGAAAACTGCACTGGCATAACCTGCCGGATTCATGCTCAGTATGCCGATGAGAACATATCCCGCGTGTGCTATGCTGGAAAAAGCCAGCAGCCGTTTCAGATCCTTCTGCGCAATCGCGCATAAATTGCCTACAGTCATGGAAACAATGGAAAGAACAACCAGAATATGAACAAGCTGCTCACTGCCCCCGGATGTCAGGGAAACAATCCGCAGCAGAATCGCTATAGCCGCAACTTTGGAAACTGTGGAGATATACGCTCCAGCCTGATTGGCTGCGCCTTCATACACTTCCGGCGCCCAGAAATGAAAGGGAAACAGGGCCAGTTTGAAAAAGAAACCGCAAAGCACCAGAAGCATTCCCACCATCACCTCAGGCCGGTGGATGATTCCGGGAATCTTTTCCGCCATTTCTTTTATATAGGCAGTTCCAGTGGCTCCGTAAAGCAGGGCCAGACCGAAAAGCATAATGGCTGATGCGGACGCACCGATGAAGAAATATTTCAGACCTGATTTTACGCTGTAATCCCGGTCTTTACGCATAAATACCAGAATATACAGGGAATAACTCGACAATTCCAAAGCAGTGTAAATGGTCAGGAGATGAACACTGCTGACCAGCAGCATCATGGAAAGGGTGCTGACCCACAGCAGCATGTAAAATTCCGGATGCCGTTCCTCCCTGACTCCTTTGAGTTCCGTGCAGAGACAGATAACCAGAAACAGACCCATGAAAAGGATGGATTTGAAGACCTGTGAAAACAGATCTGCCCGGTATGTGCCGGAAAAGAGTTCCCCTTCTGCATGAACTGAAGCCAGACACAGGGCAACACCAATGGCAGAAAAAATCTGAGCCGCATAATAATCCCGCTTTGCATCCGGCCGGGCCAGGGAAAAGCAGAGAAAAACCATTGAAACCGTCAAACAGTAAATTTCAGGAACAAAAGCATGGATCATGGCAACCTGCCCATAAAAGGAATGGAGGCCGTCTGAATCATGTCAAACATGAGTGACGGGAAAAGTCCGAAAAGAACAATGACTGAAACCAGAATGATACGCGGAATCCCCTGAACCGGAGTAATATCCCGCAGATGCGCAAATTTTTCATTTTTGGGACCGAAACAGGTTTTCTGCACCACACGCAGCATAAACAGTGCGCTGATGACCAGTCCGCAGATGGCAAAAGTTCCATAGATTGGAAAGGTACGGAATGCGGCAATAAATACCGTGAGTTCCGCCCAGAAACTTGCCAGACAGGGAACGCCGATGCCGGTCAGCGCGGCAATGATGAAATAAGTCGCGGCAACAGGCATGATTTTCGCAAGTCCGCCCAGTTCCGCAATCACTTTGGTATGGGTTCTGTCATAGATATATCCGACTGAGGAAAAGAAAAGCGCAGTCATCACACCGTGCGCAAACATCTGGAAAACCGCACCGTTGAGGCCGTCCAAAGTCACGGTTGCCAGTCCCAGCCCCACAATTCCCATATGGGACACACTGGAATACCCAATGCAGTATTTCACATCTTTCTGACTGAGACCCGCAAATGCACCATAGACAATGCCAACCGTTGCCAGAAAAGCCATGAGCGGCGCCCAGAATTTCCATCCTTCGGGGCAGAGATACATGCCCACCCGCAGCACACCGAAGGCCCCGATTTTCATCAGCACTCCGGCATGAATCATGCTCACTGCCGTAGGCGCGGCCACATGACCCACCGGCGACCAGGTATGAAAAGGCCATAAACCCGCGAGAATGCCGAAACCGATATAGAAGAGAAAAAAGGCCAGTTTCTGCTGGAAAGGCGTGAATTTTGCCATACACATCAGTTCCACCAGATCAAAGGTGTTCAGTCCTGATTTTGCAACCAGATAGACAATGCCCGGCAGAATCAGTGCGCTTCCGGCCAGCAGGTAAAGTGTCAGTTTCATGGCCCCGTATTCTTTGCGGGTACTGCCCCAGATGGCAATGAGCAGATACATGGGGAAAAGAGAGACATCATACCAGACAAAGATAAAGAAAAGGTCAAAGGCCATGAACATGCCGAAAACCCCGGATACCAGCAGGAAAATCAGGGCAAAAAATTCCTTTACCCGGTGTTCCAGATCCCACATGGTCAGCACGGCTGTGAAAAACACAATGCCCGTCAGCAGAATCATGGGCAGGCTGAAACCATCCACTGCGTTGAAATACGTGATTCCCATGGAAGGAATCCAGAGGATTTTTTCCACAAACTGGAGACCGCCCTGGGCTTTGTCATACGCCAGAAAAAGATACAGGGACAGAATCAGGGTAAGTCCGGAACAGACTGCGCTGACCTGTTTGATGGCCTTCTGTCTTTCCGGGGGAATAAAAAGGATGATCAGCAGACCGGCCGCACAACTGAGAAGTATGGCCGTAAGATACGGAAAACTGGCAAACTGCATGTGCATGGAATATCACCTTGATACTGAATTCGCCAACTGTCTTAAATTTGACATACAAGCACCGGATCGAAAAATTCCCGGCAGAGTGTGCAAAAATTGTATTTTTGCAATTCGGAAAACAAACAGTCACGCAAAAAATGCAGTTTTTGCACTCCAAAACGGTTTTGAAAACAGTCTGCTGAAAATTTTTCGATCTGCTGGAGGGTCTTTATAACGGATGAGGTTTGTACAAGTCAAGTGAAAAAGCAACAAGCCCTGAGCTGAGGGGAACAATATGGCTCCCGTGCGGATGTATACTGATCCAATTTTATGTCCTGCAAACCCTAAGGGGTTCAGAACCCTTAGGGTTTGCAGCAGTTATATTTTTACCGCCCATTAGGATTAGGTCAGAAGGAAAAAGAGCGGTTTATCAAAGCAATGACCCGCAGATCCGGAGATGTTTCGGTCATGCCTGCACCTGCATGGAGTTTGATTCCCCATTCATCTTTCATCCATCCGATTCCCGCGCCGATTTCCCGAATATCCTCGCCCACATCCGAATCATAGCAAAGAGTCCCCTCCGGATAATTGTAGTGGTTTTTGTTTTCATTGTTGATAAATTCAACATAGGAAATCAGGGTTTCGGAAATGTGATATTCCATTGTCAGGCCCAGGAAAAAAGTGTCTTCATCAATATAATCATGGTCGCTGTCCACATGGTTGAGCCCAATATTTGCAGCAAGATAGAAACGATCCCAGCGTCTGCCAAGCAGCAGATTGATGCCATAGGAATATTCATCATCACCTGTGGGATTGTAATTGTACAGATCTCCAATGGATTTGTCCCTGTCACCTGTGGGAATCAGGACATAGGGCATCAGTGAAACATCCAGAGGCATTCCTTTTTCCTGACCCAGAACACGCACCTTTCCCCCCAGAAAAATATCACCGATGCCGGTCTCATCCACATCAAAATCCGTATTCTTCCAGTATTCCCACTGGGTTCCGGCAGAGACTTCCCAAAAATTCCCGTCTCCGTAAGTCAGACTGAGGGGAACCACCCAAATATAACCATCCCGGCATTCCAGATTGTTTTGGTGAAAAATCGAATACATGGCCCCGGTCTGCAGATGAAAACCGTCTGCCGGAAGCGGTGACCAGGTATAGGCATATCCTTTCATACCATAAAGAGAGATCATTTCATCCGCACTTACATGCAGGGGAAACGCAGCAAAACTTGCAAATATAAGAAAACAAACAATGCAGCATCCTGTTTTTTTCATTTCAGTTCACCTTTTCCTGTTTCTGTATATTTTCCGGGGGCAGAGCATACAGTATCCTGCAGAATTCGGACAGCAAATCCTGAGATTCCATCATTTCAGCACCGGAAAAAAACTTTCCTCCGCCTTCCGCGGACATCTTTTCCAGTCTGTCTTTTCCTTTGGAATTTTCCTGTTTCTCTCCCGCATACACCGCATGAAGAATGAAATTTTCCCGGTATTTTTCTTTTAGCCGCCGGATTTCCTTTACCGCTCCCTTTTCATCCTCATCATACTCCTGGAAATTTTCAAGCCCGTCTGACATCAGCACCAGAGTCACCGGAACCTTCAGATCTTTGAGATGGGTCTCATCCAGTTGACGGAATGCCTCTGCCAAAGGCGTGCGGCGGTTGAACACAGGGTAATCTGTGACAAAGTTATCCTGAATTTCCGATAATGCCTTATCCTTTTCATAAATGCTGATGGGAAGAAACTCTTCGAACACTTCCTTTTTTCCCGGAATATAAGCCATCAGTTGAATACCTGTGCTGCGTCCCACAGGCAGTTGTTCATATATACTGGTCAGGAGTTTTTTCACCACTGCCATTTTTGTTTCTCTGCGATCTTCCGATGCTTCCCTGTATGTGATTTTCTCCTGCATGGAACCGGAGGTATCAGTCAGAATCAGCACAGTATTTTCAGGAATCTGAACCTGCGGTTTTTCTGCGGGAGCGTTTATCTGAATGTTCACTGCCATAGGTTCGGACGGAATGCCCTCCAGTCCGTATTTGTCAATGCCGGAAAACCGCAGATAATAGGTTCCATCCGGAATTCCGTTCACTTCAAAACTTTCCCCCGCGCTGATGGTATTTTCCGCGACCACATCCAGCATATCCGGCCCTTTTGCCAGTTCTGCATGAAATCCTGCGGTTTCTTCCACAGCTTCAGCGCGGAATTGGATCGGCATATGCTCATATATATTTTGAATTTCCGGGACTCTGGGCGGGGGCAGAAGTTTCACCGGATCCATGGGTTCCATGCCTTTCTGCACAAGGGTTCCCTCCCCGCTGTTCACCACAACCTGCTTTCCCTGTGCTTCCATGTCAACAATACCTTCCAGAACTTCGGAACGTGTCGCTGCCTGCATATCTGCGGACAGCCGGAACGTAGTTCCCCGGATACCGGCCACTGCGGTTTCTGTCCCAATCTTCATGCGGGATTTCTGTATCCATGCTGTCATTTTCCCAAAACCGAGCATCAGATCCCGGACAATGCCAAATCTTTTTTTCTCGGCACACACGGATATAAGCATTTGGGTATTTTCTTCCAAAGTAAGAACTGATCCGTCTGCATACTGTATCTGCACTTTGCTTTTTTCCCCTGTTTTCACACTGCTTTTCTGATGAACAGCATCTCCGGTACGGAGCGGAATCCATTCTCCGCTCTCAGAGCTCTGAACACTCACCTCCCCTTTTGCAAAAGATACCTCGCCTGCAACCGGTGTCTCTTTCAGCAGTCTCACAGGAATCACCAGTTCCGTGCCTGTCTGAATGGCATGGGGATTACGGAGTTTGTTCTTCTTTGCAATCTCCGGCCACTGATTTGGATTCTGCAGCAGGTCTTTGGAGATTTTTATCAGTTTATCCCCTTTTTGGGTTGTAATGGTGATGGTATCCTCTTCCTCTGCCTGCACAGGTTCTGCAGAATAAAACAGCATTCCTGTCAGCAGCCCGGCCAGCATACATATAAGGCACATCTGTTTCAGACTGCATCCGCCGGCCTTTGTTCCTCTTTCCCAATTTCCAATTTTCCTCATATCCAAGCTCCGATGTGTAATGATCCTCTCTGCCTTCGGCTACAATCAGGCAGCATTAAAAATGCCAATAAAAAATCAAATTCCGACAAAAATTTGAATCCGGTAAAATTTGCCAACTTTCTGAAAGTTGGCAAACCCTGTGTCCGCTGCGGAAAAGCCATGTGCATTTGTTTCCCACAGAGAACACAGAGGACTGCACAGAGAACACAGAGATTTTCTGTGCAAATTAAAAATTGGATTCCGGTAAGATTTGCCAACTTTCTGAAAGTTGGCAAATCCTGTGTCTCTGTGTTCTGCTGATGAGAGTCTGTTGCATCAGAACGGTTTCAGCGGCCATATGTATTGTGATTCAGACTCAGATTCAGATTCAGACGCAGATTCAGACTTGACGAATCCGAAATCAAGTGTCCGGTTGGTGTTGGGATCTGTATCACCGTCATTGACAGATTCCTGATCCCTGTCAAGGGTTATGGCCCTGCTCACAACCCCATGCCCGGATTTTTCATACCCGTTGTCATCATTATCCACATTGTTATCCGGATCAGCTTCTCCGGGGCTGGTCACATACTCTTTCAGAACTCCGGTCGAGAAATTTTCCGGTGCAATCTGGACAATATATGATCCGGGGCTGAGATCTTCAAACAGATAATATCCCTGCACCCCGCTGCGGGTTGCAGTGGTCACGGATTTCAGGAACTGATCCGCGCCCGGAGTAAAATCCCGGCTGCCATCTGTGTCAGCATAAAGGGAAACCTTCACACCGTCAACACCCTTTTCACGATCAGGCTGCCAAATGCCGTCTTTATTGTCATCAATCCATACGGTATCACCCAGACGCAGGGGAGAACGCTTCCATACGGTTCCGTCATCAGGATCAAGGGTTCCGGGATCATCAGTGCATATGGAAATCAGGGATTCTGCTGCCTCATCCTCCCACTGCCCGTTTCCATTCTGATCCCATACGGCACAGCCCCGGTTTTCCACCAGATTCATATTTTCCGGAACAGTGGTGTCATACCAGATATTCACCCTTCCGCCCTGTCCCGGTATGCTTCCTTCCCAAACCACCTTATTGGTATTTGCATCAAAGCGGAAATCTCCGAAATCCGCTCCCAGACTGCCATCCACATAGGAAACCCCCTGGGGAATGTCATCTTCCACATAAACCAGAAGAGCGCTCTCATTCTTGTCGTTGATCCATGTCAGTTCCCAATGAACCACCGGGAATTCTCCGGAAAAACGTTTTTCCGCTGCCGGAGGATCATATGCGTTGGGATCCCACATAACCACAGCTACTGTGGGAAGATTCGGTGTGCAGGTATAGGGATCATCTGTTTTTTCATCCGGCAGTCCGTAACTGCTCACGATTCCCTGATTGGAAAGCGGAACACCGTTGGGAGCATCTCCACTGATCATTGCCTGGAAGGTAATGACAGCCTTTTCACCGGGAGCCATTGTTCCAATTTCCACAACCACTGATGTGTCTCCGCTATTGTTGCCGGTTTTCACTTCTCCTGCGGAATTGCTGACCGTGCCGGGAATCAGAGACACAAATCCTTCAACTGTGTCAGAGAAAAGAAGTTTCTCTGAGGTCTCACCTCCGGAATTCACAATGGTAATGTGATATTCCACAAGATCTCCGGGATAGAAAGTTCCGCCGTTGTAATCCACTATGTTTTCATAGGCTTCTATGATTGCACCTGTTCCGGGTTCTGTGGGCACTTCCGCATTTTCATTAAACTGGGGCTGCGGATGATTATCCACAGATACAGGTTCCCCGGCACCCAGTATATATCCCTGATTGCGGAGTTCATATCCCTCAGGTATATCTTCATTCACCTTTACGGTATAGGTGATGGTTACACTTTCACCCGGAGCAAAATTCTCCACAGCAACCTTCAGAACATCTTCTTCAACCCCGGTTCCCGTGCTGGTTTTCAGGCTTCCGGGTACCATTGTGGTATAATCCGGAATCCCGTTGAACAGATAAATATCAGCTATGCCGGATGCAAAGCAGGCCGGCCCGGCCATCTGACCTGTGCCGATGTCTCTGCTCTTGGCTGCCACATGAACAACACCCTTCTGCCAGTGTCCCTGAACAGTTACAAAGAATTCACCGGAGCTGAATCCGTCATCTGTATTCCACTTCAGACCGCTCAGACCTGTGTTGGGATCAGGACTTACCTGCTCAAATCCCGGAGTTGCTTCCAGAACTTTTATGCACGATGGCAGTTCCAGTATCCAGTTGCTCAGATCCTTTGCACCGGCCATTTCTTCCACAAAATACCGCCATGTGGAATTTCCGTCCTCATGATACTCAGTTCCCCTGAAGGTAATCCTGTAACCGTTAAACAGTTCTATGGATGTGCCTGCCGGGTTATACTCACTGCTTTCCCCATTGTTGGTGAGAGTAATCTGCCAGGTAACCAAATCACCGGGCCGGGGATTTGCAGACGCATCCGAGGTGATGGAAGTGATAATATCCAAATTGGCGGATATGGTGCTGACCGGGCCGGATACAGTCGGATCATTCAGTGCTGATGTGTTGGGATTATCCGTAGGTTCATCCCCGATATTGGAGCCGGACACATGGCCCCGGTTCACAATCCATCCTCCCTTTGGCACATCGTTTCTGACCTGCACATAATAACTGATGACAATGCTCTCGCCCGGAGCCACTGTTCCGATATTCACAGCAATTTCCGTTTCTCCGTTCTGACCGCTTACAACCGTTCCCTTTGAAGTGACAACCGAGTCTTTGACAACCGTGACAGAATCGCCGGGAACATCTGTATACATCACATCAGTGGCAGGACTGTTGCCCCCGTTATAAAGGGATATACCGTACCATATGACATCACTGTTCATCAGAGCACCACCATTGATGTCCACAGCCACTTTTGCCGTATTGCACAGATCAGGAAGCAATGGGATTCCTGTCTGATCACAGAAATTGGCAGTACCTGCTCCGTTTGCCGGAACAGTGACCCATACCACATTGGGAGAAGAGCTTTCATATCCTTCGGGCTCAACTTCCACTACGGTGTAAATACCCGGAGGGATATTGGCAAAGGCATAGGAACCGTCCCCGGCAGTGACCGTTGAGGCAATCACATTTCCATACGCATCTCTCAGTTCAATAACAACTCCGCCAATGCCCGGCTTGCCATAATCATATTCGCATTTTCCGTCTTTGTCATAATAAACCATGCCGGTAATGCTTCCGGACTGATGATCCCCGAAGTTGGCAGATGCGGAGCCTCCGGGAGCAAGTTCCACCGTAACTGTGTTTGCTGTGGTGGAAGTGAATCCGGCTGGATCAGTCTCTGTCACAGTGTAATTTCCCGGAGGAACATTGACAAAGATATAGGAACCGTCACCTGCTGTCACTGCGGATGCAATGACCTGGCCGTCTTTGTCTGTCAGTTCAACCGTAACTCCGCTGATTCCCTCTTCATTGGCATTCTGTTCACCGTCTCCGTTGATGTCATTGAAAACAACACCGGAAATTACGCCCTGCTGCTGATCTCCGAAACTGGCTGTGGCAGCACCGCCGGAAACAAGGGTGACAGGAACCGAATTGGGCGTGGTGGAAGTAAATCCCTCCGGATCGGTTTCTCTTACCGTGTAACTGCCCGGCACCACATTTATGAAAATATAGGAACCGTCACCGGCTGTTACAGCAGAGGCAATGACATTTCCGTTTGCATCAGTGAGTTCCACTGTCACTCCGCCCAGTCCCTTTTCATCATTGTTCAGGATTCCATCTCCGTTGCTGTCCACAAACACAATGCCGGATACTGTTCCTTTCTGCTGATCTCCGAAGTTGGCAGAAGCAGATCCTCCGGAAGAAATCATTACAGGAATCTCATTGTCTGTTGTGGAAATGAATCCGTCAGGATCAGTTTCGCTCACTGTATAATTGCCCGGCTGCAGATTGGTGAACACATAGGAACCGTCCCCTGCGGTAAGGGCTGAGGCAATGACATTTCCCTGGGAATCCGCAAGTTGGATAACAACACCTCCGATACCCGGTTCACTGCTGTTTTGAATGCCGTCTCCGTTGGTGTCATTAAATACAGTGCCGGACAGGGTTCCCTTTGCCTGATCACCGAAACTGGCTGTGCCGGATCCTCCGGATACAATATTCACAGGCACGGTATTTATGGTAGTGGAAACAAATCCTTCGGGATCAGTTTCGCGCACAGTGTAATTTCCGGGCTGGACATCAGCAAACAGGTAAGTGCCGTCTTCGCGTGTGACTGTGGTGGCAATCACCTGCCCCTGGGCATTGATCAGTTCCACAGTAACCCCTCCCAGTCCGGTTTCACTGCCATTGAGGATACCATCTCCATTGGCATCAGCAAAAACTATTCCGGAAATGCTTCCCTGTTTCTGATCCCCGAAACTGGCAGTGGCTGCTCCGCCTGAACCCAGATTTACAGGCACAGTGTTTGCTGTGGTGGAAACAAATCCTTCAGGATCTGTTTCTTTCACAATATAGGCTCCGGCAGGAATTTCTGTGAAAATATAGGAACCGCTGCTGTCTGTGAGAATTGTGGCGACAATATTGCCGTCAATATCCCTCAGTTCCACAGTAACGCCTGCAATACCGGGTTCCCCGCTGTTCTGAATCCCGTCTCCGTTTATATCATGGAAGACAGTGCCGGAAACTGTGCCATTTTTCTGATCCCCGAAATTGGCGGAAGCCCCGCCTTCCGCAGTCAGGTTTATGGGAACCGTATTGCCGGTGGTGGAGACATAGCCTTCAGGATCAGTTTCTCTGACAATATAGGCTCCTGCGGGAATGTCTGTGAAACTGTAAGAACCGTTCCCCCCGGTGGCTGTGGTGGCAATAACAGCACCATCGGGTGTCAGCAGTTCCACAGTAACACCCGGAATGCCGGTTTCTCCGGTATTGATCACGCCGTCTCCGTTCACATCATTGAAGACTGTGCCGGAAATGCTGCCTATTATCCGATCTCCAAAACTGGCTGTGGCTTCTGTGTCTGAAACCAGATTCACAGGAACAGTATTGCCGGTGGTGGAGACATATCCCTCAGGATCAGTTTCTTTCACCACATAGGCTCCGGCAGGAATGTCTGCGAAGCTGTAAGTTCCCTCCGGTGAGGTGACAGTGGAGGCAATCAGGTTTCCGTTACTATCCAGCAGTTCCACTTTTACACCGGAAATTCCGGGTTCCTCACTGCCCCTGACACCATCTCCGTTGACATCATTGAATACAATGCCTGAAATGCTTCCTTTTTTCTGATCTCCGAAATTGACCGGGGCTGTTCCTCCGTCCGGAAGAGTTACCTCAACCGTATTCGCAGTTGTGGAAATATACCCATTGGGATCTGTTTCTCTGACCGTATAAATTCCCGGATTGATCGGATCAAAATCATACTGCCCGTCTTCTCCGCTAATCACAGAAGCAATGACCTGACCTGTGCTGTCTGTCAGTTCCACAGCAACACCGGGTATGCCGTTCTCACCTTCATCCTGAACCCCGTTGCCGTTTTTGTCTTCAAACACCAGACCGGAAATAACTGCCGGTCTCTGATCTCCGAAAACTGCCTTAGCACTGCCTGTATCTGCTGTGCTGACAGAAACTTCATTGGGAGTGGTGCTTGTGTATCCGTTGGGATCTGTTTCCCTGACCGTATAGTCACCGGGCAGAATATCCGGGAAAACATAAGATCCGTTTTCATCTGTCACAGCACTTGCAATAACCTCACCTGCGGCATCCAGAAGTTCCACTTTCACACCGGCAATTCCCTGTTCTCCGGAATCCTGTATGCCACTGCCATTGAGATCATGATAAACCAGTCCGGTGATATAACCGTAAACCGTTACACTCACATCAGCAGTTACGCAGTTGCTGTGCGTATCACAGATGGTATAGGTGAAGGTGTCGGTTCCGGTATATCCGGGATCAGGTGTGTATGTAACACTTCCATCCGGATTGACAGCCGCAGTGCCGTGAGGCGGATTACTTACCTCCGTAACCGTGAGCGGATCATTATCCGGATCTCTGTCATTGCTCAGCACCGGAATTTCCACAGGTGTATTGACCTGCGTGGTCGATGTATCCGGAACCGCAAGAGGAACATTGTCTTTTACTGTGACAGTGACAACCCCCGTGTCCTGACCGGCTCTTCCGTCATCAATGATATAAAAGAAGGTATCAGTGCCGGTAAAACCCGGATTGGGTGTATAGGTGAATGTACCGTCAGGATTCAGTTTCACAGTGCCATTGCCCGGCTGCGTGAAATCTGTCACTGTCAGTGGATCGCCATCCGGATCACTGTCATTGGGAAGTACAGCAATATCCACAGGTGTATTCAGATTGGTTGCTGTTCTGTCATCCCCTGCCACAGGCGGATGGTTTGGATTTGGTATGACAGTATTGGAAACCGTGATTGTCAGGGTACTGGTGCTGGTATCTCCGTCAGCATCCGTAATGGTATAGGCAAACACTTCGCTGAGACCGGCCGGAGGCACATAGCCCAATGTCGGCGGGGTGTAACTGTAAGTCCCGTCAGCATTCAGGGTAAGACTGCCACCTGCCGGAGTTGTAAAAGGCGTTCCCGGAACAATCGCTGTGCCGTTCTGATTTGCTGCCGTGACGGTTATTACCGGATTGCCCGGATAATCATTGCCAAGCACATTGCCTGTCACCGCAGGGCCGTTTTCCTGTGCAGTATTGGTGTCAGGTCTGGCCTCAGGCAAATCATCCACAATAATGGTCACAGCCGCCCTGTCGCAGTTGCCGTCAGGATCGCAGACTGTGTAGGTGAAGTAATCCGCACCCACATAATCTTCATCCGGTGTGTAGATGAGCGTGTCATCAGACGGATCATTGGGAGTTCCGTTATTGTCAACCGTGACTGTTCCGTTGGCCGGATCAGTCACATCCGTAATGGTGAGCGGCTCATTGTTGGGATCGCTGTCATTGGTCAGCACATCCACTGTCACCGGTGTGTTTTTGGGTGTGGTTTCAGCATCATCCGCGGCTGCCGGAACTGTGGCACTTACAGTCACAGTCACAATGGCCGTGTCACAGTTGCCGCCCGGATCGCAGATTTTATACGTGAAGGTGTCTGTTCCCGTGAATCCGTCATCAGGTTTGTACGTGACCGTGCCGTCCGGGTTCTGTGTCACTGTTCCATGCGGCGGATCTGTGATGTCCTTAATGGTCAGCACATCCCCGTCCGGATCAGTGTCATTGTTCAGCACAGGAATGGTCACCGGTGTTCCCGGCTGTGTGACAGTGCTGTCATCCACTGCATCCGGAGGATCATTTGTTTTCACCGGAGTAACGGTTTTGTCATCAGCTTCGGGTGTATTTGGATCATCCGTGCGTTTGTCCGGCAGTTCAGTGCTTTCCACAATTCCCTGATTTGCCACATTCTCAACATTGGTCGGAAAATCTGCATTGATAATCACATCAAATGTGATGACAACGCTCTGTCCCCCGCCGTTCAGGATTCCGATTTGTACATCGACAGAGGTATCTCCGGCCTGATTTCCGCTGATAACGGTCAATCCCGCAGGATTGGTAATGACACTTCCGGCAGTCAGCGTGGTGTTGACATCCGGTGTATCTGTAAAACGCACATCCGAAGCTGCTGCATTGCCGCTGTTGGTAACAGTGACCGTGTATCTCAGCGTGTCACCCGGAGAAACTGCACTGTTTCCGTCTGCATCTGTAAGCAGTTCTGCGCTTTTGCTGACCGGATTCAGCATTGGCCCGGCACTGACCGGAACTACTGTGGGCTGTTCCCCCGGCTGTGCAGGATCTCCATCGGTTTTCTGACTGCTGTCATTGTTTCCGTTTCCGTCAGAATCATAATAGACAAGTCCCTGATTGCTGATTTGGCTCACGCCTGCCGGAAGCGGATCAGCGATCTTTACACTGAAAACAACTGTGTTTTCCCCAAATGCGGCAAAATCAATGCCCGTAATCCGCAGCACAGGTGTTTCACCTTCTACTGTACTGCCTGAGGGAGGAACAACACTTCCTGCCACATACGTTGTATTCGCAGGTATGCTGTCTGTAAATTCCAAATCATTGACAATAAAGGGACTGGTGTTTTTCATTGTGACTGTGTAAGTAAGAACATCACCGGGCTGCACACTGCCCCCGTTTGCATCCACCACAGTTTTCAGAGCAATGCCTTCGGGACTGCCCCCGACCGGCACATCTGTGGGCTGATCTCCGGGATTGGAAGAATCCCCGTCTGTCAGATCTTCGGAATCATTGACCCCGTCTCCGTCAGAATCAAAATTCACCACACCCTGATTGGAAATCAGGGTTCCGACTGCTATGCCGGAATTGACAGTCACATCAAAAACAAGATTCACAGAACCGCCCGCACCAATGCTTCCGCTCCATTCAATTCTGCTGCTGCCGCTGTTGTATGAGGCTGTTCCCGCATCAGCATTCACACTGCCGCTGACATACGCGGTGAACGCAGGAATATTGTCATAAAACTGCACAGTGCCGGAACTGTCCTGATTTCCGATATTGCTTATCCTGACAGTATAACGGAGCGTATCTCCCGGAGTCACCACAGTGTTGCCGTCCGCATCATTGTGGAGTACAAGGCTTTTGGTGCTTTCAAAATCCGGACCCGCAACAACCGGAATGACTGTGGGCTGTTCACCCGGATAAGAGGTATCTCCGTCAGTCTGCTGACTGCGATCATTTGTTCCATTTCCGTCTGAATCATAGTTCACAGTTCCCTGATTGGAAATCTGGTTCACACCCGCAGGAAGCGGATTAACCACCTGCACCCGGAATGTGATTGCAATCTCACCGTGTGCGGGCAGGGAAATTCCCTGAATCCGCAGCACCGGACTTTCAGACTCAACCGTGCCGGAAGGCGTGGAAACACTTTCGGCAACATAAGCTGTGTTCGCAGGAATGGCATCCACAAATTCCGCTCCGCTGATGGCAAAACCGCTTTTGTTCAGCATGGAAACCGTATACAGCAGAATATCACCAGGTTCCACGCTGCTCCCGTTTTCATCTTTCACACTTTTTGTGGAAACAATGCCCGCAACCCCTGTTTTTGTATCTGTGGGCTGTTCACCGGGCAGACTGGTATCTCCGTCCGTAAGCTGTTCTTTATCGTTTGTGCCGTCATCGTCAGAGTCGTAATTCACTTTTCCCTGATTGGAAAGAACAGTTCCAGCAGCTATGCCTGTGTTCACCGTGACATCAAAGGTGATGGTCACAGACTGATTTGCATCAATGCTGCCGTTCCACTCGATCCGGTCTGCACTGCTGTTGTAAACAGCCGTACCTGACGTGGGCAGCAGATTTCCTGCATAGGCTGTATTTGCCGGAATACTGTCTGTGAAAACAATTCCTGCGGCATTCTGGTTTCCTGTGTTCCGGATGACAATGGTATAACGCAGCGTGTCATCCGGTGTAACCGCGCCGTCTCCGTCCGCGTCAATGCGCAGGGTAACGGTTTTGGTGGTCTGTGTGAAATTCGGGCCGGCTGTGACCGGTATCACAGTGGGCTGTTCTCCCGGAGTCACTGTGTCGCCGTCTGTCTGCTGACTGCGATCATTAATTCCGTCCCCGTTGGAATCATAGTTCACGGTTCCCTGATTGGAAATCTGATTCACGCCCGAAGGAAGCGGAGCATTCACCTGCACCCGGAACGTAACTGTCACCTGACCGTGAGCAGGCACGGCAATATTCTGAATCCGCAGTGTCGGTGTTTCACTGACCACTGTGGTTCCTGCCGGAGATGTGACACTTGCAGCAACATAGGCTGTATTCGCGGGAATGGCATCCACAAATTCCAGTCCGGCCACATCAAAACCGCTCTGGTTTTTCAGATCCACAGTATAGAGCAGAATATCACCCGGTTCCACATTGCCCCCGTTTTCATCGCTTACGCTCTTGATGGCAAGGCCGTAAGGAATGCCGGTGGGAGTTTCTGTGGGCTGATCTCCGGGATCAGAGGGATTGCCGTCTGTATTTTCCGAAGCATCATTTGTTCCGTCTCCGTCAGAATCGTATTTCACAGTTCCCTGATTGTAGAGAACCGTTCCCGGTGTAATGCCGGAATCCACTGTCACGTCAAAACGGATAGTTATGGAACTGCCTGCCGCAATATCACCTGTCCACACAATCTTTTTGTCCGTGCTGCTGTAAACCGCAGTTCCCGCACTTGCATTTACAGAGTTTGCAACATAGGCTGTATGAACCGGAATGCTGTCTGCAAATTCAACCCCGGCCGCATCCTGTGTTCCGGTGTTCGGAATGGTGACAGTATAACGGATGGTATCTCCCGGAGTCACTGCTCCGTCTCCGTCCGCATCAGTCTGCATGGCCCAGCCTTTGGTGGTCTGTGTGAAATTCGGGCCGGCTGTGACCGGTATCAC
>CAZHPS010000030.1:16283-18862 GCA_964534335.1 uncultured Desulfobacterales bacterium
TGGCCCAGCCTTTGGTGGTCTGTGTGAAATTCGGGCCGGCTGTGACCGGTATCACTGTGGGCTGTTCCCCCGGAGTCACGGTGTCGCCGTCTGTCTGCTGACTGCGATCATTTGTTCCGTCCCCGTCTGAATCATAGTTTACGGTTCCCTGATTGGAAATCTGATTCACACCCGCAGGCAGAGGACTGTTCACCTGCACCCGGAAGGTAACTGTCACCTGTCCGTGAGCAGGCACGGCAATATTCTGAATCCGCAGAGTCGGTGTTTCACTGACCACTGTGGTGCCTGCCGGAGCCGTGACACTTGCCGCAACATAAACTGTATTCGCGGGAATGGCATCCACAAATTCCAGTCCGGCCACATCAAAACCGCTCTGGTTTTTCAGATCCACAGTATAGAGCAGAATATCACCCGGTTCCACATTGCCCCCGTTTTCATCGCTTACGCTCTTGATGGCAAGGCCGTAAGGAATGCCGGTGGGAGTTTCTGTGGGCTGATCTCCGGGATCAGAGGGATTGCCGTCTGTATTTTCCGAAGCATCATTTGTTCCGTCTCCGTCAGAATCGTATTTCACAGTTCCCTGATTGTAGAGAACCGTTCCCGGTGTAATGCCGGAATCCACTGTCACGTCAAAACGGATAGTTATGGAACTGCCTGCCGCAATATCACCTGTCCACACAATCTTTTTGTCCGTGCTGCTGTAAACCGCAGTTCCCGCACTTGCATTTACAGAGTTTGCAACATAGGCTGTATGAACCGGAATGCTGTCTGCAAATTCAACCCCGGCCGCATCCTGTGTTCCGGTGTTCGGAATGGTGACAGTATAACGGATGGTATCTCCCGGAGTCACTGCTCCGTCTCCGTCCGCATCAGTCTGCATGGCCCAGCCTTTGGTGGTCTGTGTGAAATTCGGGCCGGCTGTGACCGGTATCACAGTGGGCTGTTCTCCCGGATCTGTGGTATCACCATCAGTCTGCTGACTGCTCTCGTTGGTTCCGTCACCATTGGAATCATAATTTACTGTACCCTGATTCACAATTTCCGTAACACCTGCTGCCAGCGGATTGTCCACCTGCACCCGGAATGTCAGACTGACCTGACCATTGGCCGGCAAAGTGATATTTTCAATCCGCAATGTGGGCGTTTCTGTAGCAACAGTACTTCCCGAAGGCTTGCTTACACTTGCCGCAACATAGCTTGTATGGGCAGGAATATCATCACTAAACACCACACTGCCAACATCAAATCCGCTTTCATTCTTTATCACAACCGTATAAAGCAGAGTATCTCCGGGTTCCACATTGCCGCTGTTTTCATCTGTTACACCTTTGGTGGATGTGAGTTGAACATCTTCCACAGGCACGGTTACAGTGGCCGTGTCACAGATAAGCGGATTGATTTTGTCGCAGATCTGATAGGTCAGAGTGTAGGTCCCGTTCGGGGTTCCCGCAGCAACGTCAACCGATCCGTCTGTCACATCCAACGTCACTCCCGCATGGGTCGTGGACTCCTTTGTCAGGTTTACATTTGCAAGCAGAGCAGGAGATCCGTTCAATGTGTCATTTGTCAGCACATTGGACAGACTGGTTCCTCCGGATGTGCCGTTGACCGTTGCTCCCGTGTCATCCACAGCATCTATGGTGACCACAGCAACAGTCACCGTGGCAGTATCGCAGATCGTGGAATTGATTTTGTCGCAGATCTGATAAGTCAGAGTATAGGTTCCGTCCGGTGTGCCGGGAGCCACGTCAACTGATCCGTCTGTCACATCCAATGTCACTCCCGCATGGGTTGTTGACTCCTGCGTCAGATTCACATCCGCCAGGTTCACTGGACTGGTTCCGTTAAGACTGTCGTTTGCCAGAACACTGGTCAGACTGGTTCCGCCCGCAGTTCCGTCAACCGCTGTTCCTGCATCATTGACCGCATCTATTGTCACCACAGGCACACTTACCGTTGCTGTGTCACAGATAAGCGGATTGAGTTTGTCACAGATTTTGTAGGTCAGTGTGTAGGTTCCGGCCGGTGTTCCCGGAGCCACGTCAACCGATCCGTCCGTCACATCCAAAGTCACTCCCGCATGGGTTGTTGAATCCTGCGTCAGGTTCACATCCGCAAGATTCACTGGGCTGGTTCCGTTCAGACTGTCATTTGCAAGAACATTTGCCAGAGCGGTTCCGCCGGATGCGCTGTTCACTGTTGTTCCAGTGTCATTCACCGCATCAATGTTTGCCACTGTCACAGTCACCGTGGCAGTATCACAGAACGTGGAATTGAGTTTGTCACAAATCTGATAAGTCACTGTGTAATTTCCGTTCGGCGTTCCCGGAGCCACGTCAACTGATCCGTCTGTCACATCCAGTGTCACGCCCGGATTTGTGGTGGCTGTCTGTGTCAGGTTCACATCCGCAAGATTCACAGGACTGGTTCCATTCAGACTGTCATTTGCCAGAACATTGGAAAGACTGGTTCCGCCTGCTGCCCCGTTGACCGCTGAACCCGTGTCATTGACTGCATCTATCTCCCCTATCGGCACTGTCGCTGTCGCAGGTGTGGCATCGCTTGCCCCGTTGTTGTCC
>CAZHPS010000030.1:18962-25533 GCA_964534335.1 uncultured Desulfobacterales bacterium
CCGCTACAGACAAGGTCGCCGCATTCGTCATGTCAACCGCCACCGGAGGATTGTTCCCTATCGGCACTGTCGCTGTCGCAGGTGTGGCATCGCTTGCCCCGTTGTTGTCCGTCACCGTGAACGTGAATGTGCTGTTCCCCACAAATGTCCCGCTCGGATCAAACTGCAATCCCGCAGCCTGTACCGTTGTCAGAACCTGACCCGCTGTTACCGGTGTTGTCCCGTCCGGCATATACAGTGTCCCCTCACCCGCGGCCGGCAGAGTCACAACCGTCACCGACACCACTGTCCCGTCGCTGTCCGTCCCTGTCAATGCGTCTATTGCCGTAGCTCCCGCCGCTACAGACAAGGTCGCCGCATTCGTCATGTCAACCGCCACCGGAGGATTGTTATTGCTGATAACATAAGTTTCATCAATTCCACTGGTTGGCACCATGCCTTCAGCATCAGTACTGCCTGCCAAAAGATTACCGGCAAGGTCAACCAAATTATTGGTTGTGAGAAGATTCAGATCAAGAACGCCCAAATTAGTTGTGGGAATGCCTGAAACACGGACAGTGTAAGTTGCAGTGCCTGTTTGCGTTACAGACGAAATAGACGAACCTGTGCTGCCCGCCCCGGTAATTTGAAAGTCAGTGGTATCTACATTGGTAACGGCTTCGCTAAAAGTAACATTGAAATCAACGTAATTTTGAACAGCAAGCTCGGCAGAAGTAATATTCTCTCCTATCGGATTAAGGCGTTCAATTGAAGTCAGAGTTGGTGCGGTTGTATCAGGAGCTACACCATTTATGACCAGCTCATTTGTAGTAACATCAAAGGTATGCTTATTTATTCCAGCCAAATTAGGACCATAACCTACATCAGCAACTACATCGTAAGTCGCAAGAGGAAGAGCATCTGCTCCTGGTATAGTCAGGCTCCATGTTCCCACACCTGTTGTTGGATTGAATACTCCTGTAAGTCCCGAAACGCTATCTAACAACTGTATATCACCGTTACCAAGAGTCGTCCGTTCTGCTGCCACATTTCCAGCTATATAAGTCTTGCCATTTACAGTAACACTCAGCGTATAAGCCTGATCGCTTGAATTTGTAACCGTGCCGACAAATGTACCGGTTAAATCCGGTGTAGTATCATTGGTAACTCTTGGATTGACTGTGGGAATTTCATAAGTTTTAGCCGGACTAAACCAGTTAGGTCCTTTGCTGAAATCCAAATAGTAATAAGCTGCACCAGTAGAAGTTTGTCCTGTTTTTATTGAGAATGAATGAATGGATTCATACAATGCCATTACCCGGACATCATCCCCAGCCGCTGTTCCCGGAGCAACAGTAACATTACCCATTGACCCGTCACTTTGGAAACGAGTAAAACCTGCCAGTTGTGTTTGAATAAGCTTGCTGGTGCTTGATACAGTGTAAGTGGCAAAGCCTCCAAACTCCTGAAACTGAGCATTCATATCAACGTCGTAAGAATTGATAGGAACATTTTGCAAGATGACGTCAACCCCTTTTGAAGCTGTTAAATTGGCAGAATTATAACTGCCGCCTTTGATAAAATCAAAGGTAATCGTTGCTGCTCCGTTTGCTGCTGTAATATTTGTGTTTAATTTATACCAATCCAAATCAAGCTGAGCCGGAGTCCCTGTCAGAACAGGGGTTACTGTTCCTGTACCCACGCCATCTGCATTAACAATTGTTATGCCTGTAAGTGCCGTGGTAGTAACTATAACATCTATACTCTGCCCATCAACGGTAATCACATTACTGTATAAAATTTTATTACCAACCGCTTTCCCTTCTCCCACTATGGATGTTGGCGTATTGAATGCCATGCTATTGCTGTTGACATCAAAAGTAGGCATGGTATTGGCAACAAATACGCTGCTGAAACCGGCTATTTTGTTGCCGGCAACGTCTTGTATATCGTTAGTGCCATTTGGCGTGTAACTGACACGAAGATCGGTATCTGTCATATTAATTAAGCCATTCAATTCCAGATTGACTGTTTGAGCGGCATGATTAATTGAAACGCCTGTCACGGTTAACTGACCACCAGCCCCGCCGTTCCTGATAAAAGAAAAACGATCAATCGCAGGAATTATGCCTGCGTTCAAACCACTGCCTATTTCATCATAAGTTAAGGTAATGGTTGAACCCGCACCGACCGCTGAACGAAAAACCGGAACTGTGGTATCCAATGCTGTGGTATCCTGAACTTTATCAGCGGCATTATCGGCTACTGCGGCATGAGTTATCGTTGCCGCAGTAGTGGCATTATTAATGGAACCGCCATCAATTGCCAGACTGTTAGCTACCACAGCAATACCATCCGCATCAACATCACCGGCAACGATGGTATAGCTGAATACTAAATTAGCTGTTCCGCTGCCACTGGTATATTTTGCTGTTCTGATATTTCCGCCTATATTTAATTCCAGTGACGGCGTTCCGGTCACTGTTTCAGCACCTGTAAAAACAACGGTTGCCTGTACTACTTCGCCTATTGTATAGCCTGTTGCAACTGCCGGAGTAGAGGTAATAGAGATAGAACTGATATTTGTGGCTGCAAGAATACTCTGATAATCTGAGACTGCTAACGCTGCAGTTTCAATCTGACCCGTTGCCATTTCCAGCACCCAGTCTCCACCCAATCCGTGATACCCCGTAAGGTTACTGGATGCAGCCACGTCAGCTTTGGTGATTATGCCGAGTTTTTCAACAAAGGAAATACCGTTCTCTCCGGCCCCCACGTTACAGCCATACAGAAGAATATCCGCATCTTTGTTTAAGGACAACCGCCATGAACTTATTTGACGTGAGACAGTATCCTGGGCAAGCATTTCTCCGGAAATATCACCGCCCGCGATTTTCAGCCTGCCTTTGCTTCCGTGAGAAACAATATGGACAGCGTCTACCTTATTATACTGTCTCAGCGTTTCAGAAATCTGCGCAAGCCCGTCTTTTTCCGCATTCAGCAGAAAAACCTTTGTGTTCACGCCATCTGAACACCTGCCTCCAAATGCCTCTGCCAGACTCTCCCGGTCTTTCACAGCAGAATCCACAAAAACCAGTTCTGTCCGCTGGATAGAGTTCTGATATGCTCCTGAACAGGAATCAGCAAACCCCTCCGGAACCTGACCGGCCAGAAGGACAGCGAGTACTGAGAAAATAACAACAAAAAACCGCAGCATCATGGCGGCAGAATTTTGCAATTTGCAGGAAGAAATGCAAAAATTTCCATTTTTCTGTGAACTGTTTCCGTGTTTCATATGTTTTCTCCTTATAAAAAAAGTAAATATTTAACAATTTTGGTTATATGAATTAATATGCCGGAATTTCAGCATATAATAAAAAATGAATCCATGAATAAATCCTTACAGACTGAAATTGATGAAAATTGCCATCATCCTGTCCGAAGTTTGCAGAGATTTGTATGCAGCCATAAGGATATGAATGAAAAAAAACAGATATTTTCTGCATATACTTTTAAAATTCGCACAATACCGCAGCATCATAATTTGGACAGGATAAAACCGGAAAATGCAAAAATCTGCATCTGATTTCTGCATTTTTTTGCAGATCTGCAAAAAGTGGCATCCCATTTTCTGCTTTTCCGCAGCCTGTCCCATCATAGGATACAAAATATCTATCCATATGATTTTTCTGTTTTAAACAGACAGTGACATCAAAAAAATGAATGCGTTAAATCTGACTGGACTGAAACCGGTTATTTTATCTTTAAGGTAAATTCTGCAAAAACCGTTCCTTTTTTGCAGAAAATATTTTTACAGGATGGGTATAAGAGAATAAAAGCTACAACCAATTAAATAATGTTAAATTGTAACATGTTTATTTTCGATGATCAAGAGGAAAAATTCCTGTTTTATAATAATGGCCCTTTCAGAGTTTTCGGGATCCACGGGAGCCATAATTATAGTATTTCCCTCAACTTTTGTCCTCTGTGCAAAAAACCGCTCCGCTTAATTTTTGCAATCCTTCACCCGGTTTGCAGAGGACAGAAGTTGTTAAAAGAACTATAAAACCCAAGTTGCCAGTTATAAAGCGGAACTGAACATGTATGCGGGATAAAGAGAAGTATAGTTTTTAAGATAAAGACTGGTGCCTGAAAACCATCAGGGTTTTTCGGACAAACATTTTCTGAAAATCTGCAGAATCAATAGTGAATCGGTATAACTGGCATAGATATAAACAAAATCTCGGCTGGAAAAATGAAAACAGACAGAGGAAGGTTTTTTTTGTTTGCCATTTTTTCTGAAAAAGTATATCAAATCTGAAAGTCGGAGACAGATGGGAAAAAAATATGTCTTCATATTGACTTTTCCTCCTGCCATGTTTTAAAATTGCAGAAAATTCAGCATCGGCTATGGCTGTTTCCCCTTTTTCCGTAAAGATGCAAATATATCTGCAAATCATTAAGGGAGATCCCATGAACACAGACAATCTGATCTTTTTGGAAAATATTGAATGGTTTGATGAAAGCGGCAGGGAACTGCTGCACCGCATTCCGGGAAAAGGTTCTGCGGAAATCAAATACGGCGCGCAGCTTACCATACGGGAAAGTCAGGCCGGAATCTTTTTTTATCAGGGAAAGGCTGTGGGCGCATTCGGGCCGGGACGCCATACCCTGAAAACTGCCAATATTCCGCTGCTGACCAAGATTGCAAGCCTGCCCTGGGCAATGAAAAGCCCGCTGCGGGCCGAGGTGTATTTTGTCAATCTCAAGATTTTCACCAACCTGAAATGGGGAACCCGTGATCCGGTGGCCTTCCGTGATGCGGAACTCGGTCTCATCCGGCTCCGGGCCTTTGGAGTTTTCAATCTCCGGGTGATTCAGCCTGTGCTGTTCATCAACAGCCTGGCCGGAACCCAGGGCATTTACACCACAGAAGAGATTGAGGAATATCTTAACCGGGTCATTGTGTCCCGCTTCAATGATTATATGGGAGAAAACCTTGACTCCCTTTTCCGTCTTCCGGCAAAATATGATGAACTCTCCCAGGGGCTTGTCAAACGGGTGCAGGAGGATTTCAGCCGTTTCGGACTGGGGCTGACTGATCTTTATATCAATGCAATCACGCCCCCGCCGGAAGTGCAGCAGGCCATTGATGACCGGAGCCGCATGGGTTTGTTTCCGGATATGAACAAACTCATGCAGATGAAGGCAGCAATGGCAATGGAAAAGGCCGCATCCGGTGAATCAGCCATGGGAACCGGGCTTGGGCTTGTGCTTCCGGCCATGTTTGCCCAGTATTTTTCCCCCAAAAATACGGAAAACGCTGCTCCGGACACAGTGAACGGGAAAATTTCTCCCTCCTGCCCTGAATGTCAGAATCCGGTTCAGACTGATGCCAAATTCTGCCACCAGTGCGGTCATCAGATCATCATCTTCCGGCAATGTGCCAAATGCGGAAAAAACCTGACTCCGGGAGCAAAATTCTGTTCCCGGTGCGGACAGTCAGCAGAAGAAAAACCCCAGCCCGGGAACTGCGGCAAATGCGGCAGTGAAAATCTGGCAGATTCTGTGTTCTGCAATCAGTGCGGTGAGCGGCTTTAATCTCTGCATAGACTTTCAATGTCCCCAGTGCGGTGCGCCCGCCCAACTGGAAGAAACCGGACGTGTGTTTGCCTGCGGATTCTGCCGTGTGAAATCCTGCCTGATTGCAAAGGATTTTTTCCGCTGTGTGATTCCCCATTCCGCGCCTGATGGCACGGAACTGATCCATGTTCCCTACTGGCGTCTCAAGGGAACCCTTTTTTCCTGTGCTGCCGGAGGAATACACAAACGATTTATGGACATCAGCCATCCTGCGGTTTCTCTTCCCGGTTTTCCCGGAACGCTGGGACTGCGGACACAGACCATGAAACTGGAATTCCGCAAACCGGACATGCCCGGATATTTTCTGCGCCATACAGTTTCCCCGGAAAAAATCATGCAGATATTTACGGCACGTTTCAATGCAGGACTTTCCTCCCCTGCCCTTTGTCAGGATTTTGTGGGGGAAAACCTGAGCCTGATTTACGCGCCCTTTTATGCACAGGACGGTCAACTTTGGGATGCTGTGCTGCATCATCCGGTTTCTGCTGATCTTCCCCAAGGATTTGCACCTGCGGCATTGGGAGAAAAGGCTGCAAAATGGCGGATGCGTTTTGTTCCATCTCTTTGCCCCGCGTGCGGATGGGATCTGCATACCGAGCCCGATGCAATGGTTCTTTTCTGCCGCAACTGTGAAACAGCTTGGCAGTCCGGTCAGGATCGGCTGGTTCCTGTCACTTTCGGCCTGTTTCCGGACAAAGATCCGGAAAACAGGGTGTGGTTTCCCTTCTGGCGCATACAGGCTGATGTGTCCGGCATTTCCCTGCAGTCCTATGCAGATCTGATCCGGGCTGCCAATCTCATAAAAGTGGCGCGGGAGGAAGATAAACAGAGCGGATTTTATTTCTGGACTCCGGCCTTTAAGGTGCAGCCCCGTTTTTTTCTGAACCTGTGCAGGCAGATGACCCTTTCCCAGCCACGTGAAAAACCGGTGCGGAAACTTCCTCCGGGC
>CAZHPS010000031.1:0-25507 GCA_964534335.1 uncultured Desulfobacterales bacterium
ATCTGATTATTCTGATTTGTCTGATTAAAGTGCGGATAAAATCAGAGTAATCAGATGAATCACAGTTCAGACAACAGGACAAATGTGATGCTGAACACAGAAGAACTATTTCAGTCCAGAGCCTCCCTGCTGGATCGTCTTATTGATGATATGCCGGACAGAAGCCGTGAACTGAGGCCCCTGCGCACCCAGAGCAGAAAAAAACTCAGGGACTCCCTGCACCGGGATCTGCTGTGGCTGCTCAATACCCGGACGCCTTTGCCGGGTACGCTGTTTGATGAGACCGATCTCACGGTGATTGACTATGGCATACCGGATTTCGGTTCTTACTCAACCGCAAGTTCTGAGAATCAGTATCTGCTGGCCCGGCGCATGGAGCGTGCGATTTCCGCGTTTGAACCCCGGCTCAGCAATGTACGGGTACGCACAGAACCTGTACCCCGGAATGAAAAAACTGTTGCAGTGATCATTGAAGCCATGCTGGTCGTGGAGGATGTCCGGGAGCCGGTATCCTTCCGCACGATTTTTCAGAATGATACGGGTGAATGGGATATAACTTAGGTGATTTTCAGATTTCACACGACAATGCTGAGGATACTTCATGAATGCGCATGAAACCATGCTGGAATTCTACAAACGGGAACTCACGTATCTGCGCCGGATGGGATCAGAATTTTCAAAACAGTATCCCAAAATCGCAGGCCGTCTGGAACTGGAGGCCGACCGGTGCCCTGATCCCCATATTGAACGGCTCATTGAATCCTTTGCCTTTCTCAGCGGCAGGATTCAGTACAATCTGGAAAGTGAATTTCCCCGCATTTCCACAGCCCTTCTTGGCATTCTGTATCCGCAGTTTGCTTCCCCCACACCCTCCATGTCCATTGCCCGGTTTGAGGTTGACCCGGATCAGGGCGGATTTACCACAGGCCATCTGATTCCCAGACACACGCCTTTGTTTGCCCAGAGCGAGCAGGGGGATATCTGCCGTTTCAGAACCTGCTATCCCCTTACACTTTGGCCTGTGAAACTGAGTTACGCGGGGTTTGAGTCCGCAGCTCAGTATGATTTTCTGGATTATGTGTCCAAAGCCGCAATGGTGGTGCGCCTGCGCGTGGAAAGTTTTTCGGTTCCTCTGGAAGAGATCGGCATTGACCGGATACGATTTCATATCAACGGAGACCGCATGACTGCGACCAGCCTGTATGAACTGATTTTTGTCCATACCCTGAAAACCGCAGTACTGACAGGAAACAGCAGAAAACCGCTTTATCCGGCAGGAGAAGTGATCCGGCCAGTGGGATTCGGACATGGGGAAAATGTGCTGCCTGATCCGCCCAATGCGCATGAAGGCTACCGTCTGATCCATGAATATTTCGCGTTTCCCCAGAAATACCTGTTTTTTGATCTGGATCTTTCCTCTGTGCAGCTTTGCGGAAACAGTGCGGATATTCTGCTGGTGCTGGATCAGATACCTGCCAAAACCCTGATGATAGATGAAGACACCTTTTGTCTGGGATGCACACCGGTCATCAATCTGTTTCACAAAACCACTGATCCCATCCGGATTGACGGAACCCGGCCCGAATATCTGCTTACTGCTGACAGCCGCAGAGAACGGATAACAGAAATTCACTCCATCCTTTCCGTACACGCAGTCAGCGGCGCCAGTTATGAAGCAGAAACTGTGGAACCCTATTTCTCCTTCACACATGGCATGGAAGCCAATCCGGGACAGGCCCGGTGGTATGCACGGCGGGAAAGAACCGGACGCACTGATCTGCCCGGCACACGGATCTGGCTTTCTTTTACAGATATGGATTTTCACCCGGCCCGGCCTCCGGGAACAGCAGTTTTTGCCAAAACCCTCTGCACCAACCGGTGGCTGGCAGAAGAACTGCCTGCCGGAACCCTGGTGCAGATTGAGGAGGCTGCTCCTGTGCTGCGGATTTCCGTGCTGCAGAAACCTGCTGCCCAGATTGCTCCGCCTTTGGAAGGTGCAACCCTCTGGCGTCTGATTTCCCATCTGTCTCTGAATTATCTTTCCCTGTCCGGCGATGGAAAAAGCCCGGAGGCTTTGCGGGAAATCCTCATGCTTTACAGCGCGCATGATCTGATGGACACATGGCGCAGAAGTGACATTGCCCATCAGGTTTCCGGTATACGAGAACTGGCCTGCCGGAAAGTGGTGCGGCGCATGGGTTCAGACGCGTGGCGGGGATTCTGCCGCGGCACGGAAGTCACCCTGACTGTGGATGAATCCCAGTACACAGCAGCCAGCCCTTTTCTGCTGGCCTCGGTGCTGGATCATTTTTTTGCCCTCTACACTTCGGTAAACACCTTCAGTCAACTGATTCTCAAAAGTTATCAGCGTGAGGGAATATGGAAGATATGGCCGCCCAGAGCCGGGGATCAGATCATCTTTTAGAAAAACTGCTGTTTGCAGAAACCTGGCGATTTGATTTTTATCAGGCCGTGCGGCTGCTGGAAATGCTGCATCCGGACAGACTGTCAGTCGGCGAAACTGCGGATGCACAGAAAGAAACCCTGCGCTTCCACTCTGCTGTGAATTTGGAATTCCCCGCGAGCGATGTGTGCGCAGTCAGTCAGAACCGGGCAGATTCTCCCATACGCATGGATGTCAGTTTTATGGGGCTGGCCGGTCATCACGGGGTTCTGCCTCCGCCCTATACAGAACTGATTCAGGAAAGATTGCGGAAAAAAGACACAGCTTTGCCGGATTTTCTGGATATGTTCAATCACCGCTTCATTTCCCTGCTCTACCGTGTGCGGAAAATGAACAGGATTGCATTTGACGGAAAAAACGCCACACAAAGCCATTTTGCCCGGTATCTGTTCTGTCTGATGGGCATGGGCACAAAGGGTCTGCAGAACAGAATGAGCGTCAAAGACCGCGCTTTGCTTTTTTATACCGGAATCCTGAACCAGCACCCCCGATCCATGAAGGGACTGGAGGCCATGCTTTCCCATTATTTCAGTGTGCAGATCAAAGGAAAACAGATGTGCGGCCAGTGGTATGATCTGGCTGAAGATCAGATTACAAAGGTGGGACTGACAGGACAGAACAACCGGCTGGGTCATGATGCGGTGATAGGAAAACGGATCTGGGAGCAGCAGGGAAAGTTTGAACTGTATATCGGGCCGATGGATTTGGAAAAATTTCTGGATTTTCTGCCCGGAAAACCCGGACATACAGACATCGGGCAACTGACCCGTTTTTACTCCGGGGATCAGTTTGATTTTGATCTGGTACTGATTCTGAAAAAAGAGGATGTTCCGGGTACGCTCCTGAGTGTGACAAAAGGCGCAAGGCTGGGCTGGACGTCCTGGGTAAAACCCAGCAAAGACGTGCCGGAATGGGGGCAGGTGAAGGTGAGGGGGTGAATCGTATCAGCATATATGCCGGATTTGTGTAATTACTGTTTTCGTTCCCGCAATTCCACAGGAACATGAAATAATGAAAAATCACTTAATTTTAACAATGTCAACCGGATACCAACTTTCTCATCCGTAACATCAGTTATATCAAAGCAGAAAGGAGTTGAATAATGGCTACATACCAACAATCCTATCTAAATTCCTGTGGAGCTTCCTGTTTACTCTGCGGGGCGTATGAATTGGGTATCAACCAGATCCCGCAGAACCCTAGGTATATCCTCCTACAGGCTGGTCCAACACCTCTTGAACTTACCCAAGCATGTGAAACGCAAATATATCAGGTGACGAGCAATAATCCTAACAACATTAATCCGGATGGATGGAGTTACAGTATGCCTTCACAGATAGTAATTTGCGCAAGAATGCTTGGACTTACTGCTTGGGCGACTGCATATCGAACTTGGAGTGTGCGCGGGCTGAAAATCGGATACAACAACGAGCTAAATGCGTTAAGAGCCTTGAACGCTCTTGACGAACCTGGTGGTTCTTGGTGGAAGTCAAACAGGTCTTTTCGCAATCCCATCGGAGATCAGCGAGAACTCAGGGTTCTTCTGGAAAGAAAGCATTTTGGTATGCATTATGTCATGATTCGCCCAGACGGAACAGTGATGGAGCCTGGCGCGGGCGTTGATTATGGAAGTATTCAAGCTGCAAAGGTTGCAATAGACATGCATGGCACTGGACTCTCTGTTTTCATACAAAGATGAATTTTCAATTTTCAACGGATTAAGTAGGGTTCCATATATTTTGTGGTATAAAAGAATGGATTCCCCGGAACGGATTCCTTTGAACAGTAAAGTTTTCTGAAATCTTTATCCCATAAAATATATGGAAACTTACTTAGCCCCAGTAGAGTGGGTACCGCTTTTTGTGCCCACCGCATTAGCTGAATCGGAATTATGGGGGATTTCCGAGATTGACAGGATAAACACCTGAAATTCTCATAATAACAACGCCAAATTTCAGGATTCATCTGAATTCCGGCTCCGGATTCATTCTGAAAAAACCTTACTCCCAACGCTCCCGCTCCGTACACAGGCGATCAGTTTGACTTTGACCTGGTGCTGATAGTGAAAAAAGAGGAGGTTCCGGGAATGCTGCTGAGCGTGACCAAAGGAGCAAGACTGGGCTGGACTTCCTGGGTGAAACCCAGCAAAGACGTGCCGGAGTGGGGGCAGGTGAAGGTGAGGGGATGAAGTATATCAGCGGATATGACGGATTTTTGTAATGGATATTTCTGTTCCCGCAATTCCGCAGGAATAGAGATAATGAAAAATCAATTGTTTTTTTAATGTACCGGCAAAACAAGGAGGCAATATGCCGCTTTTCAAAACGCCCAGACAGAAAGAGATACAATATATTAAGGACACTCTTGATAAAATAAAGAAAAAAGCAGATAAGGACAAGAAGGACTTTAATATTGATATGGTTTTAAACGATGCACGCATCAGAAGAGCTTTCCTGTACTTTTGTATCTCTGAATGGAGTTATCCCAATATTTTGCTTTTTTATGCTATTCGTGAATATAAAAAAGCACCCACATATTCAAAAGGAGTGGCGCTTTTGGGGACATTCTGCAAGGAAAGCAGTGAACAACAGGTCAACATCCAGGATAAAGATGCAAAATTCGCCGAAGAAAAACTGAATCAGTTTCATTCAAAAATTCACATGACCCAAAGCAGAAGAATGGCAAAACTGACACCAAACATCTCCCATAGGTTACGGGAGCCACCATCACCAATGAATTTGTTTGATACGATTGAGGGCACGGTTAAAGTGAACCTTTTGGATACGTATTCCAGGTTTTTTCTTAATCCTGTTCCGGAAATTGATAAAGATGCAAAAATTAAAATTTCAGAAGAACGGTTCAAGGTGCTTGGGATTATTAATACACTTTCCCATTTTGACCTCAGATTAAGCACTCTGGAAGGAGATCTGATGAATCTCACATTTTGGTAAAACACAGGCAGATTTCGCCCTCGTTCCCACGCTTCGCGCCAATGGCATTAAGTTAAGCCTTTTTTCTCCCCCCTTTTGTAAAGGCAGGGCTGTTAAGTTCTTCATTCCCCTCTTGAGAGGGGATAAAGGGGTGTGTCAGGGGGCGGGGAAAGACACACCCCCTGCCCCCTCTCAAGAGGGGATTTTTTAAAAATCAATAGCGATTTGGTATTACACCGGCAGTCAGTTTTATTTTGATCTGATCCTGATTCTGAAAAAAGAGGATGTTCCGGGTACGCTGCTGAGTGTGACAAAAGGCGCAAGACTGGGCTGGACTTCCTGGATGAAACCCAGCAAAGGAATGAATTTATAAAATGTGCTTCCCGGCAGTCGGGAAGCGGATGTTTTTTTAACCTGTTTTAAATATTGCCAATTGAATGCAAAAAATCAAAGGAGGAATTATGCCAAAACTGATGCCCTATGGTACATGGTTACAGCAGACTAATGTTGATTATACTGTACGAAGCCCTGAATTAAAACAACTTGACATGGCTTATCTGAAATATGAACAGATCAAAAACAGGGAAAATTTCAGACAGTTGAAAACGGCCATGACTGCATGGAAGAATTCAAAAGGACCGATGTGGAGCAAAAGCAAACGGAACAGAAATGGAGCCATATCTGTGCTTAACAGTCTGCTGTTCCCCGATCCCCAGAGAATTGTGACATATGAGGAACGGAAAAGAGAAAAGGAAGCAATAGCTTTTGTAAAAAGGGAAAGTGCGAAATCCCTCTCCAAACTGCTGGCTGGCCGACAGGTTGTTTTTAAGGAGGGACTGATGGGAAAATCAATAGGTGCAGTGAAAAGGACTGTGAAAAAGACTGTCAATGATCTGAGAGGAAAACCAACGACCGTGACTGTTCCCCAAGTATATAAACAGCCCAGAAATATAAGGGGAAATCTCAAAGAGGGGGCCAGTGAGTCTGCCTTCTCTGTTGCTACAACCGCTCCATTTATGGCTTCCAATGTAAAATCTGTGGTGGAAAACTGGAATCCGGAGGATAGAGAAAGGCCCGGCTCCGGTGCGGCTGACACAGTCAGAGATGTATCCAATACCATTCAGCAAAATCTGGTGGGGGGAGTGGAAAAATTCCAGAGTGTTCTGAGTCAGGCAAAAGACAATCTTGATGGGATAGCGAGATCCGCTGAGCAGGTATTTCTGCCCATTATGGGAAAAGTAAAGAGTAAATTATATTCAGCTATATATACAGGTATTGTAGATGTGATGGCTGATACTCTTGCAGAGTTTGCCGAACAGGTTGTTACAGAATTTTTGACAGAAGTGATTGCAGATTTAGGAGAGATAATAGCAGATATCGTAGTGTCTGTGGCACCGTATGTGTGCCTAGCTACCAGCACCTTCAAAACAGTCAAAGATGTAAAAAACATTGCAATGGAAGGATATGATCTTTATACGGTAAACAAGCACAAGCATGCTTTACGCTCAGGTGACCCCAATACAGCTCTCAGATCTCTCCGAAATCTTCTTGAAGATGAACTGGCAATGTCCTCTAAGCTTCTTGCACTTCACTCCACAGAACTACTTGTAAAAGTTGCCGGCCAAGTCGGAGATGCGGTTACTTTGGGAGCGCCGTCAGTCAGCGTCATTGTTAATCCTATAACAGGCATAGTCAGCAGTCTTATTTCTCTGGGTCTTCAGTTCTACTCTCTTGCAAAAGATATTGAGCAGAAAATTACAGCGAACAAAATACTCACAGGTGAGACAATTCTTTCCAAACCCATAAAAAT
Organism: uncultured Desulfobacterales bacterium; assembly: GCA_964534335.1. Taxonomy (GTDB): domain Bacteria; phylum Desulfobacterota; class Desulfobacteria; order Desulfobacterales; family Desulfococcaceae; genus JAABRU01. Next base: position 7,205 of record CAZHPS010000031.1, read on the forward strand.
ATTCGAAATATGCCCGATACTCGGATGTTATTATCTTACCTGTGTTGACACAAGCGTTCTGGTTAACTGTTTTTTTGAAGACATGATCAGAACGGGAGGGAGCAGGATCATAATTCAGCTCAATTCTGCCATAACAGAGCATATCCACCCGATACTCACAGTTGCAAATGAGCGCATCACAAACTCAAGACTTACGCTGACCGGTGCAGAAGCATTAAAAGGTGTGGTGGCTGCAAGACTTCAATCTGAAAAAATGTTTTTTGGCTTACTGCCTGATCCGGTTAACATAGCCAAGCATGGTGCTGAGGACTGGCTGGATAGCAGAGGCCGATAGTTTTTTAAGAGACCCGGAAATGTTCCCAATATACCGCTTTTGATTAAAGGCTGGCTTTTCCATAAGGGACAGAGCCTTTTTTGTGCATTATGGCATGAATATGCAATCCTGAAATCAACTTTATGGAAGAATTTGTCCTGCCCGGTGCAGATACAGGCAGGAGATGATTAGGGAAAACCCGCTCCGGTCATTTCCGTCTGGATACTCAACGTAAATCTGTTTCCGGAAAAGACAGCCTGCCATCTCGCCTTTGGAATCTGTGACAGCGCACACAGGGCAGTGCTGATACCAATTCTCCATTGATTTGATGCAATACCATAAATTTTTCCGCTGTTAAGTGTGTGCAAAAAACCGCTCCGCTCAATTTTTGCACTCCTCCGGATTTGTATAAAACCAATGGAGAACCGGTATGACAGATCATCTGCAAATCCATGTGCTTCAACTGCCGAAATGGAAACAGAAAAAGAGGGGGTTCAGTGAAAAGGATCAGAGGATGTGTCTGTTCAGGAAGGGCGAAAAAATTGATCCGGAAAATCCCCCCGGAAATTCCGGACACAGAGGAAATTAGGCAGATTGTGGAAGTTTTGAGGCGTTTTTCACAAAATAAAAAAAGGGATGGCATTATGCCGTCCCTTTATGTTTTTATTCCCATTTCTGAAAGATGACTACAGGACATTTCCGAAAAAGAAGTTTGAAATTCCATTTCTGATTGTCTCATCTGATACCCTCTCCAACTGGTTATGGCAGTCCGTGCACAAATCGTCTATGTCCATATTTTTCTGCTGAATATACTGACCGCAGTGTCTGCACACGCCTGTAATGAATCTTATCCCTATGCCGTAACTGGGTGTATCTGAACCATTCTGCTGTTCGCACCATCTGACTTCTCCCAGAAAACAGTCACATGCTTCCGGCCAATACGGATCCGGGGAAAAATCAGTCATTTTGATGTAAACACTTGTTCCCGGCTTCAGGGGCTTCCGGGTTTCCAGACACAGACCGCCCACACTGCTGTTAATCATTCGGGCCTGGTCATAATTCTGGGTTCCACAATCCGAATACATGACAGATGTCACATAACTGTTGCGGGAAAATGCTCTTTGTCTGATTGCATTCATTACGCACCTCCTCTTGTGGAGTTCATGAATCAATACAGCTTTCCCCTATGGTCTGCGGAAAAAACCGGACAGCAAAGGCTTAAAAAAATTTTCACTGCCCTCAGCCTGTTCCGCAAAACAGAGAAGAACGCTGTAACTTATGGATACCTCTGTGATATAAAAGAAAACCAGAGTTTTCCCTTTCAGAGTGCATCCATTTTTTCGTTTCACTGTATGAAAAAGAGCTGTTTTGGCAGGAAAAAAATCTGAAGCGGAAGAAATATGGAAAGATTAATCCGATAATAACAATTAAAGATATTCTAAATCATCACTGCCCTTTCGTCAAGTTATTTTTGGAGAACATCTAAAAAAAATCTTATATCCCCTGAGATTTTTCGCATATTTTTTTTTCAGATGCCTCTCTTTTTCCTCATCTCTCCACCAGTTTCACCTTTTTGTTGTACCAGTTCATGAAAAACGATGTGGTCAGGCTGAAAAACAGATAGACTGCCATAATCAGGGCAATGCCTTCAATGGCCTGCCCGGTCTGGTTGATGCTGGTATTTGCCACAGACACAAAATCCGGATATCCGATAGCCACAGCCAGGGAACTGTTTTTGATAAGATTGAGCATCTGGCTGGTCAGGGGCGGAATGATAACCCGCATGGACTGGGGAAGAATTACCAGATTCAGAATCAAAGCCGGTCTCAGCCCCAAAGACATGGCTGCTTCGGTCTGGCCGTGACTGACAGAGAGAATTCCGGCCCGGACAATTTCCGCCACAAATGCGGCAGTGTAAAGCACAAGACCCAGCAGAAGCGCAGCAAATTCCGGGCTGAGTATCATGCCCCCCTCAAAATTGAAACCCCTGAGATGTGGAATATTCATTTTCACGGGTGCGCCGCCTGCCAGCCAGGTTATCAGGGGCAGAGCAGTGAGAATGAACAGGGAAACCCGGACAAGGGGAAAAATTCTGCCTGTGCTGTCCTGGCGTTTTTTTGCCCATTTCCGCAGTATCCATATGCAGACACAAGCGGCTGTAAAGGCAAAAAATATATACTTATGAACGGGATGGGATTCGGGAACAGCAAAGATCAGTCCCCGGTTGCTGAGAAAAACACCTGCAAAGGGACTGACTGCGTTCCGGGGCGATGGCAGGACTTCATAAAATATGGCATACCAGAAAAAAAGCTGCAGCAGTATGGGAACATTCTGAAGCACCTCAATATAAACAGCAGCCAGCCTTGACAGCAGCCAGTTTGCGGAAAGCCGGGCAATGCCGATAAAAGTTCCCAGCACAACAGTAAAAAAAATTCCGGCAAAAGAGACCTTCAGGGTGTTAAGCACTCCGGCTGTCAGCGCGCGGGCATAGGTATCTGCTGCGGAATAGGAGATCATGGATTCACCGATTTCAAATCCAGCCTCCTTGCCCAGAAATCCGAAACCTGTGGCAATTTTCTGCCGTTCAAGGTTGGCAAGGGTATTGCTGAACAGGTAATATCCGGTCAGCAACACCACTGCCAGGGCCAGAATCTGATAAAAAACTGCCCTGTTATCCGGGTCATGCCAGAAAGGGATATTCTGAAGATCTTTTCTGCTTTTTGTGTCCTGTTCTTTCGTCATTTTTTGTCCCTGCATATTTTTGTGTCTGAAAAAATCACTGTATCTGTCTATATATCATCAGTCAAAAAATGTCCAAAAAAAATAATACAGACAGAACTGTGAATTCTGTTCAGACACATTTTCCCTTTTCAGAATCAGCAGATGGAATTCTGAAGTTCTGTTTACTAATTTTTCATATTGTGATATTCTGCATATTTTTATGGCTTATAAGTAAGGTTCCATAAATTTTTTGGGCATAAAATTTTCAGAAAAACCGGATTTTTTGGAAAAATCCGGTTTTTTGAATACACGAAAACCTTTGTTTGCATACATATTACACAGCCTTTGATTCAGGCCTGTGAAAAAAGCTTTTTGGGACGAAACAGACAAAAACTTTTCAGAAAACAGGGAAAATACATGCAAAATTCTGATTTTGAAAATATTGTGCGGCAGATAGGAACAGTAATTCTGGGCAAGGAGGATCAGATCCGCCTGGCCCTGACCTGCCTTTTTGCCCGGGGACATCTGCTGATTCAGGATCTGCCCGGCATTGGCAAAACCACTTTGGCAAAGGTTTTGTCCAAATGCCTGGGGCTCAGTTTCCGGAGGGTGCAGTTTACCAGTGACATGCTGCCCGGAGATATTCTGGGCGTGTCTGTATTTGAGCAGAAAAACAATCTCTTTGTTTTCCATCCCGGGCCGATTTTTACGCAGGTTCTGCTGACCGATGAAATTAACCGGGCCACCCCCAAAACCCAGAGCGCGCTGCTGGAGGCTATGGAGGAACAGCAGGTGACAACCGAAGGGGCCACCCGTCCTTTGGAAACGCCTTTTTTTGTGATAGCCACCCAGAACCCTCTGGAACAGGCCGGAACCTATCCCCTGCCTGAATCCCAACTGGATCGCTTTCTCATGCGCATTGAACTGGGCTATCCGGATAGGAGCGCAGAAAAAAAACTCCTGACCGGGGAAGGGGCCGAGCATATTCTGGCAAAAATGGATTCCTGCCTGATGACGGGAGATGTGCAGGAAATTCAGGAAAAAGTACAGCAGGTTCGGGCTTCGGAGGCTTTTATAGCCTATTTGCAGGATATTCTGACCCACACCCGTACTTCCGCTCATTTTCATGTGGGGCTTTCACCCAGAGCAGGTCTTGCTCTCCTGCGGGCTTCCCGTTCCTGGGCATACTGTCACGGAAGGGATTATATTATCCCTGAAGATCTCCAGAAAATCATGCCCTGGGTGGTATCGCACCGGCTCCGTTCCGCGGAAAATCTGAGCGAATTTCCCAGAGATCGCCTAATGTCACTGCTGATGGAAGTGCCGATTCCGTGAAAAGAATATGTTTTATGCCAAGTCACCATTGATTTGATACAATTGTGAGTTTTTCCGCTGTTCCGCGTGTGCAAAAAACCGCTCCGCTTAATTTTTGCACTCCTCCGGATTGTGTGCAAAAAACCGCTCCGCTTAATTTCTGCACTCCGCCGGATTGTGTGCAGAAAACCGCTCCGCTTAATTTTTGCACTCCTCCGGATTGTGTGCAAAAAACCGCTTTGCTTAATTTTTGCACTCACCCGGATTTGTGATAAAGGTCTGAAGCTGCTGACAAACCAGCAGATCCGTGGGAAAGGCCATTGCTTCCGGCAGATAATCCAGCGGGAAAAAGCAGACTTCGGAAGCATCTGAACCGGCCCTGAGTTCTCCGCCCTTTTCCTTTCCCCAGAACCAGATTCCCACAGTCTGTTTTTCCCGGTCATGAAAATTGGAATGAACAGCAAAAACCGGCCCGATGTCCACTTCCAGCCCGGTTTCCTCACGGCATTCCCTTTGTGCGGAGATACGGACATCCTCATCCCATTCTGCATGTCCGCAGGGAATGCACCACATGCCTGCATATGAACCTTTTCTCCGCACAAGAAGAAGTTGTCTGTTCTCCCGGATTACAATCACTGCGACACCCACCGATGGATTTTGATACAGTGTTTTCCGGCAGACTTTGCAAAAAACGCGTGTTCTGCTGTCAGAGGCAGAGATTTCCAGCCGGCTTCCGCACATGGGACAGAATTTAAAAAGGCCAGAACTGATTGTCATTCCAGATTTTCTCTGTCAGTTGCCGATCCATATCCAGCAGAATTTTCAGATGACCCCGCTCCCAATCAGCAAGCCAGGCATAGAGTTTCCTTTCTTCCGGATCTTCAGTTTTTCCGGACTGATCCGAATACAGCAAAACTGCCCGTTCCTCCATTGAAATGGCAGCACCAATGGCAGCAGATTCAAAACCTGCGGCAGATATTTTTTCCTGCAGATCAGGGTTCAGAATTTCTGATGCCGCATCACACGCAGTTTTTTCAATATAGTTTCCCGGTTTGAACTGCCTGTTTTCCTTAAAGGAAATAAACTGGTCAGAAAGAATGCGGATATGGTTTTCCTCTTCTGCTGCCATGAGTGCAAAAAATTCTTTCACTGCTTTGTTCTCTGTCTGCTCGGCCACCTTACGGTAAAAAGCCTCTCCCCTTTTTTCCAGCAGAATTGCATTTTTCAGTATCTTCAACGAGTTGTTTTCTTTCATTGCCTCCTCCGTAAAGAATGGTTATAAAGAGAAAAAACAGGACATGAATAAAAAATCTCTGTTTATAAAAAACTGAAATGATTCAGAAAAGACTGCCGTACTTTCAGTTCGGCACTCCTTAAATTTATTTGGGGAATTAAAACAAAATAATCTACCCAAAGTAGGTCGGATTAGCGGAGCGTAATCCGACACCATGCTGAAAAAACGGGTACTTTATTTTTTGGAAAATCCCTTATGTGATTTCTGAAAATAAATATCCCATTTCAGTTCACAGGCACAAGCTGGAAGCTTATGCTACTTTTCTTTTTCTGGAAATCACCTTAAAGAAACAGCATTGATTATATCATCATCAGATATATCAGCCCCACCCCTGCTGTCAGCACTGTTATTGTGGAAATCAGACCAAAACGGAGATATTCAAAAAAATTCAGTGTATAATACTTTTTTGCACCCTCGGCAACAATAATGTTTGCCACAGATCCAATCAGGGTGAGATTGCCTGCCACAGTGGTAATAAAAGCCAGCAGCACCCATCCTGCCTCAGCCGGGCCGAGATTGCCAATCAAAGGGCCGGTGAGCATGACCATTGGCACGTTGGAAACAATGTTTGATCCTGCTGTCATCAGGGCAGTGAAGAAAAAAAGTCCGGCCGGACGGGAAAAGCGGAGCCAGGATTCGCTGGCCGTCCATGCCTTTTCCACAATGCCGGTCAGGTTGAGTCCCTGCACCACAATGAAAAGGCAGCAGAAGAAAACCAGAATAGACCAGTCAATCCGGGCAAAGATTTCCGAAGGTTCCTCCCGATCCGCAATAATGAGAAACATCACTCCTGCCAGAGAGGTATAGGCCAGATGCCATCCTGCAAAGAAACCAGAGATTACGCACAGCACTGTTGCCAAAGCCAGCCGCATTTTCCCATTGCCGTTGCCATTGTCATCGGGATCAGGCATAGAGGCAAACGCGGACGGAATCTCTTTCCGGTATATCAGGCGCAGCAGCACAATATTGATAAGCAGTCCCAGCAGCGCGGGAGGCGCGGCAAAGAGAATAAATCTGCCAAAATTGAAACTGCTTAGGCTGCCGATGATCATGTTCTGGGGATTTCCCACCAGACTGGCAGCACTGCCGATGTTTGCGGATGTAGCCAGCGCAATCAGAAAAGGCCCGAAGGGCAGCCCGTATGTCCGGCAGATGCTTACAACAATGGGGGTCATAAATATGCAGATGGTGTCATTCATCAGAAACGCTGAGAGAAAACCGGAACTCAGCACCACAGAGATCAGCATTTTCCACGGGGTATTGCAGATTTTCCCTATTTTTCGGGCAGTCAGAATGAAGAAACCGGCCCGTTCCAGATAAATGGAAAGAATCATCATGGAAAAAAGCAGGAGAATGGTGTTATGGTCAATTGACCTGTAACTTTGTTCCGGAGTGAGCGCGCCTGCGGCAACCATGAGGGTCGCGCCGAAAAGCGCACCCGCGGGTCTGCCAATGGGCAGAATGGAAAGCCGCCGGGACGCGATAAGAACATAGGTAAGGATAAAGATAAGATAAACAAGGATATTTTGCATAGGTTCTGATGTTCTGAAAAAAAGGAATATCCGGCAATCAGCTTAAGTAAGGTTCCATAAATTTTGGGGCATAAAATTTTCATAAAAACCGGATTTTTTGGGAAAATCCGGTTTTTTGAATACACGAAAACTTTTGTTTGCCTACTTATCGCAGATTTACGAAAGGGGAAAATCCTATCTGCGCCGAGTTATACCGATTCTCCATTGATTTGATACAGTACCGTCAGTTTTTCCGCGTGTGCAAAAAACCGCTCCGCTTAATTTTTGCACTCCTCCGGATCAGTTGCTGATTTTATAAAGTCAATGGCGAATCGGTATTATTCTTTCGTACTTTACTTATCCCCCTCTTTCTGAACAGTTGACTTTTTCGTTATCCCTGTGCGTTCCGCAATCGCGAGCAGTTCATAGAGCATTCCTTTGTCTTCTGGCTTTTGGGCCATGCCCACCATTTTGCCCAGCAGGGCAGAAACACTGAGGTTTTTCACATCCTCGGCATTCAGGCCGAACTGGGTGACAAATCGACGAATCTGGGATTTGAAGAATTCCGGATCAGAATTGAAAAAGGTTTCTTTCACATCACTCAGGGTTTTGCTGCTGGAAACAAAGCGATCCACAGTTTTTCCCGCGATCACGGCATTCACCACCTTGTCAAAGAACACAGATTCTCCGCCAAGAATGTCTATTTTTGCAGATTTGAGAGCCTGGGCCAGCACCTCGGCCTGATATTTTGCCACTTCTTTGCGGATTTCCATTTCCGCGAGTTCCACCACCTTTGCCTTTTCCAGTTCCAGCTTGAATTCCTCATGTTCCCGGCCTACGGCATCCAGCAGTTTCATGGCATTGGCCTTGCCTTCAATGCCTTTGGCTTCTGCCTGATAATGCAGGGATTCCACTTTGGCCTTCGCGGTTCCCTCTTTTTCAATGGCAACCGCGCGGGCTTCCAGAACCTGCACATCTGCCAATCCGGGAGCAGCTTTTTCCGCAGTCGCGGCTTCAGCCAGCATTTTTTTGGCTGCGGATTCTTTCTGTGCTTTGTTCTGATATGCCTCTGCCTCAACCGCAATCTGTTCTGCCCTGAAATCTGCTGCTTTTTTGGCTGCTTCCGCAGCTTTGAGGGTTTTGATCATATCCTCATCTGCTTTGAGTTCCGCCACCTGACGGGAAGCCTGCGCGGCTTTCACATCAATGACCAGAGCCTCTTCTGCGGATTTTTCTGCCTGGGTGATGGCAACCTTTTTTTCCCGTTCTGCAGTGGCAAATGCCTGCGTATCTTTGATGCGCTCCTGTTCTTCGACCACGGTTTTTTCCACCCGAACCCTATCCCGGATAACTTCCTGAATATTCTTCTTTTCAATTTCCACAGCCTTGTCTTTTTCAATCCGGGTCAGTTCCACAATCCGCTCGCGTTCGGTAGCTTCGAGCATCCGATCCTTTTCCAGCCGTTCGGTTTCAATGGCCTCAGTGCGCTCCTTGTTTTTCCGGGCCACAATAATCTGTCTCTGCTTATTCTCCTCTGCCACATGGATTTCCTCTTCAGTGGTGATGCGAGCGCGTTCAGCCTTGAGCCTTTCCTCTTCCTGTATTTTTTTGGTGTCAGCCTCCTCACGGGCCTTGATGGACTGCACCTCCCGTTTCTGACGGTTTTCCGCATCAGCCAGTTGCCGTTCAAGTTCCAGAACCGCATCCCTAGCCTCCACATTCTGCCGGGTGATGGTTTTTTCCCGTTCCCGGTCAATCTGGTTGGCCAGAATTTTCTGGTCAGAAGTCAGTTCCGTAATCCGTTTGATGCCCTCGGAATCCATGATATTGTCCGGATCCAGTTTGGTGATGGGGGTCTGCTCCAGAAAGTCAATGGCAGCATCATCCATGACAAAACCGTTGAGATCCGTGCCGATAACTTTGAGGATTTCCTCTTTGAACTGGTCGCGGGAGGTATAAAGATCCGAGAAATTGAAATGCTTGCCTACGGTTTTCAGAGCTTCTGAAAACTTGGCATCAAACAGTTCCTGCAAAGATTTGGGATCAGATGCGCGTTTGCAGCCTACGGACTGAGCCACTTTCAGCACATCCTCCTCGGTTTTGTTCACACGCACAAAAAAAACAACTTTGATGTCTGCCCGGATATTGTCCTTGCAGATCAATCCCTCACCTCCCTGCCGATCAATGATGACCCGTTCCACCGATATGTCCATCACCTCGGCCATATGCAGAATGGGAACAACAATGGAGCCGGAAAAACTGACTTTTGTGCCCCCAATGCCGTTGCGCACCAGAGCCTGTCCCTGCTCCACCTTGCGGTAGAACTTGGCAACCATGGCAAAAAAGCCGAACACCACAAAAAGCAGAAAAATAATACCTGTCACGCCGATGCCGGTCAGAAAATCCATGACAACCTCCCTTTTTTAAATGATGAATTCAGAACGGTCTGTTTTTTCCATAGGATATTTATCTTCTCATTCTTCCTCGTATTTTTCCACAAAATAGATGCCTTTTTCCTTATCTTCATCAAAAACCAGCACCTTATCTCCTTTCAGAAAAATCACATCCCGCTGGGTACGGGCATTGATGCGAATGACGGAACCTTTGGTGTGAATATCCACCTGTCCGACACTGGCATTGACCTGACTGGTGACAACGGTTCCGGTACGGTAGAGAATCTGCTGATCAGATTTGTCTTCACGGCTCATGGGGCCGAATATTTTCACCACCGCGCGGGTCATAAGAACAGTGGCAAAAAAGCCCAGAACAATATTGATGACAAACAGGCCGGTTCCCAGCAGTATGGACTGGGCAGGATTGAGATAGTGATTGGCCAGCATGGAAAGGGTCCAGCAGCTCAGCACCATGATGCTTAGAACCATCATAACCGGCACTTCCCCGATATTGAGCATTTCTGTCAGAGATGAAAACAGTTCCCCTCCATCATCCATGTCCATATCCATATCCGGCATCCAGTCCATATCTGCCGCGCCAACAATGACAAAAATCCAATACAGGAGCATCAGCCCCATAAGAATGGTGAAGGGAAGATTTAAAGGGGAAATGGCTGCGTGAAAGAATTCGGACATAGGTTTTTCCTCCATGATCTGAAGGTTTTTTTGTTGAATGCAGGGAAAAAGAACACAGAGACCGCTATCTCATAATTTTTAACCCCGGTTGTCCGGTCAGGCAATTTCAAAATTTCCATGCCTGACCTCTTCAATTTTCGCGGAAAGTTCTTCATCCATTTTTATATAGGCTTTCCATTCGATATAGTCATCCCATTTGGTCGATATAGTCATCCCATTTGGCAAAATCCTCTTTTACAGATGTCAGGATGTCTTTATGGAATGTTTCCCAGGCCTGATGATACTTATGCTCAAAAAAACGCAATTTTTCACTGACCGTATGCAAAGTTGACAGATATTCTATCAGCAGCCAGTTTCCCACATCCTGTTTTTTTACAGTTATCATTTTATATCCTCATCATAACAATCAGCAGGTTAAAATTCAGATGCGTAAATCCTGCAGTATAATAAAAATTAATCCTTACTTCGCATTTTCAGATTTCATATAAAGCCAAAGCAGGTTTAATTTCTTTCTCCGGTTTTTCCAAAAACTTTTCCTTTACTGATTTTTCAAACAAAAGAAGGAGTAAGGTTGACAATCTTGTGGAAGCCTGCCACTCCTGATCTGTTATGTCAGGATAATATTCCTTAACTTCCTGCGGAGGCTGTTCCATATCTTCAAGTGCATTGACAATGTCTGAAACAAACAGATCCTTATTCTTTATTTTTATTCCAAAATTGCCTCCTGAATAACCCAATTCTATATGATTCATACTTTCAATATTGTCTTCTGTCCCGGAACCGAAGCTGACAACCAGTTTTTTTATATATGAATCCAGATTTTCCAAATAGGATTCTGATATATTCGGTAAATTATTCATCGTGCCGCACCTCTTTTTGCGATTGAAACTGAAATAAGATATTTATCATTGAATGTTGACAGAGCATCCTGCGGAATTGCATATCTGCACGGCTCATTTTCAGGTTTGGTTTCAAATTGCTTCAGCCATTCTTTTGTACCTTTTTTCGTAATTATCTCTATTCGGTATTTATAATTTTTGGGTTTTCCCAATCTTCTGGGATCAACCATACCGATTTCAGCAATCCATTTCGGCTGTGTTTCATGATTTGGTTTTGGAACCAGTTTTTGCTTATTGGCACAGTCGGCTGCTTCCTCTTCATTGCCATACCTTTCATATCTTTCATAAATCTCTGACATTTTGATTTATCATTTCAGGATTGCATGGGAGTTGCGCGGTTGAAACCGCGATGGCTTGGCTCTGATTGCAAATTTCAGCGGAGTGATTTCCGGGATTATCCCAAAAACGGCAATGTTTCCTATTCCCTGATTTTTTTCTCCCGGTTCTGGATATACGCATCACGGAATGCCTCATAAGGATCAACCGAGGCATTTTTCAGGGATTCATAATCGCCGATGCGGAAGGATACTCCGTTGACTGTATCCACAGCCCGCAGTCCAATGGACGCGCCGGAGTCAACATAGGAAAGAGGAGAAAGATAACTGTCCCCTGCTGAACCCACAGTATCCCGGAGAGAAGACGGCCCCAGAACCGGCCAGACAATATACAGACCATTGCCAAGACCGTAAACTGCCAGAGTCTGTCCCAAATCCTCTTCCGGCACTCTTTTCAGGGATGGCTCTTTGTCCGCAGGATTTCCGAATCCGCCAACGCCCACAACGGTATTGACCATAAATCTTCCCAGTTCCACCCCTGCTCTTTCAGTTTTGCCCTGCAGTATGCAGTTGACAAAACGCACAGGCGTAAAAAGATTGGTGAAAAAATTCCTGATCCCGTTTCGCACCGGTTCCGGAGTTACTGCTTTGTAACCGGTCGCTGCAGGTTTCATCACCCAGAAATAGAGTTTGTCATTGACATGAAACATGCCTTTGTTCCAATAATACAGGGGATCGCTTATCCTGCCCGGTGACTGTTCCTCTTCCTCCAGATCGCTGAGAATATCTGCATAGGGATCTTCCGTATCAGCACAAAAGGCAGGGGCCGGAAAGCAGATCAGTGCAAACATGGAAACAAAAACAGCAATTTCTATGAAAAAAGCAGTTCTGTTCACGTGATACCTCGGAAAAATTTCTGAAAGTTTAAAGGTGAGTGTCAAAAACAGGTTCTTTGGATTTGTCCGGATTGCAAAACATTCATTTGGCAATTCTCAGCAGATTGAAAAATTTTCCGGAGACCGGATTCAGAGCGGTTCCCGGAGTGCAAAAATACAATTTCTGCACTCCGGGGGAAAATTTTCGATCGGCTGATTCTCTTATCTTTATCACTCAGTTCAACTCTGAAAAAAGCGGAAAATCAGGGCGTTTTCTGATCCTTTTTCGGCTCTGTATGTTCCAGATCCATACCCCTGTCCCGCTCGTGCTTGTCATTTTTCTCTTTCAGACGCTGAATCAACTGCTGGGGCTTTTCTTTTTCCAGAATATTTTTAAACTGGGTACGGTAATTGCTTACCAGACTGACGCCCTCGATATTGACATCGTAAATCCACCATTTGGCATCGTGAAAATACATACTGTAATCCATGGGAATTTCCACTTTGCCTCTGAGGATTTTGCTTTTGACAACTGCTTTGTCTTCCGAAATCATGTCCTGGTTGAGAAAAACAATCTCCTCATCATGAAATTCCCCCTGAATTTTGTCAATATAGGTGTTCCGGAGCAGTTCGGTAAACGCTGAGATAAACTCCTCCTGCTCCTTTGGGCTGAAATCCTTCCAGCTCCGCGCCAATGCCCGCATGGAAATCAGTTTGAAATCAAATGCCTCATGCATGATTTCCCAGATTTTCTCCCTCTGAAGTTCCTTTTTGTCAGCGGCTGTGTACTGCGGATCCTTGAGAAGGGCTATGCCTTTTTCAATGGGAACTTTCACCTGCTCCAAAGGTCCGGGCTGCGCACCGTAAAGGGGAACAGTTATACACATGGCAATTATCAGCAAAAACAGAACCATACTCTTTTTCATAATACACCTCTCTTTTCAGTTGGTATCCGGCTACATGCTGCCGAACACATATTTTTTAATCATATCCTCCAAGTCAATGGCAGACTCGGTTTCGGTAATCACCCCGCCGGATGCGAGAATTTCATCTGATCCGCCCGGAGAAATTTTAATATATTTGTCGCCGATCAGTCCGGACGTTTTCACAGCAGCCATGGAATCATCGCTGATTTTCAGATCTTTGCGGATTTTCATTGTCACCACCGCGACCATGCGTTCCTGATCCAGAGAAATGACATCCACCTTTCCCACCTGCACGCCTGCCATTTCCACAACCGCGCCGGTTTTCAGTCCTGAAACGGACTGAAATTTTGCAGAAATCGTGTAATGGTTGTCTCCCAGCACCTCCGCCTTTCCCAGTTTGATGGTCAGCCAGCTTACGCAGATCAGACCGATAACCACAAATATTCCCACAGACATTTCAAGTGATGCCCTTTTCATACCGCCTCCGGCTGCTTTTGTGCAAGCATGCACACATTGAACTCATAAAACACATCCCTGCTGATTTCTGCTTCTGTCACCATCTCTTCTATGGATTTGTCCTGTGCTGCCTCTGCAATCCCGGCACTAACGGAAAAACAGAATTCCGGATAGGGCAGTGCATTGACAATCCCCTCATTTTTGAGTTTATCGGCCAGATTCATACATACAACGCCGGCTCCTTCCCTGTCTGTGCGGGGCAGGAGCAGCATAAGTCTGTTCATTCCCAGCCGTGAGCATATATCCGTGATCCTGAGATGCCTGCGCACAGCATTTGAAAAACTGCTCAAAGCGCTCTGCTCTGCCTCATATCCGGCCATTTTCTTGATCTCATACAGATTTTCCACAGTCAGCAGCACAATGGAAAACGCACTTTTGTGCCGCAGCATACGCGCCATTTCCTCCTGATACCGTCTTTCCCCCTGGGAAACCGGTTCCATTCCGGTCAGATGATCATAGCGGCTTTCCCGTCCCCGGATAAATTCCATGATAACCGGATTGTCTGAACGGCGAATCTCCTGGGAACTTCCCTCAAAAATGATTTGCCCCTCATCAAGCATGGCAATCCTCTGGGAGATAAAAAAAATGTCCGGTATTTCATGACTGACCACCACGCCTGTGAATCCAAAGCGTTTCTGATAGTCGGAAATCATGCTGTGCACTGCGTTTTTCCGTATGGGATCCAGACCGGTTGTGGGTTCGTCAAACAGAATGATTTCCGGGTCTGTGACCAAAGCCCTTGCCAGAGCCACACGTTTTTTCATGCCACCGGAAATCTGGGAGGGATAATCCCTTTCAATGCCTTCCAAATCCAGTTGTGCCATTTTGCTGAGAACCCTGTCCCGGATCTCATTTTTTGGCATTTTTGTTTTTTCTTTCAGGGGCAGGGCAATATTCTGAAAAACCGTCATGGAGTCAAACAGCGCGGTTTCCTGAAACATATAGCTGAATTTTTTCTTCATGGCCTTTTTTTCAGATTTTTTCATCAGGGAAACCGGCCTGCCCTCAAAAAATATCTCGCCCGAATCCTTTTCAATAAGCCCGATGATATGCTTGAGCAGAACACTTTTCCCCTCGCCGCTTTTGCCGACAATGGCTGTAATCTGCCCTTTGTGTATGCTGAGGTTAAGTCCTCTGAGAACATGGTTGTCCCCGTATGACTTGGAGACATTTTCAAAACGGATAAACGGATCAGTCATAGTCTGCCTACATCAGAAAAGAGGTCAGTACATAGTCAGTGGCCAGGGTAAGCACACAGGAAATCACCACAGCCGAGGTTGTGGCAGAACCAACTCCTTTGGCCCCGAACCCCTCTTTGCGCATATGCGTGTAATATCCCTGAAAACAGCAGATGGTGACAACCACTGCCCCGAATACCAGAGCCTTGATAAATCCGCCCGTGACATCCTGCATCTGAACGCTGAATTCTGTGCGGTAAAAATAAAGTCCGGAGTTTATGCCCAGCAGAACGCACCCGGTCAGATAACCGCCTATGATGCCAATCACATCGAAAAGCGCAGTCAGCAAAGGAAAACTGATCAAAGCAGCAGCCAGACGGGGGCTGTAAAGAAAACGGATGGAATCAATATCCATTGTTTCCAAAGCATCAATCTGTTCGGATATGCGCATAATCCCCAGTTCCGCAGCCATGGCAGAACCCGCGCGGCCTGTCACCATGATGGCAGTGAGAACCGGACCCAGTTCCCGGATCAGAGTAAGAGATACCAAAGTTCCCAGCAGACCCTCAGACCCAAACTTGACCAGCGTGTAATATCCCTGAAAGCCCAGAACCATGCCGGTAAATGCCCCGGTCAGACTCACGACAATCACGGATTTCATGCCGATAAAATACAGTTGTTCAATAAGTTTTCTGAACTGCAGGGGCCATGAAAAAATATGAAACAGGCCTTTGAGGAAAAAAATGGCAATCCGTCCCAGTTCCTGAATAATGAACAGCGTGTCTTTTCCCATCCCATGGACGGGATTTTTTATAATGGCAGGCATCTGCATAAGGCATCCTGTAGGCGGCAAAAGGATCATATTGGAAAAATATTTGGAAATATAGTAAATCAGGAAGAATGTGTCAAGTCAGAAAGAAGGGGGCGGAAAAAAGGAAAACCCGGTTCCTTAAACAGGAACCGGGTTTTATGATTAGGATTGTTTCAGGTGATTTCTGAAAATAAATATCCCGGTTCAGTTCACAGGCACAGGGCACAGGCCGGAAGCCTGTGCTGCTTTGGCAGGATATTCTTTTCTGGAAATCACCTCAGATTGGCAGAGAGCATCAGGCACTTTTCCGGGATGCTGTGGACAGATAAAGACTGATCAGTCTTTCATTGTCCGCATCATTCACCTCACGGGTAAGTTTCCGGGCAGCCATATCAACGGCAGCATCCACCAGTTCTGCTTTGAAATCCCGTCTGGCCGTAAGAATCCGGCCCCCGATTTTCTGCTTTGCGATTTCCATCATGGTTTCGGTCTGCTGCTGTGCCTGCCGGATGATCTCATCTCTTTTCTGCTGTCCCTGAATGATGATTTTCTCCTTCAGGTCTGCAAAATAGGTCTCGCTGTCTTTGAGTGTCTGCTGCGTTTTCTCAATTTCAGCCGTCACTTTGGTTTTTTCCCGTTCCAGATGCCCTATCTCTTCGGCCAGTTCATCTTTTTGGGAACGCAGAAAGTTCATCAGGGGTTTTTTCCCAAACCTGATGAGAATAAAGGACAGAATGCCGAAATTCACCCACAGCATGATCAGATCATATGTGGGACGCCAGTCCGCCGCGCCGCCCTCTTCACTGGCAAAAACTTCTCCCGCGCCAAATCCCCAAAGGACAGTCAGCAGCGCACCGCACATCAGCAGAGAGTGGCAGAAGATCTGATTTTTTTTCATGATGCCAGCCTCCGGTTCAGCACTTTCTCCATAACAGTTACAGCCAGAACCTCAGATTCCTTTTCCAGATGTTTCCGGGCTTCCGCAATCTGCCGGGCCACCTCTGTCTCGGTTTTCTGCCGTAAATCAGAGATGTTTTTCATCAGCTCATCATGAAGTTCGACAGCCCTGCGGTTGCCTTCATCCTCAAGACCCATACGAATTTCATGCGCATCAAATCTGGCTGCTTTTTCCTTTTTTTTCAATTCCTTCAGTATCTCTTCCATTTTTTTCTGTGTATCATGGATATCATGATCCAGACCGCTGATATATGTCTCCCTTTCATCCATGGATGCTTTCAGGGGCCGGAACATGACACGGTTTATGACAAACACAAAAATCAGAAAAGAAACCAGTTGGATAAACATGGTTTCATTGATACTGATAAGGGCTGTATTGCTGATAATCTGCATTGCGTATCTCTTCCGTCAGGATTACAGATTGTAAGAAAACAGATTTGGGAAGATTGCAGGCCGGGCTCTTATAAACCCCCGGCCTGTTCCCCAAAAACCGTCTTAAAGACTGCAGACAGTTATATAATCAGACAACAAACAGGAGCAGTAGCGAGATAACGAGCGAATAAATACCCGTTGATTCAGAAACAGCCTGGCCCACCAGCATGGTCCGTGTCAGCAGACCTGCCTCTTTGGGGTTTTTGCCAATGGCCTCACATGCCTTGGCTGCGGCCATGCCTTCACCTACACCGGGTCCGATTGCTCCGAATCCCATGGAAATTCCTGCACCGAGAAAAGCTGCTGCCTTGATAACATCCGCACCTTCAATAGCCATTTTTTCCTCCTGTATAAGGTTTGTTGAAACAATTTATATATTCCCGAAACATCCTGTGTTTTTCCAAATATCAGACAACAAAAATCAGAAGCAGGGAGACAACCAAGGCATAGATGGCCGTTGACTCAGATACAGCCATGCCCACCAGCATCAGGCGTATAATCTGGCCTGCATATTCCTGATTTCTTGCCACCCATGTCACTCCGCCGCTGGCTGCAATTCCCTCACCGATTCCCGGTCCTATTGCCCCGACGCCCATGCAGATGCCCGATGCAATCAAAGCTGCTGCAGGGGCAAGCAGAATGGTTTCTGACGCGGGAAATTCTTTGAATATCAGAATAATGCTGACCAAAAGGGCCAGTATGGCAGGTGTCTGGGCCACTGCCTGACCCGCAAGCATAACGGTTGTCACCTTCTGGGCTGCCTCAGGCTGTCTGGCAATGCCTTCACATGCAGTCGCGGAAGGAAAACCTGATCCCACACCCGAACCCATCGCACCGAATCCCATGGAAATGCCCGCGCCCAGCAGAGCGGCAACCGGCATATAGGATACTTCGTGAAATCTTGTGAACAGCAGCAGGATCGCAATAACCAAAGCAAAAATCGAAGCAGATTCCGCCACTGCCTGCCCCACAAGCATGGTTTTGAAAATATCCCCTTTTATTGCCGGGTTTCTCATCATGACTGCATTGGCACTGGCTGCTGTATGTCCCTCACCGATGGCGGCACCTATGGCACCGAATCCCATGGCAATGCCGCCGCCCATAAAAGCAGCCACCTCTATCCAAGTATGAAGTTCAGAAGCCATAACTATTTCACCTGTACCGAAATATATACGATTGTGAGCATTGTGAA
>CAZHPS010000032.1:0-25481 GCA_964534335.1 uncultured Desulfobacterales bacterium
AATGAGGTTTGGAGTCCAAAAACCTCTTGACATTTAACACAGTCGCTACAAAACTGCCGGGAATCCGGTAAAAAATTTTAAGAGTCCCGGATGGACGGAAGAGCGGTTCTGTATCTGCCGTCCCTCCGGGACTTGGCAGATCTGAATTTCTCCTGTCCCTTAATGGCATTGACGCTAAGCGTGGGAACGGGATGCGAATGTAAGCGACCGTGCGGAGCTATATCGATTTAATGATAAATTGTGAATTGTAAATGTTAAATTGTAAATTGTAAATGTTAAATGTTTAATGCATTCACCATTGACCATTCACCATTCACCATTGACCATTCACCATTAACCATTGACCATTAACCATTGACCATTTACAATTTACAATTTGAAAAAAAAATCCTACGTTATTTCCTATGACATCACGGATGACCGCAGACGGGCAAAGGCTGCGGATACGCTGAAGAATTACGGTCAGCGGGTGCAGAAGAGTGTGTTTGAATGCTGCCTGAACCCGGAAAAACTGGTGGAACTGACAGGCATTCTTTCGGCCATCATTGACAGAAAAACAGACAGTGTGCTGATCTGGCCCCTTTGTGAAATCTGCGTGAAGCAGAGAACGGGAATCGGGCAGAACCGGCCCCTGTCAGAAGAGGAGTTCTGCGTGATATGATATTTGATGAAATCTATGAAACGGAAAATCTGGAAGAGGCGTGGAAACGGGTGCGGGCCGCGAAATCTCCGGCAGGGATTGACCGGATAAGTGTGGCTGATTTTGAAAAAAACATTTCCGCAAATCTGCATACACTGCAAAAGCAGATTCGGGAGGAGCAGTACAAACCCCAGCCCGTGACTGTGTTTCAGACCGGCACAGGTTCACGCAAAACCCGTCCCATCGGCATTTCCACTGTGCGGGACAAAATTGTGCAGCAGGCCATTCTCCGGGTGCTTTCCCCGCGTTTTGAATGCCATTTTCTGCCCTGCAGTTTTGCGTACCGTCCAAAGAAATCCGCGCTGGCTGCGGTGGAAGCAGCAGGAAAACAGATAAAAGCCGGAAAACTGTGGGTTCTGCAGATGGATGTGGAAAAATTTTTTGACACTATGGATCACGGCATTCTGCTGGATCTGCTGGGACGGGTCATCAAAGAAAAACCACTGATCCGCCTGGTGTCCCGTCTGCTCAAGGCACGGATATTCAAGGAAATGGGACTGTTTGACAACCTGGCCGGTTCCCAGCAGGGCAGCGGTCTGTCTCCGCTGCTGTCCAATATCTATCTGCATCCAATGGATCTGCTGCTGTGGAAACGCTACGGGGAAAACTATCTGCGCTATTCTGATGATATTACCCTGTTTGCAGAGGATCAGGAAAGCTGTGAAGCCGCTGCAAAGCTGGCTGAAAAATGCCTGAAAGAACTCAAACTTGCAGTCAATCCCGCGAAAACCTCGATTGCGCATGTGTCTTCCGGCATTGTGTATCTGGGGTATCACATGGACACCGCAGGCCGGGGGCCGGACAAAAAATCAGCAGAGCAGTTGGAACTTCGTATGCAGGCATATGAAAAGATACGCAAAAATGATCCTGTATCTCCGCCTCTGGAAGAACTCAAACTTATGATCCGGGGCTGGCACAGTTATTACAAAAGTCTTAAACCCGTGAAACCGGTCAATATTCTCAGTGCCATCGCGCTTGCGGAACTGGCCGGGGAACTGGGGGAAAACGCTACTGCGCGGGAGGTTGTCAAACAGAGCAGAAATTTTGTCTATACGCATCCGGAAATCTGTTTCCGCATGGGGTGTCTGTATGAACAGATGGGAATGGCTTCCCAGGCCATGCGGGAGTTTGCCCGTGCGCTGGAATCTGATCCGGATATGGCAGCCGCAAAGGAGAAAATCCGTTCCCTGCAGGAAGGGGATGAGGATGTTTACCAGTCCATTGAAAAGATTCAACTGGTGCTCCATCACAATCCAGGATACCGGGAGGGTTATGTGCGTCTGGCCGAACATTACACCCGGCTGCATCTGTTCGGGTTTGCTGAAAAGGCCGCGCAGAAGGCTTTGGAGATTGACAGTGAAAACAGCATTGAACCGCCTCCCGCTATTCCGGGTCCCGAAGAACAGGGCTTTGATTTTCATTGTGTTGATCAGGATTTGTTTATGAAACTCTTTGCCGGCCGCCAGGAGGCACATGCACGGCAATGGGTGGATGAACGGGGCAGATGGGGTTTTATGCGGGTGGATCGTCCCCTGAAGAAAAAAGATGTGTATGCGCATCTTAAAGGCGAATGCACGCTGGGGATTTATCCGGTCACGCAGACGGATACGGTCTGGTTTATTGTGTTTGATGTGGATACAGTGAAACGCAAAATCCTTGAGGCCGGGAATGATGACCCGGAAAGTTTCCGCAAAATGGCGCATCAGGATATTGTGCGCATCAAAACCGTGTGCGAGTCCATGAATCTGCATCTGTATATTGAAGACAGCGGTTACAAGGGACGCCACGGCTGGCTGTTTTTTTCCCGGCCCTTTCCCGCGTCCGCTGCCCTGGAACTGGGCGAGATGATTATGAACGCGGCAGGCGACCCTTCAGAGCATATGATGTGGGAACTGTTTCCCATGGGAAAAAGCGACCGGCACAAGAGCATTATCAAACTGCCCCTGGGCATTAACCGCAAGAACAGCCGGCGCTGTCTGTTTCTTACAGATGCGGACATTCCTGTGCCGGATCAGGGGCTTTTTCTGAAAACCCTTGAAAAAAATGACACGGACACAATCAAACAGATGCTGGTGCAGGAGAAAAAAGGGAAAAAACCGGAAAGCAATCTGCCGGAACTGCATCTGAGTCCCGCGCTGGATAAAATGTTCAAAGGCTGTGCAGTGCTTTCCCATCTGGTGCAAAAGGCCGGGGATACGAATTATCTCACCCATTATGAACGGATTGTGCTGCTGTACACCCTTAGTTTTGCAGGTCAGGAAGGCACGGATTTTCTGCACAAAGTTATCGGGTACTGCATCAATTACAACCGGCATACCACCCAGAGGTTTGTGGAACGCCGAAAGGACAGTCCCATCAGTTGCGCAAAAATAGGGGAGTATTTTCCGGAACTGGTAAAGGAAAAAGGCTGCGCCTGCAAATTTGCCCTGCCCCGTGGCACTTATCCCTCGCCTGTGATGTATCTGCTGGAATCAGAACTGGAGCAGGCTGATCCCGAAGGAAAACGTATGGCGGAAAAAGAACATGCCAAACCCCAGGAAAAAACCGGGGAGAAAAACAGGGAGGATGTCATGGCCGAAGATGCTGAAAAAATTCTTGATTTCGGGCATCTTTTCTCCGATGAGGATCCTGAACCCGATCCGGAGCCGGATGCATCAGATCCGGATGCCGTGATTGATGTTTCCGGATTGAGTCCGGAAAAACCGCCTGCAGCAGAAAAATTTTCTGTTTTGCCGGAAAAACGCCCGGTTCCCCAAAAATCATCTGAAAAACCCGCTGTTTTCCCGGAAAAAACCGGGGAATTCCTCAAATCCCCTCTTGAGAGGGGCAGGGGTGTGTTCCATGACCCGGAAGAAATCGCTCCTGCGGAATTTGGGCCGGAAACTTCCTGGAATTTCGGGGCCTTCGGAAATTTTGACGAAATCGCGGAGGAGGAAACCGATACCGGCAGTGAACCTTCAATATCCGGGCCGGAAACACAGGTCTCTCTTCTGTCTGAAACAGAAGAATCTTCAGAGGCGGATAAGGTGCAGTCCCCTGATTTGCATCAGCTTGCCATGAAATATGCCGAACTGAAATTCCGTCAGCATCAGCTTTCCAAAGAACTGGAGCAGATCGAAGCGGAACTCTTCCGCCGTATGACAAAAGGAATGGTTAATGGTTAATGGTTAATGGTTAATGGTCAATGGTCAATGGTCAATGGTCAATGGTCAATGATGAATTGGGAATGGTCAATGATGAATGATGAATGGTCAATGATGAACGGAATTCACCATTAAACATTTACCATTTACAATTTACCATTTACAATTTACCATTTACAATTCACCATTTACAATTCACCATTAAACATTTACCATTTACAATTTACCATTTACAATTCACCATTTACAATTCACCATTAAACATTTACAATTTACAATTATCAATTATCAATTTGGTCAATGGGAGGGAAAAGAATGAAGAAAAATATTGTGAGAGAAAAATCATTTGCTTTTTCTGTGAGAATTGTGCGATTATACAAATGGCTGTGCGCAGAAAAAAGGGAATATATTATGTCAAAACAGTTGCTTCGTTCAGGAACTTCCATAGGAGCCAATGTGCAGGAGGCACAGGCCGCCCAGACCAAAAAGGATTTTATCACAAAAATGTCCATTGCATCAAAAGAAGCAGGAGAAACCATGTATTGGATAAAACTTCTCATGGAAACCGGTTATTTGGATCATTCAAAAAATCATGTCCAAACTCTCCTGTCGGAAATTGAAGAAATCGTAAGAATCCTGACAAAAATCGTAAAAACAAGCCAGACGAACAATGATTAATGATTAATGATTAATGATTAATGTTTAATGTTTAATGGTTAATGTTTAATGGTTAATGGTTAATGGTTAATGGTTAATGGTTAATGTTTAATGAGTCACCATTCACCATTCACCATTTACCATTCACAATTCACCATTCACCATTTACAATTCACAATTCACCATTCACCATTCACAATTCACCATTCACCATTTACCATTCACAATTCACCATTCACCATTTACCATTCACCATTTACCATTCACAATTCACAATTATGAATACTGTTTACATAACCGACAACGGCGTAATGCTCAAACGGGTTTCCCAGCGCATTGCCCTGAAAAAGGACGGAAAGATTATCCGGGAGATTCCCATTTCCGATTTGAAACGGGTGCTGGTTTTTGGCAACAATCAGGTTTCAACGGATCTGATGGGGTATCTTAGCTCCAGAGGGATTGAACTGGCTTTTCTTTCCCGCAGCGGGAAGTATAAATTCCGTGTTGTTCCGGAAACTTCCAAAAATATCTATCTGCGCATGGCACAGCATCATGTGTATGAAAATGAACAACTGCGCATCAACTGGGCCAGGATTATTGTGCGGGCCAAGATTACAAACCAGCGCAGTTTTCTGCTGCGCTGCCGCCGCATCCATCCCGAAGCAGATTTGTCCGAATCCATTGATCATCTGAAAAATTCTTTGGACAAACTTGGGGAAAAGAAGACCTTGAATGAACTCATGGGAGCCGAGGGTTTTGCTTCCAGTGTTTATTTCAAAGTCTATGGGCGGCTTGTGCATCACGGTTTTGAATTTTCCGGACGCAGTTATTATCCGCCCCGTGATCCGGTGAATGCTTTGCTCAGTTTCGGTTATATGCTGGTGTTCAATGAGATATACGGGCTTTGCGAAGGCTGCGGTTTTGATGTTTTTCTGGGTTTTTTCCACAGTGTGGCTTATGGAAGGGCCTCTCTGGTTTCAGATATAATGGAGGAGTTCCGTACCCCCATTATTGACCGTATGGTGATTTATCTCATCAATCACGGTGTATTCAAACCGGAACAGTTTGCAGAAACTGAGAATAAGGGGATACGGATGGATGATGCCGCGCTGAAGACTTATCTGAAAAATTATGAGAAATATATGACATCCCTTTTTGTGGATATGAAAACCAGGGAGCAGAAAACGTACAGGCAGATTCTCCGGGAGAATGTGTACAAGTTTGAGCAGGCGGTTCTGAACGGCACAGACTATGAACCCCATGTTTTTTACTCCTGAATGAGATTCAGTGTTTTTACTGATTTTTTTCAACTGTCTGCAAAGACAGGCGCGGGACTTCCGATCTTCGCGGAAAGGCAGAAAAAGGGCGGGGAAGATCGGAATCATTTTTTTCTTTTATTTTAGGAGAATATATGATATGGCTTTCGAAATTCAGGAAAATTGGGTGTCTCATAACAGGCCAAAATTGGCGAAGATCGATTTATGGGGTCTAATTGTCCGATTTGTTTTCAGATAAAAAGGGCGGACTTCAAATCAGAGACCGGATTGATACGGGATTGAGACAAATGATATGCTTTTTCAATTATTAGCTCATAATACTCTTCAAATCAGAGACCGGATTGATACGGGATTGAGACCTCGTCAATTTCTGTTTCAATGACGTGCCCTTGCTTCACTTCAAATCAGAGACCGGATTGATACGGGATTGAGACTTTTTTTTTTCTTCAGCCTGTTTTACTCTGCTTTTAAATACTTCAAATCAGAGACCGGATTGATACGGGATTGAGACCATTCTTTGAGCATACTTTCTGTATCATTTTTAAAGCTTCAAATCAGAGACCGGATTGATACGGGATTGAGACCGCTTTCTGTTTTTTTCTGACGCTTTCTGTTTTGCACTTCAAATCAGAGACCGGATTGATACGGGATTGAGACAAAAACCTTCCTATTTCTTGCAACAGGCAGATTTTTTCTTCAAATCAGAGACCGGATTGATACGGGATTGAGACATGCCAGAACCGGTTCCAGTCCATCGCTGAGGAGAGAACTTCAAATCAGAGACCGGATTGATACGGGATTGAGACACATTCCCGACAGTGATAATAAGAATTATCACTGTCGGCTTCAAATCAGAGACCGGATTGATACGGGATTGAGACTTTTTTTCCGGTAAGGCTCGTGCCTCCGCCAACGGCGGCTTCAAATCAGAGACCGGATTGATACGGGATTGAGACAAGGGGGGAGGTTTTTAGGCGAGTTTTTCCAGAATCACTTCAAATCAGAGACCGGATTGATACGGGATTGAGACGCTTTCGTTGCTGACATTTCTTTCTGACGCTTTCTGTCTTCAAATCAGAGACCGGATTGATACGGGATTGAGACGACGGAGCATCCAGAGGGGCGATCCAAAAGGTCGCCTTCAAATCAGAGACCGGATTGATACGGGATTGAGACCAGAAGACAACGCTCTTCCGGACAAAATTCGTCTATTAACTTCAAATCAGAGACCGGATTGATACGGGATTGAGACCTGTCTTTTCCCTTTCCAACTGCGGGATCATTTCGCAGCTTCAAATCAGAGACCGGATTGATACGGGATTGAGACACTTTTCTTTTCCGCTATCCGGTTTTCGATAACGGGCCTTCAAATCAGAGACCGGATTGATACGGGATTGAGACAATTTTTTGCAATTGTCTCGTTGGCCCGATTTTTCCTTCAAATCAGAGACCGGATTGATACGGGATTGAGACGCAGACTGACCAAGGTCTTTTGGAACTGAAAACAGCTTCAAATCAGAGACCGGATTGATACGGGATTGAGACAAAGTGACCATTTCTCGCATTTCAGACATTGCAATTCTTCAAATCAGAGACCGGATTGATACGGGATTGAGACAGTTTCTTTCTGTTTTCTTCTATTTTTTTCTCTTGCCGCCTTCAAATCAGAGACCGGATTGATACGGGATTGAGACATCCTCGCCAGCTTTTTGATGCTAGTAAGTCTTTTTTCTTCAAATCAGAGACCGGATTGATACGGGATTGAGACATAACAAAATAAGATGCCAATTTCCATAATTTCTGGACTTCAAATCAGAGACCGGATTGATACGGGATTGAGACCATCATCCTCATCCGTATCCAATTCTTCAATATACGACTTCAAATCAGAGACCGGATTGATACGGGATTGAGACATCGGAAATATTGCTTCGCCGGGATCTTTTCCATGAACTTCAAATCAGAGACCGGATTGATACGGGATTGAGACAGTTTTTGTTTTCAATGTCCGCTGTTTTCGCAGCAGACTTCAAATCAGAGACCGGATTGATACGGGATTGAGACAGTTTTTCCATATCTTACCATTTCCACTCTTCTCTCTCTTCAAATCAGAGACCGGATTGATACGGGATTGAGACAATTTCTACCATTTCTTTCAACGTCAGCAACATCAAGTCTTCAAATCAGAGACCGGATTGATACGGGATTGAGACTCGTTGTTGGGAATAAACGACTGATAATCGTATATCTCTTCAAATCAGAGACCGGATTGATACGGGATTGAGACAATTTCTACCATTTCTTTCAACGTCAGCAACATCAAGTCTTCAAATCAGAGACCGGATTGATACGGGATTGAGACGTCCGATCTGGGCAGGATTGGCATCCAGGATGCTTCCTTCAAATCAGAGACCGGATTGATACGGGATTGAGACATACTCTCTTCAGAAGATTCAGAAGAAGGCGGATCAACTTCAAATCAGAGACCGGATTGATACGGGATTGAGACAAGGTGTCTCAACAGGCGCAGGTGTCTCAAGATCAGAAACTTCAAATCAGAGACCGGATTGATACGGGATTGAGACATGAATGCGGTGAGCCCGAAGATTTTCCGCTTTCACGGACTTCAAATCAGAGACCGGATTGATACGGGATTGAGACATTTTTTTGCGGGGGCCTCTGACTTGGGAATATCAAATCTTCAAATCAGAGACCGGATTGATACGGGATTGAGACAAACAGGGGTCTCATCTTCTGTAAAGAAATCATTCCTTCAAATCAGAGACCGGATTGATACGGGATTGAGACGGCAGGTAAGCTGAAAATGTTACAACAACCCGGTTCATCTTCAAATCAGAGACCGGATTGATACGGGATTGAGACAAGGATACAGAGGGGCGATCCAAAAGGTCGCCTTTGTCTTCAAATCAGAGACCGGATTGATACGGGATTGAGACACTGTTCTCAAGCTCTTTCTCTGCTCGAGACAGCTTCTTCAAATCAGAGACCGGATTGATACGGGATTGAGACAGAGCCGTGTACCCCTTCCATGTCCCGGACACACTCCTTCAAATCAGAGACCGGATTGATACGGGATTGAGACACATTCCGCCAAAACAACCCAATAAATTCTCCCGGTCTTCAAATCAGAGACCGGATTGATACGGGATTGAGACAATTTTAATATGCTTCGTAAAATTCTTCTACAGAATCCTTCAAATCAGAGACCGGATTGATACGGGATTGAGACAGGAGCAGGCGAAACGGGAGCAGGAGCAGGAACTTCTCTTCAAATCAGAGACCGGATTGATACGGGATTGAGACATATTCAACATCTATGTTAGACTCGTATACCTGATTACTTCAAATCAGAGACGGGATTGAGACGAATAATTGAAGAAACCAAAAACCAGATGAAGGATTTTCTTCAAATCAGAGACCGGATTGATACGGGATTGAGACAAGCCAACTCAGTTTTGATTGTTCCCGCTGCAGCTTCCTTCAAATCAGAGACCGGATTGATACGGGATTGAGACAGTTTTGATTGTTCCCGCTGCGGCTTCCATCTGGTTGCTTCAAATCAGAGACCGGATTGATACGGGATTGAGACAATATATCGCCATAGTTGTGCCCTTTCGGGCACTGGCTACTTCAAATCAGAGACCGGATTGATACGGGATTGAGACAGCCCTGGTCTTCACCGCTTCGTTCACTTCCACGGCCTTCAAATCAGAGACCGGATTGATACGGGATTGAGACAATTTTCGTCCATCCGATACTCTGCAAGAAGCTGATCTTCAAATCAGAGACCGGATTGATACGGGATTGAGACAGTTTATTATCTTCTGGTAGTTTTCAATTATTTGCTCTTCAAATCAGAGACCGGATTGATACGGGATTGAGACAGCAATTTTGTACCTTTTCTGATGTTCATTAGCTTCCCTTCAAATCAGAGACCGGATTGATACGGGATTGAGACAGCTGTATCCACACTGCTTTCTTTGATTTGCCTTTTTCCCTTCAAATCAGAGACCGGATTGATACGGGATTGAGACTTAATCTCTTTCCATTTTCTGCTACCTTTTTTTACTTCTTCAAATCAGAGACCGGATTGATACGGGATTGAGACTTGTCAAGTCACGAATAGGTTTAAACAACAACCTCCTTCAAATCAGAGACCGGATTGATACGGGATTGAGACTGTTAGTGTAGAGAAAACCAGCGTCAATGTGAAGAGTCTTCAAATCAGAGACCGGATTGATACGGGATTGAGACAATTTGTAATTTCCGGGCAAAAGTTTAAACAATTCCGGCTTCAAATCAGAGACCGGATTGATACGGGATTGAGACAAGAAACAGTGGTGGTAGTAGAGGTCAGAATTTCGTCTTCAAATCAGAGACCGGATTGATACGGGATTGAGACGTCTTTTTTCTTTGAAACAAATACTTTTGGACTAAAAACTTCAAATCAGAGACCGGATTGATACGGGATTGAGACATGCCATTTTTGTGCCTTTTCCTCTGCCTCTGCCGGATCTTCAAATCAGAGACCGGATTGATACGGGATTGAGACAAAAAGGTTCCCGAAAACTTCATAAACAGATACATTCCTTCAAATCAGAGACCGGATTGATACGGGATTGAGACATATAAGTATATCCTTTAATATATGTCTGTGGCAGAACTTCAAATCAGAGACCGGATTGATACGGGATTGAGACACCCCGTGCCAAGAAGGCCGGGGGTTTTACTTACGAACTTCAAATCAGAGACCGGATTGATACGGGATTGAGACTATTCTCCATATTCATCATCATCCAACATATTAAAGTCTTCAAATCAGAGACCGGATTGATACGGGATTGAGACTTGTCTTTTATTTTTGTAAAACATCTGCCACTTATCTTCAAATCAGAGACCGGATTGATACGGGATTGAGACACAGTGACAATGGATCAGGCCGCCCGTCCTGAAGACTACCTTCAAATCAGAGACCGGATTGATACGGGATTGAGACTCTGACAGCGGGTCTGTATCGTCTGTATCGTCTGCAAACTTCAAATCAGAGACCGGATTGATACGGGATTGAGACAGTTTTTCCTCCTTTCGGAGGATTTCTTTCGCATCCTTCTTCAAATCAGAGACCGGATTGATACGGGATTGAGACCCGTTTTTCAGCAGCAGCGGCAGAGGCAGCGGCGACTCTTCAAATCAGAGACCGGATTGATACGGGATTGAGACGAATGGGTGGGCGGTCAGAATCGCATCTCTATGCGGCTCTTCAAATCAGAGACCGGATTGATACGGGATTGAGACAGTTTATGGAAAGAATCAGCGGCGTGTGTCAGAATTACATCTTCAAATCAGAGACCGGATTGATACGGGATTGAGACATTTAATTTTTTGAGTTCTGGTCCTCCCCAGGAATTCTTCAAATCAGAGACCGGATTGATACGGGATTGAGACGAGAATCGCATTAACAGGAACTCTTTTAAGAAATTCCTTCAAATCAGAGACCGGATTGATACGGGATTGAGACATAATACTGATCACGATATTTTCTGCTTTCAGCAAACTTCAAATCAGAGACCGGATTGATACGGGATTGAGACACCCGATCAATGTATTCAGCCAATTCTGCCGCAACAGCTTCAAATCAGAGACCGGATTGATACGGGATTGAGACTAAGTTTAGTTGCCTCCGGGGAAGGGATTACCTCAGAACTTCAAATCAGAGACCGGATTGATACGGGATTGAGACAATATATAATCCGATTCCCAAAAAATCAGAAATCAGGTCTTCAAATCAGAGACCGGATTGATACGGGATTGAGACATTTTCAGATTCGGAAACAGTTATCCTGTTTTCCGGATCTTCAAATCAGAGACCGGATTGATACGGGATTGAGACAATTTTAGCCGCTGTGATGGCGGCCTTGTTCATGGAAACTTCAAATCAGAGACCGGATTGATACGGGATTGAGACTTGTTTTGTTGAAAAACAGCGGGCCGGGTTTGCCACACTTCAAATCAGAGACCGGATTGATACGGGATTGAGACCCTCATACTCTTTCCGCTTTTTCTCGGCCCATTTCTGCTTCAAATCAGAGACCGGATTGATACGGGATTGAGACAGGACTATAGATGCAGAAGACGGAACAACCAGAGCGGCCTTCAAATCAGAGACCGGATTGATACGGGATTGAGACAGGACTATAGATGCAGAAGACGGAACAACCAGAGCCTTCAAATCAGAGACCGGATTGATACGGGATTGAGACCAGGTACTTCCTCGCCATTGGCCAGTTTCATCAGGACTTCAAATCAGAGACCGGATTGATACGGGATTGAGACCCTCGGGCTCACAATACAGGAGCCCTTTTTCGATGAGCTTCAAATCAGAGACCGGATTGATACGGGATTGAGACACTTCCTTCAGACACCGGGAAATGAGCTCTGACACCCGGCTTCAAATCAGAGACCGGATTGATACGGGATTGAGACATTGTCTCGTTGGCTCTTTTTTTTCTAGCTTCAGTTCTTCAAATCAGAGACCGGATTGATACGGGATTGAGACATCCTCTACTGTAACTGAGGGAGCACCACCGTCTCCACCCTTCAAATCAGAGACCGGATTGATACGGGATTGAGACTATACACCCTTCCATCGAAATACAACGGATCCCCACTTCAAATCAGAGACCGGATTGATACGGGATTGAGACGATGATGGATCCGGATACAGTGTATCCGGCTGATCCTCTTCAAATCAGAGACCGGATTGATACGGGATTGAGACATACTTTGGTAAATCGTTTCACTGTCACTGATCACTGTCTTCAAATCAGAGACCGGATTGATACGGGATTGAGACTCATTAAAATCATTATCAGCAATTACATCATCTTTCTTCAAATCAGAGACCGGATTGATACGGGATTGAGACAAATATGTTGTCCATTTTAACTCCTTCAATAAAAGGGCTTCAAATCAGAGACCGGATTGATACGGGATTGAGACATGCCGGCGTTGATCCATACGAATCCCGCGGCCATGCACTTCAAATCAGAGACCGGATTGATACGGGATTGAGACAATCATTCGTATCCATACAAACTTTCTACTATTTCGTCTTCAAATCAGAGACCGGATTGATACGGGATTGAGACATCTGCCAAAGAAGCGGCTATTCGGTTGGTTTCGGCACTTCAAATCAGAGACCGGATTGATACGGGATTGAGACAAGACTTCGCCCATCGCCGGACAGGCAGGCCGACCACTTCAAATCAGAGACCGGATTGATACGGGATTGAGACAAGGTAAGACATTATTTGTCCTCCGGTTTTACGGTTCTTCAAATCAGAGACCGGATTGATACGGGATTGAGACAATGTCGGCGTCATTAATTTTAGCTTCTGACTTCGCCCTTCAAATCAGAGACCGGATTGATACGGGATTGAGACGGTATGTTCATCAGGATAAGGTCTAATGTGTTAGCACTTCAAATCAGAGACCGGATTGATACGGGATTGAGACATAAATATAAATATATAATCCGATTTCCAAAAATCAGACTTCAAATCAGAGACCGGATTGATACGGGATTGAGACAATGACAATTTTCTGAATCAGTTCGTATGATTCCCGACTTCAAATCAGAGACCGGATTGATACGGGATTGAGACTTTTTGATGCCTCCATAGCAATTTTTTCCGCCTCCCTTCAAATCAGAGACCGGATTGATACGGGATTGAGACCCTCCTTACGAAAGGTTTTTTCGTCTTTCTCGGCAGACTTCAAATCAGAGACCGGATTGATACGGGATTGAGACGAACCACCATCAATCCATACTTTCATTGTAATCTCCTCTTCAAATCAGAGACCGGATTGATACGGGATTGAGACAACCTCCTCCTGCATGTCATCAGCTACACGCTGATAGTCTTCAAATCAGAGACCGGATTGATACGGGATTGAGACAACTAATACGTTCCACTTCACTTTCCCATACGGTCCTTCAAATCAGAGACCGGATTGATACGGGATTGAGACAAGGGATTGTCGGTTGCTCGCAACCGGCAAATTTTCTTCAAATCAGAGACCGGATTGATACGGGATTGAGACCTGCCGTAATCTGGACGGAATACGTCTATCTATTCCGTCTTCAAATCAGAGACCGGATTGATACGGGATTGAGACGAATAAACAGAAACAGTGGTGGTAGTAGAGGTCAGAACTTCAAATCAGAGACCGGATTGATACGGGATTGAGACACAGACATCTCTTTCTGTTTTTTTCTGTTTTTTCCTTCTTCAAATCAGAGACCGGATTGATACGGGATTGAGACAATCTCCCCGCCACACCTTAAAGGTGGGCAGTTGTGGGACTTCAAATCAGAGACCGGATTGATACGGGATTGAGACCCTGACTTCAACTCTGGGGAAAACTAGCGGCAGAAATTCTTCAAATCAGAGACCGGATTGATACGGGATTGAGACTCGTATCTATACAAATTTTCTACTATTTCGTAAAATCCTTCAAATCAGAGACCGGATTGATACGGGATTGAGACACCATATTCCCTCGTAGATTGGTTTGGTCTTCCGTTCTTCAAATCAGAGACCGGATTGATACGGGATTGAGACATCCTTCCGGAGTTGATACTCCGAAAAATTTTCCGCTTCAAATCAGAGACCGGATTGATACGGGATTGAGACATGATTTCTCTGTTCCGAGGCGTGCTCGGAACTTCACTTCAAATCAGAGACCGGATTGATACGGGATTGAGACTTTTTTTTCAGAATTGTATTCTCGGCCCTTTTTTTTCTTCAAATCAGAGACCGGATTGATACGGGATTGAGACACTCCGGTTCTTCCAACATCCGCCCACTTGTATGTGCTTCAAATCAGAGACCGGATTGATACGGGATTGAGACATGGGGAACGAGCTTCTCCAAATATTCTTCGCTAATCTTCAAATCAGAGACCGGATTGATACGGGATTGAGACATCCCGTTCTTCCCGTTCTCTCTGTATTTTTGCCAAACCTTCAAATCAGAGACCGGATTGATACGGGATTGAGACATTGCATTCATTTTATCCGCAGCAATTGCTTTTGTCTTCAAATCAGAGACCGGATTGATACGGGATTGAGACATTATCTGTTCAGCAGACTGACCAATGTTTTTTGCTTCAAATCAGAGACCGGATTGATACGGGATTGAGACAACGGGCGGGGTCGGGGTCGGTGATAGCGGAATTACTTCTTCAAATCAGAGACCGGATTGATACGGGATTGAGACACGGATTCGTGCGTGCTATAATGTCTTCCGGATATACTTCAAATCAGAGACCGGATTGATACGGGATTGAGACACCCTTCCGGCATTCCGGTGGGCCTATAAAAAGTGCCGCTTCAAATCAGAGACCGGATTGATACGGGATTGAGACATCTTTGAAATAAAAAGAGCTGCCTCCTTTCTTTTCATCTTCAAATCAGAGACCGGATTGATACGGGATTGAGACAAGTCTGTTCTTGGCTATTACCCTGTTTTTTGCGATAGTCTTCAAATCAGAGACCGGATTGATACGGGATTGAGACATTCTTTTTGTAGCCGCAAAAGATGAATTAGACGGAACACTTCAAATCAGAGACCGGATTGATACGGGATTGAGACATACTACAACCTGGTATAAACACTGTAACAGTTCTTGTACTTCAAATCAGAGACCGGATTGATACGGGATTGAGACCGATGCATTTGCCCTTCTTGGCCTGTGTTAGGCCGTGACCTTCAAATCAGAGACCGGATTGATACGGGATTGAGACCAAAATAACGGCATGTTGTTTGGTAATTCGAAAATACTTCAAATCAGAGACCGGATTGATACGGGATTGAGACATTCGAAAATACTACAACCTGGTATAAACACTGTAACACTTCAAATCAGAGACCGGATTGATACGGGATTGAGACACCGGCTCAAAGATTATTGGAACTTTTTTGAGGAATCTTCAAATCAGAGACCGGATTGATACGGGATTGAGACACTCCAATTGGTCAGAATCTCTCCTACCGGTTTCCGCCCTTCAAATCAGAGACCGGATTGATACGGGATTGAGACATGGATTTGGGTAGCGACCAAATTGAACAACAACCCGGCTTCAAATCAGAGACCGGATTGATACGGGATTGAGACCGGATTCTGTTTCAGATTTTGCCAGTTCTGCCAGCTCTTCAAATCAGAGACCGGATTGATACGGGATTGAGACACAGAAGGAACAGATGAAGAAAGGATTTCGTCCAAACACTTCAAATCAGAGACCGGATTGATACGGGATTGAGACGATTGAACCAAACCGGATGTAGAGTCCGGTTTGATTCACTTCAAATCAGAGACCGGATTGATACGGGATTGAGACATGTGTTCAATCAGGAGAGCATGCATCCTCTCCTTGGACTTCAAATCAGAGACCGGATTGATACGGGATTGAGACGCTCTTCAACCCCTCCGGCATTCCGGAGGGCCTATAACTTCAAATCAGAGACCGGATTGATACGGGATTGAGACAAATCTCCCAACCCAACCCACCATACGAAGATGACGGGGCTTCAAATCAGAGACCGGATTGATACGGGATTGAGACCTCCTTTCTGCCGCCGTTGCCACAGCAGCAGCAGCACTTCAAATCAGAGACCGGATTGATACGGGATTGAGACAAGGCATGGATTTGGGTAGCGACCAAATTGAACAACAACTTCAAATCAGAGACCGGATTGATACGGGATTGAGACAAGGTTTAAGGGGGAACCTGATCTGCTATTTTTATCCCTTCAAATCAGAGACCGGATTGATACGGGATTGAGACAATCCAGTCAGAACACTGTTTG
Source organism: uncultured Desulfobacterales bacterium (assembly GCA_964534335.1). Taxonomy (GTDB): domain Bacteria; phylum Desulfobacterota; class Desulfobacteria; order Desulfobacterales; family Desulfococcaceae; genus JAABRU01. Next base: position 16,670 of record CAZHPS010000032.1, read on the forward strand.
CATGTGCTGCCGACTTCAAATCAGAGACCGGATTGATACGGGATTGAGACAAAGAGAGGCATGGATTTGGGTAGCGACCAAATTGAACAACTTCAAATCAGAGACCGGATTGATACGGGATTGAGACCCTCTCTTTCTGTTTTTTTCTGTTTTCTTTTTCCCCTCTTCAAATCAGAGACCGGATTGATACGGGATTGAGACACGGATTCTGTTTCAGATTTTGCCAGTTCTGCCAGCTCTTCAAATCAGAGACCGGATTGATACGGGATTGAGACCTTTCCTCTTACGATACATTTGCCCTTCCTGGCCTGCGAGCTTCAAATCAGAGACCGGATTGATACGGGATTGAGACAAGAGAGAGAGGGCCGGGTTTGCCACACACCCGGCACTTCAAATCAGAGACCGGATTGATACGGGATTGAGACATGTGATTACACAATTCGTGGATAATATACCACGTCCTTCAAATCAGAGACCGGATTGATACGGGATTGAGACACATATGTATCATAAACTTCACATTCATTTTTTATACTTCAAATCAGAGACCGGATTGATACGGGATTGAGACGGTTGCTTTATCAAAGAAGAGAGGGCCGGGTTTGCCCTTCAAATCAGAGACCGGATTGATACGGGATTGAGACATAGTACTCTTTAGACGCCATCAAATCAGCAGGCTTGTCTTCAAATCAGAGACCGGATTGATACGGGATTGAGACAAGCTGATCATCTTGGTATATTACATATGTATCATAACTTCAAATCAGAGACCGGATTGATACGGGATTGAGACTCCCGACTTGCCCAACTGCCTAATTACAACACAGTTGGCTTCAAATCAGAGACCGGATTGATACGGGATTGAGACAAACTGTCTGTACAGACTCCGCACAAGTTCAGGTACGTCTTCAAATCAGAGACCGGATTGATACGGGATTGAGACAAATTTTTCAACTCGTCCGGAAGATCATCAAAAACGCTTCAAATCAGAGACCGGATTGATACGGGATTGAGACACTTTTGAATTGATACCGCAGTTAATCAGCATTTCATCTTCAAATCAGAGACCGGATTGATACGGGATTGAGACTACCATGATCGTTGTCACCATTCTTCACAATCTTCTTCAAATCAGAGACCGGATTGATACGGGATTGAGACAGCTGAACAGATCCGCCGGGATACTCCTGCTATTGTCCTTCAAATCAGAGACCGGATTGATACGGGATTGAGACATGCTCCGCCGAATCCGTTCAACTTCAATCCAAGCTGCTTCAAATCAGAGACCGGATTGATACGGGATTGAGACAACCACCCCAGCCTCAATCTTACCGAGGTTTGTGCCGCTTCAAATCAGAGACCGGATTGATACGGGATTGAGACAAGGTTAATTTTCCCTGTTCCGGAGGGTTTTGAGCCCCTTCAAATCAGAGACCGGATTGATACGGGATTGAGACAAGCAGAACTAATACGCTCTATTTCATTTTCACATACCTTCAAATCAGAGACCGGATTGATACGGGATTGAGACAAGTTCAGCCTCCTTACGAAATGCTTTTTCGTCGTTCTCTTCAAATCAGAGACCGGATTGATACGGGATTGAGACAGTCTCAATAGGAACAGGTGTCTCAATAGGAACAGGTGTCTTCAAATCAGAGACCGGATTGATACGGGATTGAGACAAGATGCTGACATCGCCTTCTGTTTTTTTTCTGTTCTTCAAATCAGAGACCGGATTGATACGGGATTGAGACCTCTTTTTTGCGGCTTCAGTTGCATTTTTTTTCTCAACCTTCAAATCAGAGACCGGATTGATACGGGATTGAGACAATTGTAAGGGGGTCAGTATTCAACTGAACCTCCTTCTTCAAATCAGAGACCGGATTGATACGGGATTGAGACGAGAACCAGACCATGTATCAAATGTTTCATCTATATCTTCAAATCAGAGACCGGATTGATACGGGATTGAGACAAGACTTCTTTTTTCTTGGCAAGGAAGGCTTTCGGATTTCTTCAAATCAGAGACCGGATTGATACGGGATTGAGACACTCACGTTCCCTATGATTCAAATTATAAATACAACTTCAAATCAGAGACCGGATTGATACGGGATTGAGACAGCAATTTCGTCCAACCAGTCCGTCACCGGTTTCAGATCTTCAAATCAGAGACCGGATTGATACGGGATTGAGACATCCCAGCAGAACTTTTCCCCCGACTTTACTGTCAGGGTCTTCAAATCAGAGACCGGATTGATACGGGATTGAGACAAGTTGGGGCGATTGAGATCGCCCAATCAACGAATGCCTTCAAATCAGAGACCGGATTGATACGGGATTGAGACTTTTTCATTTAAAAGTGTCTGAACCTTTGCCAACTGCCTTCAAATCAGAGACCGGATTGATACGGGATTGAGACATTTTTTGCAATTGTGTCCAAAGCCCTTTTTTTTCTGGCCTTCAAATCAGAGACCGGATTGATACGGGATTGAGACTTCTGAGATCTGGTGTATTGTCACGATACACCGTATCACTTCAAATCAGAGACCGGATTGATACGGGATTGAGACAACCTCCAGTAAATATCCCCAATACTTTCAGGTTGGCTTCAAATCAGAGACCGGATTGATACGGGATTGAGACATTCTTTTCGGACTGTTTTAATGGTCCGCTGGGCGCCTCTTCAAATCAGAGACCGGATTGATACGGGATTGAGACGCTAATATGGGTAGGGGCGCCTTCGGACTATCTGGGACTTCAAATCAGAGACCGGATTGATACGGGATTGAGACAGCCGGTTCCATCGCCTGCATCATCCTCTACCAGATCTTCAAATCAGAGACCGGATTGATACGGGATTGAGACAATTTGACATTGCTATTAACTTCATAGCCTTGATTTCTTCAAATCAGAGACCGGATTGATACGGGATTGAGACTTGATCCTGTCCATACATATTGGGTGACTCCGTCACCCCTTCAAATCAGAGACCGGATTGATACGGGATTGAGACATTTTCCGCTAACTACGCATTTGCCCTGCCTGGCCTGCGCTTCAAATCAGAGACCGGATTGATACGGGATTGAGACAGCCGGTTCCATCGCCTGCATCATCCTCTACCAGATCTTCAAATCAGAGACCGGATTGATACGGGATTGAGACAATTTGACATTGCTATTAACTTCATAGCCTTGATTTCTTCAAATCAGAGACCGGATTGATACGGGATTGAGACTTGATCCTGTCCATACATATTGGGTGACTCCGTCACCCCTTCAAATCAGAGACCGGATTGATACGGGATTGAGACAATCTGACAGTTTATCCGCACGATTTCGTTCGGTGCGCTTCAAATCAGAGACCGGATTGATACGGGATTGAGACGTGCTGTTCCAACGCCAAAACCCAACCCCATCAAATACTTCAAATCAGAGACCGGATTGATACGGGATTGAGACAGGAAGTCAGCCATTTCCATGTTGGTTTTTGCCTCGGCTTCAAATCAGAGACCGGATTGATACGGGATTGAGACAGGTCACCGAACCGGCAACGCTTCCGGTCGCGACCCTTCAAATCAGAGACCGGATTGATACGGGATTGAGACATGCCCGTTTGAGTTACCCGTTGGGATTCTTTTTTACTCCAAATCAGAGACCGGATTGATACGGGATTGAGACAGTCGCACCGGAGGGGGTGAAAGTCCTGTAGGTGAAATCTCCAAATCAGAGACCGGATTGATACGGGATTGAGACAAGGTACCAATATTTATCTCCTTCGTCCGGCCTCCAGCCCTTCAAATCAGAGACCGGATTGATACGGGATTGAGACAATCTGACAGTTTATCCGCACGATTTCGTTCGGTGCGCTTCAAATCAGAGACCGGATTGATACGGGATTGAGACGTGCTGTTCCAACGCCAAAACCCAACCCCATCAAATACTTCAAATCAGAGACCGGATTGATACGGGATTGAGACATTATTGAGCCGTAACAAACAACTCTGTTGTTCAAATTCTTCAAATCAGAGACCGGATTGATACGGGATTGAGACTGGTCACTGAAACCGGTTTGGATGATTCCAAAACCGCTCCAAATCAGAGACCGGATTGATACGGGATTGACTTAAAGGTTTCCCGAAATTTAATTAAAAACCTGCAAACCTGCGTCTGCCAAAGGTTTGCATAATCTCTGAACTGTAAGAGCCGTTTTTAATTCATTTTTTAATCTGTCCGCACCTCCGCTCTCTGTCAATTCATGGATAACACAGGCGGTTTCCCTGTTTTTCAGGATCTGTTTCACTTCTGCCTGCTTTTCAGTGACGGAATCACTGTCATCAACGGTTCCCGGCAGCCCGCTGTGCAGCAGTATGGACGCCGTGTATACAAGGTAAACATGGGAAGTCACTGATGAAAAATGTTCTGCGGCCGCGTGTTCAAAACCGGAGTGCATTTTTATATGTTTCTGAAATATTTCAGGTTTCCGCCGGAGTCTGTACGCGATCAGAATCTGACGGGAGCCATTTTCAGGTCACTGCATGCAAAATATGGTAGTGGGACTTTTCATGCTGATAAAATTATGCTGTACTGCTCCCGTTTTTTCTCAGCATGCCATTCCCGAAGGAGCAGAAAAATGACTGCAGCAGAATGCCGCCGCGGCAGTGAAAATATCCGCAAAAATGGAAGGACACCGGCTGGACGTCAGAAAATTCACTGCGGAAACTGAAGGTTTTGCAGTACTTTGGATATTAAATCAGCGGAACGGGAATTCCGTCTGAAAACCGCTGAAAATCTTCAGACGGAAAGACTCTCACAGCGTGCGCCTGCACGGACGATCCGGATGAGCCTTACAGCAATCAGGAAAAATTTAAAAAAAAAGTGATCCTCCCGATCTCCGAAACGGTTCCTGTCTCAAAAGAACGCCCGGTTTTGGAGATGGATGAAATATGGTTTTACGCCGGAAAAAAATCGGATCAGATTTGGATTTGGCTGGCACCGGAACGTCAGACGCGGCGTATTGCCGGAGTCGCATTCGGAGATCATTCCGCTGAAACATGCCGGAATTTATGGGAATCACTTCCTGCTGATTACCGTAAACGTGCTGTCTGCTGCACGGATCTGCGGGAAAGTTATGCCGCTGTTCTTCCCCCAAAACGTCACCGGGCATCAGGAAAGGGAAGCGGGGAGACTCCGCACACTGAACGTTTCAGCTGCACACTGCGTCAGAGATGCCCGAATCCGGTCAGAAAAACACTTTCTTTCAGCCGTGACGGGATCTTCACAGAATCCGCATCCGAAGTTTTGGTGATCATTATAATTCGGGATTATCAGCATGAAGAGTCCCACTACCAGAATCTGTAAAACAAATGCCTGTGTCACTTCAGGTTTGATTTTGTGAGTTTTAACTGCAAATTTCACTAACAGATTCAATTCTGACAAAGCACTGTCCCAAATAATGTATTTTTTTTCATACTGTAAAAATTTCTGACACAAATCCCGGACGGAACTTTTTTCCCCCTGTATTGTTTATATTAAAAAATATAAATATAATTCAAAATGTTAATCACATATTCCGTTTCTGTTTTTTTATGGTATGCACTTTGCACTTGTATTCTTTGGGGAAAACCGTTAATCCGTACCTTTTAAGCAGCAGAAAAGGGCAAACACAAAAACACTTATTCAGATTTTCAGAAATTTCTGAAAAACACTGACAGATCTGAACCTGTTTTTCAGAGGAGGCATATCATGAGCATTCAGAGTTTGCAAAGAATATTTCATCCAAAATCAGTGGCAGTTGCGGGCGCAAGTGAAAAAGAGGGGCGCATCGGGTATGCCATTATGAAAAACCTGATCCGGGGCGGATATGCAGGGGAGATTTATCCTGTGAATCCCCAGTACAAAACCCTTTTTGACCGACCTTCCTTTCCCTCTGTTGCCGCCATCGGCAAAGAGATTGATCTGTGCGTGATTGTCACTGCCATTGACATGGCTCCGGATATTGTACGGGAATGCGCTGGCCTGAACGCAGGCGGAGTGGTCATTGTTTCCGCAGGTGGCAAGGAAACCGGTGAAAACGGCAGGGAAACCGAGAAAAGAATTCTGGAGGCAGCCAAAGGTTCGGACATACGGATCATCGGCCCCAACTGTCTGGGAATTGCCTGCACCAAATCCGGTTTGAACGCGAGTTTTGCCAGTCACACGCCCATGGCCGGAGGAATGGCCTTTATCACCCAGAGCGGAGCCATTTTCACGTCCGTGCTGGATATGGCCGTGAATGAAAAGATCGGGTTCAGTCATCTGATCAGTCTGGGGTCAATGGCAGATGTGGATTTCGGGGATGTGATTGATTATCTGGGCAGGGATTATACTGTCAAAAGCATTGTGATGTATGTGGAAAATCTCAGCCGTTTCCGAAGTTTTATGAGTGCGGCACGGGCAGTGTCCCGCGTGAAGCCCATTATTGTGTTCAAGGCCGGACGTTCCCAGGCCGGAGCAAAGGCTGCCGCGTCCCATACCGGAGCCATGACCGGAGAGGATGCCGTGTATGATGCCGCGTTCAAACGGGCCGGAATCATTCGGGTCAAAACCTTTGAGGAACTGTTTGACTGCTCTGAATTCCTTGCCAAGCAGCCCAAAGCCAGAGGCCCCGGGCTGGTGATTGTCACCAATGCAGGCGGGCCGGGTGTGATGGCAGCGGATGCGCTTTCAGATTATGGAGCGGAACCGGCCCGGCTCAGTCCTGAAACCATACAGAAACTCAATGAGGTTCTGCCTCCGCACTGGAGCCATACCAATCCGGTGGATATTATCGGAGACGCAGGGCCGGATCGCTACCGCAAAACCGTGGAAATCTGTGCGAACGCTCCGGAAACCGAAGGACTGCTGCTGATGCTTGCGCCCCAGGCATTGAGTGATCCTGCCGCTATAGCCTCTGCCCTGACAGACATTCTGCAGAAAAAACCCTTCCCGGTCATTACAGCCTGGATCGGAGGGGCAGATATGGAAAAAGGAAAGGAAATCTTTAATCACGCTGGCATTCCCACCCTGAACACACCGGAGAGGGCTGTGCGCGCGTTCATGGACATATGGCGGTATTCCCGGAATATTGAAATGCTGCGGGAAATTCCATCGCGTCTTCCCCGGAAGCAGATCTATCACAGGGAAAGGGCAGCAGAAATCATCAAAGCCGGTCTGAAACACAGCCCTGGACTTCTCACAGAAACCGAAGCCAAGAATCTGCTTTCCGCATACGGCATTCCGGTCAATCCCACATTTCATGCGGCTACCGCGGACGATGCATGGAAGATGGCCCATCAGATTGGATTTCCCGTTGTTCTGAAAATCAATTCCCGCCAGATTACACACAAAACCGAGGCAGGGGGAATTGCCCTGAATCTGCGTACAGAAACAGAGGTGTATGACGCGTTTCACACGGTCACGGAAAAGGCCAGAAAATACAGTCCGGAAGCGGAAATTGACGGGGTGACAATTCAGGCAATGATTCCCCCTGACGGATACGAACTGATTGTGGGCGCGAAAAAAGACCCGGATTTCGGACCGGTCATTCTTTTCGGCATGGGCGGAATTATGACAGAAATCTTTCAGGATCGGGGCATTGCGCTGCCGCCCCTGAACAGACTGCTGGCACGGAGACTGATGGAGGAGACAAAGATATTCCGGCTGCTCAAAGGATACCGGAACCGGCCTCCGGTCAATCTGACCCTGCTTGAGGAAATTCTGGTGCGCCTGTCCCAACTGGTTACGGATTTTGCCGAAATTGAGGAACTGGATATCAATCCGCTTATTGCCAACGGAACCAAAGCTTTGGCTCTGGATGCACGGGTTCTGCTCAAACCCTCTGATGTGCCTTCTCCCATGCATCTGGTTATCAGTCCCTATCCCAGCCGCTATGAAACAAATGTGACAGCAGCAGACGGAACTGATCTGTTTATCCGGCCCATCCGGCCCGAAGATGCTGCTCTGTTCCGGAATCTGTTCAAAACCCTTTCCCCCCGGAGTGTGTATTTCCGCTTTTTCTCACAGGTGAGAGACGTGACTCCTGAAATGCTGGATCACTATACGCAGGTGGATTATGACCGTCAGATCGCGCTGGTTGCGATTCGCAATGAGGGAACTGACAAAGAGGAAATGCTGGGAGCTGCAAGGATCATCCGGGAAGCAGATCCCCGCAAAGCAGAGTTTGCCGTACTGGTCAGCGATGCCCTGCATGGCCGGGGAATCGGCGCGGCACTGCTGGGAAAATGTCTGGATATTGCCAAAGAACAGGGCATTACGGAAGTATGGGGAATTGTGCTGCCGGAAAACACCCATATGCTGAAACTTGGGAAAAAACTTAATTTTCAGGTGAAACGGGATCCGGAAAGCAATGAGTATATTCTGTCCCAGCATTTCTGATCATCAAAGCGGATATGGGTTCCGCTGAGTGGGATCTCATGTTAAGCACCACAGTCATAATGGCGAAAGCCGGTATCCGGAATATGCTGAAAATACCGGATTCCTGCTTTCGCCCGAATGTTTGAAAGGCGGCGTAATACCAAATCGCTTTCAAAGTTCGGGGAATGCCTGTGTTTTTAAACCACGAAAAACACGAAAAGCACAAAAAAAACAGCATTTTGGAGATCATGTTTTGAAAGCGGATTTGTATCATACCGGTTTGCGATTGGTTTTATACAATGCGGAATGCAAATCCGGAGGAGTGCAAAAATTAAGCGGAGCGGTTTTTTGCACACATTTGGCAGCTCATGTTTTGAAAGCGGATTTGTATAATATGAGTTGACAACCGGGCAAAATGA
>CAZHPS010000033.1:0-25325 GCA_964534335.1 uncultured Desulfobacterales bacterium
GACGCGTTTGTCATAGCCTGTCCCAACCATTTTTTCAGAAAACGGATTCTGGAAAATTATGCATCCCTTATTGAATCCGAACTCAGAACTGCCACAGGAAACAACTGTACTCTGACAGTCCGGGTCAGAGAAAAGGCTGAGACCGTCAAAAAAAGAAAGCCCAGATCTGAAAAAACAGCCAGCCCTCCCCAGATGGCCCTGCCCCAGATGAATGCCTACCAGTCCAGCGGACATCTTCTGCGCAAAGACTTTACCTTTGATCAGTTTGTTGTGGGAAAAAACAATGATTTTGCCTATTCCGCCGCTCTGGACCTGGCTTCCCGGAAAGACAAAACCCGGAATCCGCTTTTTCTGCTGTCCCAGGCCGGTATGGGAAAAAGTCATCTGTCCCAGGCCATCGGACACCATATCATTAACCATTTTCCCAAAGAAACAGTGTTTTATGTCACTGCCGAGGATTTCACCAATGAAATGGTTCATGCGTTCCGGAACAATACCATTGAGCAGTTCAAGGAAAAATACAGGCGTTACTGTGATGTGCTTCTTCTGGAGGATGTCCATTTTCTCACAGGAAAGGAAAGAACCCAGACCGAGCTGGCCCTTGCGCTGGATTATCTTCTGAACGCGCAGAAAAAAATCATTTTCACAAGCTGCTATCTGCCTTCTGACATACCGAAAATCAGTGAACAGCTCCGTTCCCGTCTTTCCGGCGGCATAATTTCCGGCATTGAAGCCCCGGATTACCGTACCCGGATCAAAATACTGGAAAAAAAGATGGCAGGAAGCGCGTGCCATATTCCCCGTGCTGTTGCCGAATATCTGGCCGGAGAACTGTCGGAAAATGTCAGGCAGCTGGAAAGCGGTCTGATCTGTCTGACAGCCAAAGCATCCCTGACAGGTGCGGCAGTGGATATGCGTCTGGCTGAAAGCATTGTAAAAAACATGGGGACACAGACCAAAGCAGTCACCATAGAGCTGATCAAAACCATTGTGAGCGAACACTACAATATCCCGGTCACAGAACTGGTTTCCAAATCACGGAAGAAAAACGTGGTGCTGCCCCGGCAGATGGCTATTTATCTGGCCCGGAAATATACAGATCAGTCCCTGCAGGCCATTGGCAGAAGTTTCAACCGTTATCATGCCACTATCATACATTCTGTTGCGGTAACAGAAAACGCTGTGAAAACAGATCGGACACTCAAAACCCAGTTGGATTATCTTTGTGAGAAAATAGAGGGGAATAAAAGAGGGAAATCCGGGCAGGACGCGGGGGGAAATCACTGAACTGTCATAAACACGTTTTCTGAAACAGGAAATTCCTCCATCATTTCCATCATGTCAATCTGATCGCGTTCGATGATGCAGCGAATGTTCAGCGCACAGAATTTTCTGCATATCAGGTCTTCCGGGTTGTAATCGCCGAAACATCCTGAATAATCCTCAAATCCGACAATATCTTCTGTATCCTGCATGTGCATGTATTACTCCTTGTATTCCAGAAGGGTGAGCATTTCTTTGTGAATCCTGCCGTTGCTTGCCAGGATTTCCCTGTGATCAATGGAAAATGGCTGTGAGGAAAAGTCTGTAACTTCTGCCCCGGCCTCTTTTGCAATCAGCATACCGGCAGCCGTATCCCAGGGTTTGAGATTCTGCTCCCAGAATCCGTCAAAGCGGCCGCAGGCCACAAAACACAGATCCAGCGCGGCCGAACCCAGTCTTCTGATTCCCTGGGCCGCATGCAGGCATTTTGCAAAACGGGCCATCAGGGTATCGGAGATTTCCTTAAAATTATAGGGAAAACCTGTCACCAGCAGGCTTTCCGAAACATTTTTTGTGTCTGAAACCCTTATGGGCCTTGCATTAAGCTGTGCGCCGCGATCCTTTGCTGCGGAAAAAAGTTCTCCGCTAACCGGATTCAGCACAGCACCCGCGACAATCTCGCCGTTAAAGGCAAAAGCAATGGAAACCGCAAACTGGGGCAGTCCATGTGCAAAATTGCTCGTGCCGTCCAAAGGATCAATAATCCATCTGCAATCCGGGTTCCCCAGTATCTGACCGCTCTCTTCTGCCAGAAAACTGTGATCCGGAAAGCGTTCCCGTATGGTTTCGATAATCACCTTTTCAGATCCGGTGTCAGCTTCGGTCACCAGATCAATGGCCCCTTTTTTGTCAATCCGGGATATGTTTCCCAGAAAATGCCGCAGCACACTGCCGCCTTTGTATGCCGCAGCAATGCCAATCCGTCTGATGTATTCAATATCCATAGAATCACAATTTATATATTTTCCTGAGAATGTCAACCAAAAGGTTTCACATTGTCTTTTGGCATTATCTGTTTTCCGGTTCTGTTTCTGTAAATGTGTCAGAAAATTTTTCTGCCCCTGTCCAGAAGCCTGATTCTGCAAGTCCGCATATTTCCAGTGTTTCTGCTTCCATCCTGTCAATAAGGGGCACCAGGGTGGCACGGTCACCGGCTGATACAGCTATGCCGTCAAGCATTTTTTCCAGCACTGCCAATTCTTCGGGTTCCACCAGATCTTTTTTGTTCAGCACCCGGATCATCCGTATGTGTTCAAGTTCAAGCTCAGAAAGGATGCGCTCGACTGAGGCGATCTGTTCTTCGTGGCGGGGATTGCTTATGTCCACCACATGAAGAAGCAGATCCGCACTGTTCAGCTCTTCCAAAGTTGCCCGGAATGCCACCATCAGATCTTTGGGCAGATCCCGGATAAACCCCACTGTATCTGTGATAATAACCTCTGTTTCCCTGGGAAAGCGCAGCCTTCTGCTGGCCGGGTCCAGAGTCGCAAACAGTCGGTTTTCCGCGAGAACACTGCTTTGGGTCAGGGTGTTGAGCAAAGTGGATTTTCCGGCATTGGTGTATCCGATAATGGAAATGACCGGCAGAGCCTTTTTGTTCCGCCTGGCTTTCTGCTGCCTGCGCTGTTTCACAACATCATCCAAAGATTTTTCCAGCCGTTTGATGCGTTCCCGCACCCTGCGTCGGTTGATTTCCAGCTTGGTTTCTCCCGGCCCGCGTCCGCCAATGCCGCCGGTCAGACGGGACATGGCCGTGTTTTTTGTCACCAGCCGGGGAAGCAGATATTTCAACTGTGCCAGTTCCACCTGCAGTTTTCCCTCACGGGTCTGCGCGCGCTGTGCAAAAATATCAAGAATGAGCTGGGATCGGTCAATGACCTTGATTTCCACCTGATCCGTAAGAGAGCGGATCTGGGATGGATTGAGTTCCTGATCAAAAATCAGCAGAGTAATTCCCCCGCGCAGGGCCATGAGATTGAGTTCCTGCAGTTTGCCGCTGCCCATGAGAAAACGGGAATCCGGTTTCTGCCTCTGTAGTACCGTATCAGCCACATGAATGCCCCCGGATACGGCCAGTTCCCTGAGTTCAGCCAGAGAATCCTCAGCCACCTGACGCGGGGCAGTGCTGACACTGACCAGAATGGCCCGTTCCTGTCCCGGATCTCCCTTGTACAGGGCCTGCATTCCGGCCAGTTCATCTTCCAAAGCCTGAACTGCTGCCATACATCCCATATCCAGATGATCCGGGCCCAGAGGCGGAAGAATCCGGCAGGGATTTTCCGCAGTTCCGCGCGGAAGAATATGCGCGGCATGAACCTCACGGAGTCCTCCATTGTCTGTCATGGTCATGGCTGCCATCATGTCCAGACGCAGCAGGGAAAGATCTGTGAGATCATCCTGGGTCAGAGGCTCATTTTTCAGATGCGTATGGATGCAGCGCAGTCCCTTAAGCCGTCCCGGAAGGGTGCGAAAATCCGGCAGATCCGGAATCACAATTTTCTGTGCATCTCCCGCGATCACAGATACAATTTTGCCGGAGCGGTTAATCAGAATTCCCACCTGTCTGCCCATCTCAAAGGAAAGATGAACAATATCGCGCGCCAGCTCCGGGGTGATGACATATTCACCCGGTATGCGTCGCCGGTAAAGATTTTCCAGTCTGCGTATCTGGTCTGCTTTAAGTCCTGTGGTGTTTCCGCTGATATTTTTCATGCTTCAGGGTACTCCCTCATGCCGTCCGGTGCCGGATTTTCAAACCGGGTATAGGTATTGAGAAAAACAAGCTGGGCTGTTCCAATGGGGCCGTTGCGCTGTTTGCCGATGATTACCTCGGCTTTGCCCCTGCTGGGGTTGTTTTCATCCTTGTTATACACTTCATCCCTGTAAATAAAGGCAACCACATCCGCATCCTGCTCAATACTGCCTGATTCTCTCAGGTCAGAGAGCATAGGACGTTTGTCAGCGCGTTCTTCCACTTTCCGGTTCAACTGGGAAAGCGCAATGACCGGCACATTGAGTTCCTTTGCCAGAGCCTTGAGGGAACGGGATATTTCGGAAATTTCCAGATCCCGGCGTTCAGCGGACAGACGGCCTTTCATAAGCTGCAGATAGTCAATAATAACCAGTCCCAGCCCTTTTTCCATCTTGAGTCTGCGGGATTTGGCACGGATTTCAATGGCCGATATATCCGCAGAATCATCAATAAAAATGGGAGCCTCAGACAGAACACCAGCGGAATCTGTGATGGCATCCCAGTCTTCCCGGCTGAAAAAACCGCTGCGCAGCCGGGAGGAATCCACACGGGCCTCAGCGCAGAGCATACGCATGGACAGTTGCTCCTTGGACATTTCCAGGGAAAAAAGACCGACCGGCACCTGTGAATCCACTGCCGCATTCCGGGCAATATTGAGTGCCAAAGCTGTTTTTCCCATGGAAGGCCGGGCCGCGAGAATAATCAGATCCGAAGGCTGAAATCCGGAAGTAAGCCGATCCAATTGGGTAAAACCTGTGGCAACCCCGGTAATCAGTGTTTTGTTTCCCTGACGCTCCTCCAGGGTGTCAATATTGTTCTCTATAAGCTGGCTGAGCCGGTGGAAAGATGGTTTGATTTTGTTTTCAGATATTTCAAAAACAGCACTTTCCGCAAAATTGATCACATCATCCACATCGCCCTGATCCTCATAACAGCGCCGCACAATTTCAGATGCTTTTTCAATCAGGCGTCTCAGACATGCCTTTTCATGAACAATTCTGGCATAATGGGCAGCATTGACCGCAAGAGGTGCAGAATCCGTGAGCCAGGACAGATAGGTGACACCCTGATACCCCGCGCCGCTGATGCTGTCAAGTTCCCCTTTTTCACCCATAATATTGGAAAGGGTTATCAGGTCAATCGGATGACTCCGGGAAAACAGATCTGTGATCGACTGGAATATCTTCTGGTGGGAAAGCGAATAAAAATCATGCGGAGCAAGAATTTCCAGCACTTCAAGAAGTGTGGTGTTGTCCAGAATGACCGCGCTTAACAGGGATTCCTCAGCCTCAATGTTCTGGGGCGGAAGTTTATGGAGCGGTGTCTCTTTTGCAGCACGGGTGGTTTTTGCTCTCATTATTCCAGAAGTCAGTTTTCAGGTTTTCAGACTGTAAGTAAGGCTGCATAAATTTTCGGGCATAAAATTTTCAGAAAAACCGGATTTTTTGGAAAAATCCGGTTTTTCTGAATATACGAAAAATTTTGTTTGCCTGTTTATACCGATTCGACATTTGCAGGATATGCTGCTTTGTCAGTTTTGATTTTGCGTGTTTTAACCGCAGACAAGGCGCAAAGAGAGCAGATTCTGCACTCACAGATTCAATGCTGACAAAGCACTGTTGCACTTTTTCAGAATTTCTCTTACGGTATGGGCATTTTTTGCCAGAAAAATGCTCAGTTCCTCCCGTCTGTAATCATCCATGTCAATTCCCGATGATTCCATGAATTCGGCAAGAACAGCGGCTGCATCCAGCATTCTGTCATACGCGTCAGCCTCTTTTTTTGAAATGCTCCGGGTCATGCGCACTTACTGTCTCTCCGATCTGCTTTTCGGAGATTTCTTTTTTCCGGAAGAGGGATTATCCTCTTCTGCCTTGTTTTCCGCAGGTTTGTCTTCCAAGCCGGTTTCCGCACTGCTGTCTTCCGGGATGTTTTCCGCACCTTTATCATCCGCACTGCTTTCAGCAGAGGATGAAAACGGTTTGACGCCTTTGAGAATTTTTGTCACTTCACCTGCATTCTGCGCCAGGAAAACAGAAATATCCCCAATGATTTTTTCCTCACTGAAAATTTTGCTTTCCCGGATCAGTTTTGCCAGATTCTCTGCCGCATCCAGCATATTGTCATATGCCTCGGCTTCTTTTCTGACATCAAACACCCGCTCAAGTTCCACACCGTTTCTGACCACCACATATTTGGTAATAACTGCCATGAAAAGGAATCCTCCTTATTGTGTTTTTATACAAACTGCATGAAAAAAACATTTGAAATCGAATCAATATAATCGAATATAATACCGCATCACCGTTGAAAATGTGCTTTTGAAAAAAGCAACAGATTGTAATCAGACATAAAAATATGATTCTGTTGTATAGAATCAATGGAGAATTGGTATAATCGCAGGTTTTAATTTAGGGTTCCCTGATTTCTGCTTTCTTTTTCTTTGCTTCCTGTGCGGGCAGTTGGACAGACGGGCTGCTCTCTGTCCTGGAAAAGTTTGTCACCCGTGCATTCATAATTCCGCCCGGCTCAATGACCAGATCTCCGCACCGGATTTCGCCCTCGCAGTTTCCTTTGGAGAGAATGCTCAACTGTCCTTTGACATCAGCTTTTCCTGTAAAGCGGCCTCCGATGATCAGCGTGTCAGCACTGGTTTCAGCTTCCACATTTCCATCTTCGCCAATGGTGATGAATTCCCCCTTGAGAATCCCTTTGACTGTTCCTTTGATGACAGCCTTTCCGGTAAAAGACAGGGTTCCCTCAAACACTGATCCCTGATCCAGAAGCGAAAAATTTTCTGTTTTTTTTGACATGTTATGTTTTTCCTGATTTTCAGTTGTGAATTTTTGACTGTCAGAAAGAATTAAATATCAGCTTTGTTCGATTTTTTTGCATTTTCATGGCAATCTCAGTTTGTTTGCAGTCTGATCATAATGGACTCATCACATTCAGACTTTTGACAAGAAACGCACTGCTCATGGCCAGAGATTCAGGGTCAAGATAATATTCTGCCTGTTTCTGAAAAAGAACAGTGCCTTTGGCTGGAAACTCCTCATCTCCGTCATTGAAAAGCAGCAGAAGCGAAACACGTGGAAGTGCCTGAAACTGCATGGACAAATCATATGCTGTTTCCATCCTGTGCGGAATGCCTCCCATTTTTTCACATGCTTTTTCCAGTTTGTTCAGTCTGCCGGAAAAATGCTTTTCCATGGCTCTTTCGGTGTCACTGGAAAAGAAATTCACATTGGTAAAATGCGAGGTTCTTCTGAAATCCCTGAAGGAAACCCATTCCGGATTCAGATATGGCTGATCAGGACATAAAAGGATATATTTGGCAAGGATGACAAAAGCCGCATAATCCGTTTTATTTCCTGACATATCCGCAATTCCGGCATTTGAAACCGCATACCGCGTGCTGAAAAAAGGAATAAACATTTTTTCTCCGTCCTGCTCAATTCCAAGTGTGTTTTTAACTGCCTCAAAATCGATTTTTGCCATCTGATGGCAGTAATCCTGACAATGTTTTTCAAAAATATCTGATGGCTGTGTCATAATTTATCTCCGGTGAAAAGCGGTTTTCATGGATTATTTCTGTTTTTTCAGATTTTGGAGCCGGATTCTGACAAAAGGTTCTCCATCCGGCAGGTTATCTGTATCTGACAGGAAAGCAAAATCTGTCACTGGGATGTGATGATTCAATTTTCCGTCTTTTTTGACTGCGGTTCCGGAAGAATTGAATAAAGCAGGCTGGTTAAGCACATACTGCTTATTCTGTTCGGCAGATTTTTTTTCAACAAAATCCCCCATTGGTTTTATGCCTTTTTCAAACCGTTCAAAGATTGTTTTTATGGCTTCCGGACTGTTGTCTACGCCAATCCACCTGCGGCCCAGACAGGAAGCAGCCGCCAGTGTGGTTCCTGATCCTGAAAAACAGTCAAGCACCAGATCATTGGGATTTGAAGATGCTTCTATAATCAGTTGCAGCATGGCAGGATTTTTTTCCGTGGGATAACCGGTTATGCAGATGTTCTGATTATGGGCATCTTTGAAATCCAGCCAGATATCCTGAACACCAATGCCTTCATTTTGATCAAGATATATCTTTCTTCTGGGGTTGCCGTTTGCAGACCAGTATATTTCACCCCGTGCATCCATCTCGTCCAGTTTTGCCGGAGGATACTGCCAGTGTTTTCCCGGAGGCGGCATCATGCCGCGCCAGGGTTTTCCTGTCTCGCCATTTCTGATACCCGGAGCATGAATCGGTACTTTCATAAAACGCCTTCCGGTTTCAGTTTCAATATACTGATATTCTTTTGCACGATCCTCTGTCCAGGGTTCAACAGGCCGGTTCCAGACATATTCGGAGGTTTTGGTATAAAACAGAATATAATCCGAAATATTTCCATAGGTTTTGCGGGTATAATTTTTGGGATTGCATTTTTTGCGCGTGATGCAGTTTCGGTAATTGTTTTCACCAAATATCTCATCCATCACAATTTTCATATGAAAAACCATTTTTTCATCAAGATGCAGATAAATGGAACCGTCATCTGCCAGAAGTTCCCGGAGAAGAATAAGTCTTTTACGAAGAAATTCTATAAATTCAGGGCCTGCAAGAGTATCTTCATAGGCATATTTCTGTTTTCGTGAAAGAAATGTGCTTTGTGTGGAGAAAGGGGGATCAATGTAAACCAGACGTACCTGTCTGCATACAGATTTATCCCGGAGCAGATGTTTCAGCACATTCAGATTGTCACCATAATACAATCTGTTGGGATATAATTCCATGTTCCGGATGAAAATATCCGCAGGCAGTGATTCCAGTACAACGGATTCAGGAACTTTGCCCTCGTATGACAGTTCCATTCCGCAGTTCAAAGAAGATCGTGATTTTTTCGGAATCCCGGTTGCCATAATCAGTTTTTGAGCCATTCCAAAGTGATACGTTCCGGAATCATACGCAGAGTGACGACTTTTATCCTGTCTTTCCCTATATTTTCAATATATGCGTAATCATTCCACATGGAGCCCAGCAGCAGCCCCGGCCCGTCATTGAGAAAAATGATTTTGATGTTTAGGCCGTGTTCCTGAGCGTAAGTCAGAATTTCATTGGCACAATCCCGGTATTGTCCGGTTCTGTCATCTTCCTGAGAACCTCCCCGGTCAGAATCATAACGGGCAAGTCCGACAGCCAGAGGCTTTTTTTCTTCATAAATGATAAAATCAACCGGTCTGTCAGGTTTTGGATAATCCGCAAAAATTTCACCCATGAGAATGTCTTTTCCTGCACGTTCCGGCCCGCTTAAACGCAGTTCGGGAAACTGTTCTTTCATGATTGCAAACAGCCGTTCTGTAAGATCATAGCCTTTTTTGCCTCTGTCTTTGTATTCCCAAAGAAGTGCGCACAAAGCCTCATCAGGCAAAGGACGGGATGCAAATTTTTTCTGCACTTCTGCAATGGGTCTGAATCCCTTTCCGAACTGTTTGCAGATTTGGGATGCTGCACTTTTCTTTTTCAGCATTTCCACAGGTATATCAGGACTGACATATTTGCGGAAAACCCGGCAGAGTTGAATGCGCATCCATTGGGGAGTTGTATCACTTATATTGACAAACAAGTCCGTTGAAGAATGAGAGGCTCGAAGAAGCTGACCGAACATAACCAGAACCGGTTTATAAAGTTCACAGGCAAGAGGCAGTATATCCGGATAATATTCACCTGTGGACAGGGTTATCCACAAATGTCCTTCTTTCTGATAATCTCCGAATGATTTTTCTTTTTTCGATTTCTGTCTCATTGCACACTCTCCGGAAAAATATTCCTGCCAAAAATCAGCTTCGCACTTTTCTGCACATATTCTGTCAAATCAGAGACCAAAAACCGTGAATTTCCGTTTTTGGGCAGTTTTTCATCCAGTTCCGGATGCGCGGAAAGAAAGGTTTTCAGTTCTGCGGCAAGTGCGCCTGAGGGATTAATCACTTTTACCCGTTTTCCGCTTTTCTGTGCAATTATGCTGCCGAATACCGGATAATGGCCGCTTCCTATAATCAGGGTATCAATTTGGCGGACTTTGAGCGGATGCAGATATTTTTTGACAATCATATTGGTTTCAGGCCGTCTGAACCATCCCTCTTCCACCAGATGCGGCAGAAGATGCGCTGTTTCGGTATACACTTTGGCATCAGGGCTGATGTCCCGGATTTTCTGTTCATATACCCGGCTTTCTGCAACAGCACGGGGGCAGATAACTCCAATTTGTCCTTTTCGGTACTGCTTTACTGCAAGGGCAGCGGCCGGAGAAATCACATCCAGCACCGGAATGCTGAATGTCTCTCCGGCCAGCGCGGCTGAGATGCAGTGGCAGGAAATCAAAATGATTTCTGCTCCATGCTCCCGGAGAAATGCAATTCCCTCCTGCGCATATTTTTTTATCAGAGGCAGACTTTTATTGTCATACGGCCAGCGGGCAGTGTCACCGTAATAAATTCTGTCATATTCCGGCAGCAAATCAGTCACATGCCGGGCCACTGTAAGCCCCCCGATTCCTGAATCCAGTATGCCGATCATAATTTTCCCGCCTGTTTTTCCATTTCCCTGCGAACGCAGGCCAGAATCATTTCATCCGGCACATCTGTGCGCATTCCGGGACAGGAACCGGCCATAGCCCGCCAGTTGCCAGCATCAGTCAGTACACTTTGAATAAAAGGCCAGGCTTTGCACATGCGGGGTTTGACCGGGTGAATGGTGCAGATTTTTTCTTTCCAGAAAATGCAGTATCCGTTTTCTCCCTGTGCCAGCACGGGTCTGGAACCGGACATGCGGCAGTATTTTTCCACGAAATGGGCAGGATCAGTGCCGATATACGCGGCAATGGCCTGTATATCTTTCTGTGTCACATAGGTTCCGCCATATCCTTTGCAGCATTCGCCGCACTGTTTGCAGTCAAAAATAGCAAAACCGTCCAAATTATCCTTTGTATCAGATGACATGCCTGGTTTCCATTGCCTTTCTCAAAGTTGCCTGATCCACATAACGGAGTTCCCCGCCCAGAGGAACGCCGGATGCAATGCGCGTAACTTTTACCGGATGGCCGTTGAGCCGCGAGGAAATATACGCGGCTGTGGCCTCTCCCTCGGTATTGGTTCCGGTGGCAAGCACAATCTCTTTGACTTCTCCCTCACGGATTCTTTGCAGCAGTTCCCGTATGCGGATGTCATCAGGCCCGATGCCGTCCATAGGCGAGAGCAGACCGTGAAGAATATGGTATCTGCCGAAATAGGCTCCGGATTTTTCAATCGCGGCCATTTCATCCACATCGCCCACCACGCACAGCAATGACGCATCCCGTGCAGGATTGCTGCAAATCCGGCATATGTCCGTGTCACTGAGAGCAAAGCACACGGAACACAGCCGGGATTTTTCCTTCATATGCAAAATGGCTGCTGCCAGTTCCTCTGCCTCACGCGGCTGGGCGCGAAGCAGATGCAAAGTCAGGCGTTCCGCTGTTTTTTCCCCAATACCGGGCAGCCGGGTGAATGCCTTGACAAGATGCAGCACAGAGGCCGGATAATGACTCATTTTCAGCCTCTTACATCAGTCCCGGAATATTCATTCCCGCTGGAACCAGTCTGCTCATTTTTTCCGAAACCATCTGCTGGGATTTGGTCAGCGCATCATTGACTGCCGCAAGCAGAAGATCCTGCAGCATTTCCACATCTTCAGGGTCAACCACTTCTTTTTCAATCTGAATGGACACGATCTGCTGTTTGCCATTGGCTGTCACCCGGATCATGCCCCCGCCCGCGCTGGTTTCCACTGTTTCAGCACCCAGTTCCTCCTGCAGTTTGAGCATTTTGGACTGCAGTTTCTGGGCCTGCTTCATCATATTTCCCATACCGCCTTTCATCATAAAACACCTCCTATAAAATTTTAACCTCCACGAGCCTGCCGTCAAAGATTTCCAGAGCGGCCGCAACCAGCGGATGGTTGACAGCCTCCTGTCTGACACGCTGCGCACGGGAGATTTCTTCCTGTTTATTTGCTGTTGTCTGTACTGCACCCGCAGAGACAGACACATTCATTTTTCTGCCAAAAAACTGTTCACACACGCTCCGGATTGCATCCAGATTTTTCTCTATCTGTTTCTGATGGAAACCATTGCCCTCTGTTTCCAGTTCCAAAGAATCCTGCGTCATCCCTTTGATACTGCATTTTCCCAGACAGGAACGCAGAGACGGAGACTTGGCTGCAAGGATTTCCCTGAGTTTTCCCCATGTTTTCTCCAAAGAATCCCCGGCCTGATAAACTGCTTTGATGCCAGATTCATCAGCAGCGTCTCCGGGAGGCGGCATCTCTGTTTTTTCCGGACGGACAGGAGATGCCGGAACCGGACTTGACTGCATACGGTTTTCTGCTCCTGCGTCCTGTGCTTTGGGAAAAGAGGATTCAGCAGGAGCCGGGGATTCCTGAACAGGAGATGGCCGGATACTCTTTTCTGATTCACGGGGCTTTGTTTCCTGGGGTTTCGGAGAGGCAACACGGTAAGACACAGATTCCCGCACAGCAGTTGCCACCGCAGGTTCGGGTCTTCCGAAATCCGCAGGCCCGTCATACACCCCTTTGCTCAGTTTGTCCAGTTTTTCAATGAGTATCTCAATGGGCAGCGCGGGACGTATCTGAAATACCCGGATAAAAGCCATTTCCATCGCCAGCCTGGGCTGTGTGGAATAGCGGATTGCACTTTCCTCTTTGCACAAAGCGTCCAGAATCTGACTTAAAAACAGTTCTGACACATTTTTCACCTGCTCGGTCATGAGAGCGATTTCATGAGCAGGAACATCCACGATTTTATCCACTTTTTTGCCCATGCGCACAACCAGCAGATTCCGGAAATGTTCCGCAAGGGAGCCGTACAGTTCCTTGATATTATGCCCCTGATCATAAATATCTTCTATAATGCCAAGAATTTCCGGCAAATCCTGGCGCATCACGGCAGCGGACAGCTCAAACAGAATTTTGCGATCCACCACGCCCAGCAGATCCAGCACCTGTTCATGGCTGATGCCTTCGGGAGAGCCGGACATAACCTGATCCAGCAGACTGAGCGCGTCCCGCATACTTCCGCCGGATTCCCGTGCAATAATGCCCAGACTTTCCTTTGTGATGCTGATGCCTTCCCGTTTGCACAGGCTTTCCATATGATTGCAGATATCATCCAGATCAATGCGCCGCAAATCATGACGCTGACACCGGGAAAGTATGGTGATTGGGATTTTATGCGGTTCTGTGGTGGCAAAAAAGAACAGAATATGCGCGGGCGGCTCTTCCAGCGTTTTGAGAAGCGCATTGAAAGCCGCAGTGCTGAGCATGTGAACTTCGTCAATAATATAAATTTTGTAACGGCTGTGCGCGGGCATATAGCGGATATTTTCCCGCAGATCCCGGATATGATCCACGCCGTTGTTGGATGCGCCGTCTATTTCAAACACATCAGCCGCGCTGCCTGAGGTGATTTCCGTGCAGGATCGGCATTTGTTGCATGGCGTGGGGGTCGGGCCGTGCTCGCAGTTCATGGATTTTGCCAGAATTCTTGCAATGGTGGTTTTTCCGGTTCCCCTGGGGCCGGAAAAGAGAATGGCATGGGCCACCCGGCCTGAGGAAATGGCATTGCTCAGGGTGCGGGTGACATGCTCCTGCTCCACCACATCAGTGAAGGTCTGGGGTCTGTATTTTCTTGCTAGGACAAGATAGGACATAGCTGTTCCTGTGAAATCTGTGTTTGCTTTAAAATTGGGACAATCATGGGATCATGGGGATAATAGCAGATATTTTTTTGACTGTATAGCTTTTCTGAGATTTGACAGATTTTCAAAAATTGTCAAATCTGGATGATAGCAGATATTTGTTTGACTGTATAGCTTTTTTAATGATTTTCAGCAGGCTGTTCAAAGGGATTTGTTATAAACATTTCTGTCTTTCCGTATTTCACTCTGCCATTCAAGGGATCTGAAATATCTTTTATGCCACCTGTTTTTCCAATTTTTTCAAGATATTTTGTCATTCGTTCTCCCCGTTTCCTTTTTAAATCTGATTGAAGATTCTTTCCTTATAAAACTGTAATCAGCACTTCCATCTCCCTCTCCTGAAATTCCGGAACCGGAAAATCATCAAGCCATTCCAACCGATTATTTTTTAAAACAGCCTAGTATGTTCCCAACATATTTTTCCCCTTTTCTGTTTTTAAAATGTTTGATAATCCTATTAGTCACTGTTTTTTCAGGATAATTGGCTATCAAGATATTGAATTATAATTTTTGAACGTTGTTCCAAAAAATTGTCATACTCGTTTTTTAAATATATATCTTTTTTCAACGGCATAAGATTAGACTCTAATATTTTAGTAAATTCATTTTCAGGTACTAAATTAACTATATAATCAGATGGAGATTTTGAAGAAATTTTTTTATTTGAGTCAGAAGGAAGAAAACAGAAATTACAGATTGAATTTATTCTTTTAGTATCTATATTTCTTTTCTTAAGAAAAGATTTTGGAAAAATATGATGGTATTCCTTTAGGTTATATTTTGAAAGAGACTGCCCTAAATCAATATTATTACCATTAACCAGATTATACGGTTTCTTGTGAGCCATAAGTAACAAAAATGATCTTGTATATGGACTTCCTTTACTAAATATTTGATTCATTAAAGCTATTTCATCAATATTGTATGAATATTTTTTAATATTGGAAAAATTATTGCTTATAACTTCATCAAAAAAAGATATGTCTTCATTCATTTTTATATCAGTTCCACCCGCATATCTTTTGGAAAAAGAAGTTTTCCAAAACCATTGTTTAATAATTTTAGATTGTTGTTTGCTTGGTGTATTTACTTTTGAAAAAAAATAGGTCAATGGGACAATTTGATGAGAGTGAGGAAGAAAATCTCTGGAAATAATGTTTAATTCCGTTGATAAAAAATCAATAGATTTCTGTAAACTTTCTTCTAATAAATTAAAATTATTACGAACAAATGAAGGCTCAATTGAAAGAATATCTTTTGTATGTGTAGTTTTATTAACAATAGCTGAAAGACATTGTAAGATTATCTTTTCAGGCGTTTCTTCAAATCCTTTTGTTTCCAATAAATCTAATAATTCTTTAATTTCTTCTCTAAGATGGAAATCATCACTCCAACTCCAAGCAACCATCAAATCAAGTGTCGTAAGTTTTGTCCCTGTATTGTTTATTCTTTCAAATATATACCCAACTTCTTCTTTTGAACGCTTGTTGGTAGTAACAATTGGGATTTCATAATTTTGAAATTTTGATTGAACTTCACGTGCTAATTGCCGATATTGTTTATCCATATTTTCCAATTCCTCAAAAAATTTTTCAACATTAAATAATGTATTTATTTTTAAATATATATGTTCTTTATCTAAATCAGTTTTAGATAAAAAATTTTTATCATTCAAATCAAAATATATATCAAACATTTTTGTATCAATGCTGTATTGATTGTTATCATATGGAGCAATTTCTCTATTTCTACAGAATGATGCATAGATAGCCGTTAATCGCTGTTGACCGTCTAATACATAATTTTCTGGATATACTGGTGGACGATCAGGTAATAAAAAGCCACCAATATTTCTTGTTGATTTTAATCTTTCCAGTGTATTCCAAAGTAAAATACTGCCAATTGGATAATCGTTATAAATACTATCAAGCAATTCTATAACTTTTTCCTGTTCCCAAACAAAACCTCTTTGAAAAGCAGGAACTTTAATATCACCTTCTTCAATTCTGCTGAGTAGTTTATCAATTTTTACCGAT
Organism: uncultured Desulfobacterales bacterium; assembly: GCA_964534335.1. GTDB lineage: Bacteria > Desulfobacterota > Desulfobacteria > Desulfobacterales > Desulfococcaceae > JAABRU01. Next base: position 15,916 of record CAZHPS010000033.1, read on the forward strand.
GAAGGTATAATTTCAGATAATGCCATTTAAATTTCCTTTCAAGTTATTGGTTCTTTTATATATGCACTAACGGGCTGATATCCCGAAGCTCAACATTTAAACCTTGAGTCCCCCCTCGCCTGTTGCCGATGGAGCGAATCGCCATCGGCAACAACAAAGTCAGTGGCGGGGCGGCTCATCCGCCCCGTCCACTGCACTAACAGGTTAGGTCTTTTCATTCGTAATATTTTTTTCCAGCCATTGAACAAAATCGGAAACTGTCATTTCTTCGGTGAGCTGTATTTCTGTTTTATCATTGAGATGCAGATGCGGTACATGCCTTCAGGCATATTCTTTGCCTATTTTACCGTATCTGAGCCGGATTGCACGCGGGTCAGGAGCATTGTCAAAACCCGCCTCAACACGGTTTCCCCTCAGAATATAATATCGGTATTTTCTTATTCCGTCTCCGATCAGCTCCGTTATAAAGATCTGATGCAGACCGTATTTTCCCCGTATCTGTAAAATTGCTCTTTCAGGGGTAAAATCGGTATTATGTTCAACAACCTCAAAAGCGGAACAGGCTGAAGCTATGACATCAGCAAAATATTCCGAAGATTTTTTGTCCAATCATCAATTCCTTTATGACAGAATTCCCATTCAGCCAGTTCACTTTCCCACATCCTGTTCACATTTTTTTCTGTATGAATGACAAATTCCTCATCTTCTGCCATACGCTCGGAAAATGATTTATAATCGCATTTGTATTTTGCTTCAAATATCAGTTCTTTCTTTCTGAGTTCGGCTATTTTTGATGTAATCAAATCAATCAGATACTTTTGCAAAGCAGTATCAACGGCAGACTGCAAATCTTTTCCGAATGAATGCAATATTTCCGTATAACTGTTTTTTATTACTGCGCCTGTCATATTCATAATTCTTCCAATCTTCCTGTATCCCAAATGGCAGGGTGCGATGGCGGAGCGGCATTATCCGCTCGCTATCGCACCACAGCATTATTTTTTTACTCGGCGGCTGAGTCCGCTGCATCCGCTGGTTGTGAGTCGCTTCGCACCGAACAGACAGCGGATGAAATCCGCCGCCCGTTGTCGATGGAGCGAAGAGCCATCGACAACAACGAAATAACCGGCAGGGCGATAGCTCGGTCCGGTTGATTGACTGGTTATATTTTTTTATTATTTGAACGGATTAATAATCCTTGTATTTTCCATGAAAAAATCAGTCTGCATATCTTCAGAATACAGAATATCACAGCCTCCAACTAAAGCACTCGCTAAAATGAGGCTGTCCCAGAAGGAAAATTTGTGATGGTTGCGTATGTCAGATGCTTTAAGCAGAATTTCTCTGGTTATTTCAAGAATGTTATATTTATTGTAAAAGGATTCTATCAGATTTCGTGTTTTTTCTTCGGGATAAAGTGCTTTTTTAATAAGATTTACACAGACTTCATTTATCACCTGTGTGCTTATTGTAATATTTGCCTCTTTGACAAGTGATTTGGCAATGAGTGATTTGTCGGGAGTTTCTATAAACGCATACAGCCAGATATTTGAATCTATGAAGCAGCCCTTATCATCTTTTTTAACTTCGCTCATATATTTCTTCTCTTTTACAGGGTCTGAAATCGGTGAGTTTCAGAGGTGATTCCAAAAGTTCTTCGATTACATCGGATTGTGTGTCTGCTATGTATTCTGTCAACAGAATAACTTTCACGTTATTTTTTAATTTTTTTCTGAATTTTTCTGGAATTTCAATCATTCCATTTTTTATCTTTGTTTTAAATTCAAAAGCATACATTTTATCACCTCATTTTTTTATAGATGTTGTGAGCGTTTTAAATTCTTCAGTATGAGACTTCATTTTTTCCCGCTCCTCATCTGAAAAAAAGAGCCCAAACTTACCCTCTGTAATTTTCAATTCCAATCCCGAAAATCTTTGGTCAGATGTGATTTCACAACTCATCAAACCCCATTTCGGTTGTCTTTCCTTCTCTGTATTCCCGCATAGCCTTAGCCGTCAGTTTCTCCAAAGCGGTCTGGGATTTTTCAATGGTATTATCCCATTGATTTTCCCATTCTGTTTCCTGCAATAATTCTCGCGCCAACATATTCTGAACAACTTCGGGTAGAACGGAAGCCTTTTGAAAAACTTCCTGTAACAACGCTGTCATGGATTAGGTTCTGTTGACATTTCTGTAACCTGCTGAATTTGCAGAAACCGATCTCTCCGGAATGAACCATGCGGACTCCCTCTGAATCTGTCCGGAATGGGATGCGGACCTGTTTCCGGTTCAGTCCGGAGACTCTGACTGCCTGTCTGATCTGAAATGTCAACAGAACCTAACCTCCAAGTATTATTTTATTTATACTGATCCAATTTTGGTTTTTTGCGGCACAGAAATTGCGTATGTGCAGGAACATGCTCTTTTCAGGCTGTCCGGATGGTTTTTCAGGTCAGAAATGGATGATCTTTCACTTTCAGACCGTCAGGCAAAAATCATGCCAAAAAAAAACCAAAATTGGATCAGTATAATTCTTTTCTCTGAAGGCATAATACCGAATCGCCATTGGTTCCATACATAATTGTCAGTTTTTTCTGTATGATTACAAAATATTGCTTTTTCATAAGTATGTTTTCAACGGCGATTTGGTATAACTTTAAGTTCACCGGCTCTGTCCGGTGCATTTATTGGTTATTGTCAAATTTTAAGATTTGATCCCACATCCTCGATTTCTTTTGAAACGATCAAAACTAAAAAATTTTAGAACTGAAATTGTGCCAACCCGTTAGCTATCGCTTGAGCTGAATCGGCCATTCGATTGCAAATAACATTGCAAGGGATTTCTAATCCGAAACTTGCCGAATCAGATCTCAGAGCAGTTTCCTGAAGAACTTTCCATTTTTCTTTGATAAGAAGTGAAGTCATTGCTTCAATTGCTGGTTTCAAATATTTTCGAACATTTTTGTATTGTCTATCGCCTTTATTTGACCAATTAAGCTTTAATTTGATAGATTTATTATATTCTTGAGAGGAAATGATCATTTGAACCCCACTAGGCATCTCTACCTTCGCCAAAAGCTGATTACTATTCCATTCATAGTTAGGAAAATCGCATATGTTCAGTATCCGTTGAGTAAGTTCCTCTGCTATTATCTCACCGGATTGAACTGTTAGAGGTGATTTTAATACTTCCATAAGAAGCTCAAGTTCTCCTTCTATCTGTGCAATGTCCCACCTCTCAGCTTGAACATCTCTTGTTGCGTTTTCTATTAATCGAGCATACCTATTAGGCAACGAACTCCACTCATGGCATTTGATGCGGGTAATTGTTTTATAAAGATCATCTTGCCAATTCCCATGAAGATGCTGGAGATACATTGGTTCTTTTCCCGTTCGAAGAAAATATAATGTCATTCCTAAACCATAGGAATCGACAGCGGCGTTTCGTGTTGTAACGTTTGGATTCCGTGCAACCTGTTCAGGTGCTAAATAACCGCCAATGGTTGAATTTTGAACCATTGAGAGTTCATCTGCGCCCATGTGCCATGAAAGATCAAAGTCTAGCACCACAACATTTATATTATTCGGATCAGTGTAATAGTCCTTCAACATGATATTAGGTGGCCGTATATCACGGTGAAGGACACGTTCGGGAAGTAAATGGGCTTTCCTGATAATGCGTGTTAACTGAACAGCAACTTCCAAAACCGTAATCCAATCAACGATAAATTTGCTCTGGATTGCTTGGTTAAGATTGGGGCCTTCAATGAAATCCATAACACAAAAAGCTGGAATCTCTGATGCCTGTTCATAAGGAACCATTCCTTCGACTTTTCTTTTAGCAAGGATACGCATTGACCTTACCCCGCGACGGAAGCTTTGTAGCATATCTTTTTTTCGCCGCAATTCAGTTTTAAGGATTTTGATTGCAACGTCAGTTCCGTCAGGTCTCTTTGCTTTAAAAACTCTCCCATAGGCTCCTTCCGCGATTTCTTTTTCTAACTCATAGCCAAATATTTTATTTTCTCCTGGTTTTGTACTTATGTACCACGCTCTATAGATGGGCTCATCATATTCAAGACAGAAAGATTCATACTGTTGATAATCCTTTTTGGAAGAATTCTCTAACAGGCTAGTTGCGTAAGAATTTAGTTCCTCTCGAAGCTTTTCCGTGGAAGTCTCTCTACGAAGTTCTTCAGTTGAACGGATAGTAGAAACTTTTTTATGGCCGCTCAAAGCAACAGGTGGTGCATTCGAGTCTGAAGGCTGAAAATTGGATAGATCTTTTAAAATTTCTATTAATTCGTAATGTTTTGAATCTGTTGCTGAATATTGGATAACCTGAATCTTGTTTTCCTCCGCCCATGAGTTTGTTATGGGATCTGATGCATTTGTTATCCAATAAAGATGACTTAAATCAACTCCGAGGTTACTTAGGTTCTCGAGATGACCTCCAACTGCGACATCGTCTGCTGATATGCCTATAAAAACAACAGTTCTGCTATTGAAACAAGAAGATAAAAAGCTACGATACTCTTCCATTTTCAGAAGACTCTTTATGTCATCCCGGGTAAAGGCCCATGATGTCTCATCGGAAGAAAATCCATGCAAGTTAACAATGAATGGTGACGCATTTTTTAATACATGGAAGTAATCACCTATTCTATTTCCATTGAATTCAACAATAACTTTTCCCGGGTTTTTCTCTGCAAAGGCCCTTGTTGCTAAACGATCCAAATTAAGGTTCAGGATACCTGTTACGGGTATATCCAATATGTGCTTATATGCTCTCGGAATAAGTGAGTTAGACACGACATCAAAATTTTTCCTCACCTCAATCCTGAATGTTGTTTTCCCGAGTGTTTCGCGTAAAAGCTGGAAGGAAAGCCAGTAGTCAGGCGATTCTATTATCTGTTTCGCACGCTTTCTAAGATATGCTTTTTCCTCTTCTTCTGAACTCTCTGCTTTGTTCTGAAGACTTTCACAAAGCCGAGCCTTGAGTTCGCTCCATGTTGGCACCCCGGCTTCAGCGCTCAATCCTGAACCAACCCAAGCAACTACTCTATTGGTTCTTTCACGGACAATAGAGCGTAAATCTTTGTAAGATGCTTGATTATTGTTGAACAATGAGGTTCTCCTTTTTTGATATGTTATGTCTGGCTCAAACGTTGGTTTATTGTTACCAATTTTGGTATTTTTCTCAGTATCAGGAAAAGCTGATAACTTTATCCCAGGTAAAGATTTAATTTTCAACATATCATTTAAAAACGAGAAATTAAGAACTTGGAATCGCTGAAACGGTTCTTTCAGGTCGGTGATTATTCCTATAATATATATTTCATTTCCTACTACAGAAAATAACCCACTGCCTGAAAAGCCCTTACAATTATATTTAGGTTCACTATCATATGTAGAAAGAGGGACTAATGTCGTTACAACATCATTATCAGAATATTTTACATCAATATTAACACCTTCCATCGCTTGATATGCTTGAGGATATCCTCTAAAAAAACAGGGAGAAGATGTGAATTTTGCTATAGAAATTCTCATTTCCGGTATTGACTCTTTCAAATTGTTTACCATAAGTAATGCGAAATCATCTTTTGTACAAATTTCCTTGTCTAAAAATGTCTTCGAAATAATAGGATATTTCTTATCTTTATCCAGGTAAATCTTAATTTCACCTATTGATGCACCAAGTTGCGTTTGGACATCCTCCCTGAGCAGTACATGTTTTGCAGTGAGGATATAGTAGCTACCTATTTGTTCAGAGTGAACAATTACCCCTGTACCGGTACCAGCAGGTGTTCTTATTAGGCAAGTTATTTGATTTACTTTATCATGATAATTAGATTGTGATACTGATACCATAATCATTCTCTCTCGGGAAAATCAATTGAAAATTAAAACTTTCTTCTTCCTCTACTGTGAAAATGCTTTGTAAAATTTCGTTATTGTAGTTAAAAAAAAGCTTAATCCGGTGTGACAAATCTCTATCCATATGTCCAAGTATTCTGGATAATGGTTCCTTATGTGGAAAACCAAACTGATTTTTCCCATTAGCACTTATTATATACGAATCGCTATTAATGATTGAAATCAGATCATTATTGATATTTCTTTTACTTGCATGATGCGGTAATTTTACGCAAGAAGCATTTAATCTTTTACTTGATGAATACCCAAGATTGGTTAACGCTGTTATTATTTGAGTTGGATGTGAGTCAGCCAGAATTAGAAGTTTTTTATCATAAATTTCAAATATGAAAGAAATGCTTGTCCTATTCACTAATTTCTGATCCTCAACAAATTTTTTTTTAGATAAATCTAATATAGAGTGAGAATAATCCGTCTCATCAGTTGCTATCTGTGATTTGCTCATTTTATCAAACTCTTCATTTTTTCGCCAAGAATGATAAAATTTATCCAAATCCAAAGGGTTTGGAGAAAGAATCGTTATTTTCGCTCCATATAAAGAATAGCGATTACCTTCGGTTATAGTTTTATTTGAAACTTCACCACTCTTTTTCAACAAATCTCTGAGCAAAATACCATCTGATATGCTAATTTTTTGGCTGCTGTCATCAATATTTGTTATAAAATCAAAATGATTAAACCAGTACTTTTTGACCAAACCCAAATGACCAAACTCTTTAACAAATTGTAATACACCACTAATATGATCACTATCAGTATGAGTTATTATAAAAAGATCTATTTTTTCCTTAGAGTTAATAATATTCTCTACATCTTTTTTTATCGTTCGTCTAAAAGTGGATATAAAACCACCATCAATAAAAATATTATGATATGATTTATCATCTCCGAAATACCTTATTTGAAGGGCGTCTCCGTGCAATGCCTGTAACGCCTTGAAGTAAATAGTCTGATCTTTAACCATAATTATTCCCTCGATCAAATTCCTACCGACGTGGTCTAACCTTACTGTATAACGTGGAGCTGAGCGGCGAGCACGCCTTCTGTGATGTCCCGACAGGCGACTTATGCCCGGCGTGCGATGTCCGCTCGGGCGACCGGTTCGTCCGCACACTCAGTCCACATCTGTGTCGGCCCGAAGAGTCGGGCGCTCTTCTGCCCGGCTGCCCACTCTGGCCGGGGGGGGCAGCTTCCCGATGCCCCAATGACCGGGGCGTAACCAGTTGTTATATAGTTTTTTTTCCAGCTAACATGCGGTTTTGCATATTAGCCGGAATGCAAATTTCATACCAATTTCGGAGTTTCTTTTCTTCCGGAACTGTCTGGTACACAGCCGCGTCAGATTTCAGAGAATCATGGAACAATTCCCATCTTGAGAGATGGGGTTGTTCGTCCGCTCTGACAGTATTACCATTACTCAGAAGATTTGATGGTACAGCCGCCACGAATGGCACGAATAACACGAATTATGGTTTGTGCATTCGTGCATATTCGTGTTATTCGTGGCTGTTTAAACTGTAACATTTTTATAAACTCTTCTGATGCAAGTTTTTCGAAAGCGGTATTTTACAACTGAAATGTTTCAGGTAATGGTATAAAAAAAACAGGCACTGTCCTTGTCAAGAGGGGATTGTATAAAATGCGAATTAAGATTTATACCAATTCACCATTGAAAACATGCTTATGAAACACACCCCCTGCCCCTCTCAAGAGGGGATTTTCTGAACAAATCTTACCGGAATCTGACTCTTCATTCGCATTATATAAAATTCAGAGTAACATTTATCAGCTTAACCGCGTTCCTGCTTTCACAGGTTTGTCCAGCCCGGCCACGACCACATCCTTTCCCTCCACAGCAGCCAGAAGCATTCCTTTGGAAAGTATGCCCATGAGTTTGGCAGGTTTCAGATTCGCGACAATAATGACCTGTTTGCCCACCATTTCCTCTGCGGTATAACTTCCGGAAATGCCGGATACAATTGTCCGCACCTCTCCCACATCCACTTCCAGTTTCAGCAGTTTTCTGGCACGGGGAACAGCCTCGGCTTTCAGCACTGTACCCACCCGCAGATCCACTTTGGCAAAGGTTTCTATGTCAATTTCCGGCAGAAACTCCGGTTTTGTGACTTCTTCCACTTCAGACTGCACATCTTCCGTACTGTCCTTTTTTATCTCAATGCGGGGAAAAAGCTGTGTGGATTTGGGCAGAACCGTTCCGGGTTTCAGGCTTTTCCATGCTTTCAGATTTTCCAGCATATAAAATTCCGCTTCCGGATCCAGCCCCAGATGTGCCTGCATTTTCGCTGCTGTTTCCGGCATGATGGGCCAGATCAGTCCGGACACAATACGCAGGCTTTCCAGCAGATGATAAATCACGGCCTGCAGTTCTTTGTGGGAGGATTTCTTTTTTGCCAGTTCCCAGGGCGCAGTGGTGTCCACATATTTGTTCATATGGCTGATGAGCTCCCACACAGCCAGCACGCCCCTGTGAAACGCGAATTCCTCCATTGATTTTTCATAATCTTCAATCACCCGTGCTGCATGGCCTTTGAGGTCCCCGGCCTGAAAACGGCAGAGTTCATCTTCCACCCCGGGCTCGGCCTCCGGCACAATGCCTTTGAAATACTTGTGCGTCATGGCAATGACACGGCTGAACAGATTGCCCAGATCATTTGCCAGATCCGAATTGATCCTCTGCACCAGGGCTTCCTCACTGAAATTGGAATCCAGACCAAACACCATGTCCCGCATCAGGAAAAAGCGGAATGCCTCCAGCCCGTATCTGTCCTTGAGTTCCAGCGGCTCCACAACATTGCCCAGACTTTTGGACATCTTGCTCTGATCCACGTTCCAGTATCCATGCACATTGAGATGCTGATACACGGGAATGCCTGCGGCTTTGAGCATGATGGGCCAGTAAATGCCGTGGGGTTTCAGAATGTCTTTTGCCACCACATGCTGCACATGTGGCCAGAATTTGCCGAACATTTCACCGTCAGGATATTCCATTGCAGATACATAGTTGAGCAGCGCGTCAAACCATACATAGGTGACATAGCGATCATCAAAAGGCAGACTGATGCCCCATTGCAGCCGGGTTTTGGGCCGGGAAATACACAGATCCTCCAGCGGCTCCCGGAGAAAGGCCAGAACTTCGTTTTTATAGCGTTCGGGCCTGATGAAATCCGGATGCTGTCCGATGTGTTCAATCAGCCAGTCCTGATATTTGCTCATCTTAAAGAAATAATTGGATTCTTTGATGATTTCAGGTTCGGTTTCATGATCCGGGCATTTTCCGTCCACCAGTTCCCGATCTGCATAGAACCGTTCACATCCGAAGCAGTATTTCCCTTCATATTCACTGAAATAAATATCACCGGCATCATAAATTTTCTGCAAAATCCGGCTGACCAGTTTCATATGCGCGGGATCTGTGGTGCGGATGAACTGATTGTAACGGATATTGAGT
>CAZHPS010000034.1:0-14571 GCA_964534335.1 uncultured Desulfobacterales bacterium
TTCCGGGGTTGGAAAAATCCCGAAAGGGATGATATTATTATAGAGGGGTTTGGATTATTCAACTAACTGGTTTTTCTATAATAATTACACCCCTTCCGGGGTTGGACAGCCTGTGCTGAATGGCATCCGCGTTTTCCGGTTTTGCAATGGAAATATGATCCGAAAGAGGATCTTTGTATGGTTCCCCAAAATATTTTGCACCGGAAAAAGGCTCCACCACCTGCTTTTTCCAGAACATACGGAGAAAACCGGCTTTTTTGGGAAACCATGCCCTGTCTTCAATCAGCTCTTTTCCCCTGATGGGAAACGGGGGATTTTCCATGCTTATCAGATTGTGAAAATCTCTGTCCAGATCATTGAGCCAGACATTCTGCTGGGAAAATTTCAATGCCTGTGCCTGTGTATGCCCAATTGCCCCGGTAATGATGGAGAGCCAGTTGGCATAATCCGAACCCAAAGATGGAGAGGCCACAAGAAAAAGGCCAATGGAAATCTGTTTTTCAGAAAAAATTTTCTGGTGTTTTACAATGAATCGGCGCACAACAATGCCGCCCATGCTGTGGCAGACAAACACGATCCGTTTTGCTGTTTCAAACAGCTTATCCAGCTTTGAAAGCTCCCGCAGGGAATCCACCGCATCCCCTATGCTGAAATTGCCGCTGAAAAATCCGGTGCTGTAGGTAAACACATAGATTCCGGTGTTTTCAAATCCCTCCTGCTTTTTCAGCAGATCCGGCCAGTACGCGCCACTCTCATTTTTCCAGCATTCCTCCCCGGTGGACAGAATCCCGTGAACAAAAACCACAGTTGTGTCTCCCTGGAGTTTGTTTATCCATTTTCCCTGCATGATTGTCTGAGCCTCCGATAATCTTAAAAAATCCCCTTTTTGAGAGGGGATTGAGAGCTGTGCCGGGAATCGAAACACCCGCCCTTCTCAAGAGAAAATTATAAATTCTGCGTGGACATGTAATGCATGAATGTTATGCTTTCCGTTTTCTTTTCGGTTTCTGCATTTTTTTCAGGCAGGCCTCAATTTCCTCAGCGGAAAGCCCTTTGAGCTTTCCTCCGGAGAAAATCTTTTGAATATTTCCTCCGGAGAAAATCTTTTGAATATTTCCTCCGGGGAAAATCTTTTGAATATTTCCTCCGGGGGAATTCCTTTGAGTCTTTCCTCCAGGCTCATCATTTTCAAAGCCCGTTCCTTTATATCTTTTCTGTAATCTTCAACTGTGTATGGCATGGCTATAATACCGGTTCGCCATTGACTTTATACAATCAGCAACTGATCCGTAGGAGTGCAAAAATTAAGCGGAGCGGTTTTTTGCACAGGCGGAAAAACTGACGGTATTGTATCAAATCAATGGGGAATTGGTATAACTCCCTCCGCATGGTATCTGGCAAGCAGATCGTTGATGGTTGTGCTCATTTCATCCATTCTGCCCCTGTAACGGGCAACACCGTACCCCACTTTGTCCTTTACTGCGCTGAACATGAGCCAGACAGCGTTTCTTTCAGCTTTTTCAATCCGGCCTGTGACAATAATCCGGATGTTCCGGCTGGCCCAGGGCAGGTCATACACCCCTTTTTTCACCGGTTTCACGGGAAACACCTTTGCCAGTTTTGCCGGATATCTTGTGCAGACCGCATACAGCCGGAAATCCTCTTTGGGCAGCAGTTTTTTCAGGGACGGGCTGATCTGTTTCCGGTAATTGACAAAATGGCCGATAAATTCATCGGCTGTCCAGTCATCAAGGGATTCCCGGAAGGATTTGTAGGAAAGCAGATTGTGCCGGGACATGTTTTCCAGTCCGTCCGGGATCTGATCCTCCGGCAGGGGATTGCCCTCTTTTTTTTCAATGATGACAACATCCAGAAGCTGTTTTTTCAGGGAAAGATCCTTTTCCAGTTCCACAGTCCAGGCCGTGTCTGTAAAAAAATCCGTCAGCGTCATCCCAAAGAGTCTGTGCCAGTCGGTAAATTCCATAATATGTATAAATCCCTGTCTTTTATGATTTCCTTTATTGTAATCAATTTGGCGGACGATGTCAAACCGGACGGAAAATCCTTTTGTCATGTCAGGATTTCAAACAGTCAGCTTTCAGTTACAGAGCGTTTTCTTTCCCATTCTCAACGTCTGTCCTCAAAGGCGGCGGCCCCGCGGAAGGAATCCGATCTTCCTCCCCTGTTTTCTTTCCTTTTCCAAACTTCAAATTCGCCTTTGCCCAGAATTTTTCATGCGAGAAGCATTCCCAGCCCCAGCGCAGCCATTTGACCAGAGCGGTTGCCAGCCACAATGACCACAGCAGCATGAAAATATGGTAGGTGAAACGGGGCAGGGACAAGGCCCAGGGAATCGGCATGTTTCCGTCAATGCGATCCTGTGTCCAGTACAGAAAGGAGCTGCTGGAGCCGTTGCCGGAAATCTGCATTTCCGGAACACCGAGCAGCCCGTTTTTGATAGCAATATAAAAACAGATCATCGCAGCCAATGTCAATGCGGCAAGAAGCAGTTGCATGACATTGAAGACAAACCAGCCTTTGGGCAGATCCGCTTTTTTCCGTAATCCCAGAGCCAGAAACCATCCGACAACAAGAATTGCTCCCAAAGCATGAATTTGGGTAAGTCCCAGCCCCAGCAATGCCCAGTGCCAGGTTTTCAGGGGTGTGATCGGAATCCTGCCCAGAACAGCCGCAGCCAGAGCAATCACAAAAAGATAACTCCAGAACAGAACCGCAGGCCCCATTTTCGGTCCGCCTGCCAGAAGAATCCAGCGATCACGTGGCATTTCAAACTGAACCTTTGCATTGACCGCTCTTTCGCCAATATGAATCTCCGGCCCTTTTTCCTTAAAGGAAATGGCTCTGTTCTCCTGCCATTGCAGTTCAATTTCCTGACTGCCCGGTTTCAGAGGTACAGACACGGTACGGCCTTCCTTACGGATGGGTTTGCTTTCCCTGTCAATTTTCACGTCCTTGAGTTCCGCACCCTCCGGCAGCGTGATAACATGCCGGGTTCCTTTGGAAGAGCGCACCCGCATGAAAAGTCCCGCGCTGCCCATGCGTTTTCCCGGACTCCATTTCAGGAAAGCGTGATCAATGGTCACGTTCTGGCCGTCCACTGCCGTAGGTTTGCTTATGATGAGTTCAATTTTTTCTCCTGCCCAGGGCCTCCACGCGGGTTTCCACAGTCCTTCCGCGTCCTGCTGATGAATGGGCGGAATACCGGAAAATTCCAGATGCCAGATGGGACTGGCATCCAAAATCCATATCTCAGACCATGCCTCCGTGTCCGGAGCCTGCAATGTCAGTTTGTCTGCTCTTTCCAGCACGGAAAGCCAGCGGATTTCATTCTGCTGAGGCCCCATGTTCAGAAGAATTTGCCCGTCTTTGACCTGAATGCCCTGTGTGGTGACAGATTCTCCGGCAAGAAGCGGAACAGGAAGAATGATGGGTGTGCCACCCGGACTTTTTCTTCTGGCTGTGCATTCCACTTCCCACTGAATGCCCAGACGCAGGATACGTTCAATTTCCAGAAAAGCAGGCAGAATGTCCGTGCCTGTCTCCGCGATTTTCTCTTCCTTCTGCTTGAGCCGCGTCAGTTGTATGGTATCTTCGGGCCGTCCGTCCGCATCAATGCCCCGGATTTCCCAGCCCTGCACTTCCGTGCTGACGGAATAGGGCTTTATCTGCATGGGCAGGTGAATTTCATTGACCGGACCTGTCATATTTTTCAGGATCAGCGTATGAACTCCTTCGGGAATGAGCACCCAGAGAATGCCGGAACTGTCTTTCATAATCGTATCCATTTCCTGCCCGTCCAGCAGAATTTCTCTGGGCATCCATGATTTCAGACTGCCCGGCAGGGGAACGCCGCTCTGTTTTGCCGCATGAACCTCCAGATGAATTTCCAGAGAATCCGGCTCCGCAGTCAGATCCATATGACTGTAAACAGCGCAGGAAGGCTGATGACAGTCAGGGCTTTTCAGAATTTTTTCTTCCAGTTCCTTCAGCAGTTCCTGAGAGGGAAATGAGTCCGCGCGTGCTTGGTTCAGAATTCCAAAGCAGAAAAACAGCAGAGCGCAGACCGTGACAGCGGAAAGTTTCTGCCCCGCGCTGCTCCACTGTTTGCGGATATCCAGCAGACCGAAGATAAACAAAGCCAGAAATATGACACGGACAAAAGCAAGGATCAGATTCATAACCGGGGAAATCAGCCAGAAGCGGATTTCCTGTGATTTGCTTACCGGCCCGTTCCACTGAATCCCGGCAGAATTCCATTCCCAAGCCGGAAGCCCAGGCCCGGTCTGCACATTTGCATTGGGATCATGGGTGAACACAGCCTGTTTGCGTTTGTAATAAGAACTGGAAGATTTGTCTGCGGACTGCATGGGCTCCGGTGCGTTCATTTTACTGCGCTGCATATACCTGTCCTGTCCCTGCATGTATGTTTCTGTTTCCTGAACAGCGTCAGTGACCATCTGGCCTGTGACCTGCCCAATGGTGGTATCATAACTTTTCCATGTATATTCCAACTGCGGATACATGCCATGCCGGATCTGAAGCACCATAAAGGGAATCGTGATGACCAGAAGAACCAGCACAGAACCGATTCCCCACATGCGCACCAGAGTATGGATTTTTCCCTCAGGCAGCACGCTCAGCAGTCCGAGTGCCACCAGAATATGCAACCAGACATGGCGGGGCGCGTCTGTTTCATGCCAGATAAGAATCAGACAGAGCAGGGCAGTAATTCCCCACAGCGGATTTCGGAGTTTGAAAGTTCCCACTGATATGATAAGAATGAGAAAAATATCCAGCAGCGTCCATCTGCGCAGCCAGGTTCCGGAAGCCGTATCTGCGCCGCTCTGTGCAAAAAGTTTCCATCCCGGAGGCAGATGAAGTGTGGCAGAAACTTTTTCAAAATCATGATCCCAGCCGGTTGCGGAAATGGGATTGTCTGCCTTTTCTATGCGGGATTCGGCTGTCAAAGCAATATTTCCCTGACGGATTTCCACCCCCTGCTTTCCGTTCTGCAATGTGATCAACTGATCCGTCCCATTGACCGAAACCCGTCCCAGCGAAGAGGAAGGCAGCATGGACAAAGACCAGTTGCTGCTCATGGTTCCGAGGATATAATCCTGCACCGTAAAACCTTTGCCGTCAAAATCCAGCCACCATGTCCGCTGGATATTCAGGCGATCCGGCGCGGGGTTTTCATTTCCCCTGCGGATTTGCTTCAGTGTCAGAGTGGCATCTTTGTCCATAAGATACGCTGGCAGGGATTTCCAGTCATCCGGCAGACCGGTGCGGCTGGGATCAATGGAAGGCGGCCCCTGTATCTCCACCATACGGAGATCATTGCGGGACTGAAACACCCAGATTTCCTGCCCGTATGCGCCGTTCACCGGCCCAATCCGGTCTGTGGGTTTGGGAAAACGGGTTTCGATCCGGATTTCCCATTTTCCGGGACGCACCTGTGCCAGAAGTTCCCCTTTTTCCCCTATCCTCACAGGAAAGGGTGCAGACAAAGCCAAAGGCACAGAGCCGTCAGGCAAAATCTGCTCCAGCCGGATTTCCCTGGCCTTTCCGGAAATGTTCAACTGGATCAGACTGAGAATCTGCAAAGGAATCTCATCTGTGATTTTCCGAAAGATTGTCACCTCAAGTCTGTCATCCTCACTTTTGGCAATCTCCCGTTTCTGCAGCCACAGACGGCCACTCTGATCCAAAACAGGAAAGGGAATTTCCCGATCTCCGATGGTCAGGGAAAGCAGACCGGTCTGATCCGGAATCTGCAAAATTTCCGGAATGTCATTCCACTGAAAGATACCGCTGACAGAATGCTTCCCCGGTTGCAGAAACAGGGAGGGTATATTTTCCCGGCTGATAACTGTGGCAGAATTGCCGTTCACCATCACTTTTTCCGGCCAGCGTTCTGCGGAACCGGGCAGGGGAATCCATGTTTTGGCAAAAACCGTCCATTCCTGTGTGAACTGCCCGCCCTCTTTTGCTGCTGTGATTTTCAGTTGCGAAGGCCACGCGCATTGAAAGGACAGCGGCTGATTGCAGAATTCCGGACAGAAATTCTTCTCATGCCCGTGCATAACCCAGGGAATCCAAGGCGCAAGATCAGGCGGAACATCTGCTTTGGCCAAAGGAGCGGCAAAAGCGTTTTTCAGGCAGATGAGGAGCATCAGAACAAAACACACGGAAAGAAATTTTTTCATGGTTTCCCCCTTTCATTCATGGTTTGGATTCTTCAAAAATTTTTGTGGAAATGCACTTTTCAGCCACGAATTTGCATGAATAAACACGAATTATGAAGATTCGTGAAAATTCGTGTTTATTCGTGGCTGAAATATGCTCCACAAAAAAGTCTGAAGAACCCTGTCTTTTTGGACGGCCCGGATACTGATCAAAGCAGAACCTCTATTGAAGATACATTGCTCCTACTTCAAATCCTTCCTCCGGAGTTCCTGTGAACGAACCGCTATGGAAAAATGCCGGTTCATATTTTTCATTGCTGTATGTGTAAAAAGCAAGGCTCCAACTGTCTTCGGTAAAATGGCGGAGCCTGCACAGGTGCGTTGGGATGTTTCTCATTCTTTCAATACACTGTTCCCGTGTCTCATCCCATCCCGGAGGAGGAAAATTATCAGCCAAATCCGGTTCTGTATAGGCATCAATATAACAGAAAACTCCTTTGAAACGGACATCAATGCGTGTGTATTTACCGGCATAATGCTCCTGTGCATAATCCAGTATTCTTTTTCTGATTCTTTCTTTGCTTCTTTCCGGAATTTTCACTCCGCCGGAATGCGGATCATATACCCAGGGCATACTTCCTCCTTTCATGGAAGCGGCAGGATTTCCCAGCCGTTTTGTCTGTGAAAAAAAATCTCCTCTGTCAATACGAATATGAAAAACCCTATCATGTTCTGCTTTTTCAGGCAAGCAGGATCATTTATTCAGAATTGCAACTGTGAAAAATTTATCAATGCCGTTACGTTAGGGGAGTGTCAAATTTTCAGTTTGCACTCCCTTAACAGTAAACCGCCTCTTCAATATGTTTTGCATTTACCCGGAAAAGACACTATATTAAAGATGTTTGCGGAAAGAGAACGCAGGCACAGATGATGTTCTACGTGGAACACCGGAAACAGACTGTTCCACGTGGAACATTTCAGCAGTCAGTTCCGGAATGAATAAAATGTGGATTCATCTGGGGAAAAAGGAATGTTCCACGTGGAACATTTTCAGAACAAAATTATGATTCCGCCCGAAACTTTATTAAAAAAGGAGATATTATGAAAAAACAGTTGTTTATGGTATGGATTACGGGAATTCTGCTATGCTCAGGCTCCCATACCTTATGGGCAGAAACTGTGCGGATGGGATATTTTGAAATAAAGCCACATATGTATCTGGACAGCAAAACAGGCAAACCAGCGGGCGCATCCATCCGTTATTTTGAAAGTATTGCAAAGGAAATGGGTTATGATGTGGAGTGGGCAGAAGCACTGCCACTTCCGCGCCTGCTTCAGTATCTGAAGGAAGGAAATATTGATGGAACACTGGTAATGACAAAAAATCCGGAACGGGAAGAGTTTCTCTGGTATCCGGACAGTCCTTATCATTTGATGCGGCCAATATTTGTTGTCAAAAAAGACAATAAACTGGAAAAAATCGAATCCATTGCGGATGTGAAAGGATACAGGGTCGGCTTTCTGCTGGGAGGAAATCTGACAAAATTTATCAGGGATCACACGGATGATCTGAAAATGGATTACATCGCCGGACAGATCTGGGCAAAAAGCAATCTGCTGAAACTGATAACAGGAAGACTGGATGCGGTCTACGATCTGAATGAAAACACCATGCCGTATGAGGCGAAACTCATGGGAATTCAGGATCAGATCAAAATTATCCTTTTGCCTGAACCGCCTATGCCGCTTTTTACAGTTTTTTCCAAAAAATCCGAAAGAGGCAAGGCTCTTGTTGAAAAATACAACAGCGTGTCTGCCAAATCCGGTTTGCAGTACAGCGAGATGATAGACAGGGAATTCAGGGAAATTGAATAAGCATACTGCTTCAATATGTTTTGCATTTATCCGGAAAAGGCATTATAATAAGGATGTTTGCCGAAAGAGGAACGTAACAGGCAGTGTTCCACGTGGAACATCATAAATGGACTGTTCCTCATGGAACACAAAAAACAAAATGTTCCACGTGGAACATCCGAAATGGGGCAGACATTGCCCGGATAAACCATAAGCCACGAATGACACAAATCACACGAATTTTTTGTTCAATTCATACGGTTCATACGGTTCAACGATTCGTGCAATTCGTGTGATTCGTGGCTAAAAATGTTCCACGTGGAACATCCAAAACTTATGGAACACCAAAAATGAATTGTTCCACGTGGAACATCTGAAATGCGGCAGACATTGTCCCGAATAATCATAGCCACGAATGACACAAATCACACGATTTTTTTTGTGCAGTTCATACGATTCGTGCAATTCGTGTGATTCGTGGCTAAAAATGTTCCACGTGGAACATCTGAGATAAGACAGACATTGTCCCGGATAATCATAAGCCACGAATTACACGAATCACACGAATTTTTTGTTCAATTCATACGGTTCATACGATTCGTGCAATTCGTGTGATTCGTGGCTAAAAATGTTCCACGTAGAACATTGGAAAATTATGGAACACCGGAGATGAAATGTTCTACGTGGAACATTGGAAACAAAAATCTGATTCGGAGCATTAAAGCCAATTTTCAGACTCCGAATTTTATTCTTTTCTGTAAATACATAAAAACAGGGTGGACATAAATCAGTCCTCCCAAAGGAGCAAATGAATGGATTTTGATTTTACGCCGTATTTCAAAAGATACGAGCAACTGGTGGCGGCTGTTGATGCCACATTTGAGAGGGTGAAAAACCAGTATCCGGATTGTGTGAAATGCGAAGTGACATGTTCGGACTGCTGCCATGCCCTATTTGATCTGACCCTGATTGAGGCTTTGTACATCAATCACCAGTTTCATCAGAAATTCAGGGAAAGGGAAGCGGAAAAATCCCAACTGCTGGAAAATGCCAACAAAGCGGATCGGCTGGTTTACAAAATAAAAAAAAATGCCTACAGACAGTTGCAGGAGGGAAGGGCTGAGACGGAGATTATTGAGGAGATAGGCAAAGAGCGCATCCGCTGCCCTTTGCTCAGTGAAGCGGAAAAATGCGATCTGTACGAATTTCGGCCCATCACATGCAGACTCTACGGCATTCCTACTGCGATCAGCGGAAAAGGGCATACCTGCGCCAAATCCGCGTTCAAACCCGGAGAACCCTATCCCACCGTCAATCTGGATACCCTTCATGCCCGTCTGTATGAAATATCCAGAGACATGGTCTCTGCCTTTGGATCAAAGCATATCAAAATGGAAGAAATGCTGGTTCCCCTGTCCATGTCACTTCTGACCGTATATGATGATGAATATCTGGGCATTGCAAAACCGGAGGAGAAAAATGAATAAACTATCACCGGAAGAAGCCGAAGAACGGAAAAAAGCTGTATTTGACCATATGGCTCCCAGACGGCAGAAATACATTCGGGATAAAGTGGGGTATGAAAAATGGGACCCTTTTGCAGAACCCAAAGACCCCATTGACATCCGGCGGGATCAGTCCAAACGCACAACCCAGATGCTGGTGCGGGAATTTCTCCATACCCGGCAACTGGAAGGATACAGCAACGCATACGGCTCAGGTGTTCTGGAAATCTGTCTGGGCATCATGAACGATGATGACCGGTTCCGGGGAATGTATGAATTTTCCTGCTGGTACCGGGATCTGCTGATCAAAGAAGGCAAAATCAGCAAGGAAGCCGAATAAGAGGCAGATGGAAAAGGTATGTTCAGGTATGGACATGCCGGAGATCGCCTCTTACAGGCCAAATCAGGAAGTCGCGTTCTGAAGCCTTGATAATCAAGGCTTCAGAACGGCTGTTTTCAACAGAAACCGGAATCCGGAACAGATTTCGCAGATTGTGAAATTTTGTGTAAGCAGGTAAACGGATATATCAGAAGGGAGAAATGATTGCCGGGCAGATGCCACCCCGGCAGACAAAAAAAATAAAAGAATTCATACTTTCCAATAAAACAGAATTAATGGAGATGTGGAATGAACTTTCCAAATAATACACTACGTATAAAAGCCGTGAGAGCCGAGCCTCATAAAGACTGCCTGCTTCATGTGACAATGGAAAATGACGAAAAACTGAATTTGGATTTAACGCCTCTGATTGCAAACCGGGAATCTTTCTGGCGTCTGAGAAATTTTCGTTACTTTCAGAAAGTTGCTGTTGATCCTTTAGGCGGATTATGCTGGCCTGCGGGTGAGGATATTTCTCCGGGCAGGATACCTTATTATGCGGTCAGTTCGGAATCGGATGAACAAAAAATTCCTGCGGACTGAATGGGGGTTGACACAGCATTGCAGGTATTTATGCCATTTTACATGCGAAGAATCATTTTTTTCCGCTCGCGGAAATTTCCTTTTTGCGCAGTTCCAAAGCAGGATGCCATCTTTTGACACGGGGATCTTTAAGGTAGGTGTCAATCAGCGATAAATCCCTGCTTTCCTGACTTATCGCTTTTTCCAGTCCCTCATGATAAGCCGGATCCGCTGTTTCAATCTTAAGCGGATAAATCAGAAGACTGGCCGGTTCTTTCTCTCCCATAGTAATGATCCCGCTCACCTTCCCGTTTCCGGAAGGAATAAAAAAAACATCCTCTATTTTGGATTCACCTGACTCAGTATCGGCCCGGCTGCCGTATTCCCCGCTCCAGCGGAACATCATATGCAGAAACACCCCGTTTTCGGATCGGTTTCGGATTTCATACACCAGTTTGTATCCAAAAATATCTTTCTGCCCTGTTCTGCCCAAAATATTTTCCTCTGTTTCCTCTTCCTGTTTTTCCCCTATCTTTCCATAGCGCAGTGTATGACGGATCTCCATCTCCTGCAGTTCAAGAAATCTGCGGGAAAGTGAACCTGTGTCAATAACATCAGGATACAGAAGGGAACGCGGGAGCAGTTCTTTGTAAACAGATTCTGTCAGTTCCAGTTCTTCAGTCCGGATATTCTGCAAAAAATTTTCACACGCGGGATCAGGCTGATGACGGATATTGTATTTGTAAACATGATGATCATCGCCTGCAAACACCTGATGCCGAAAAACAGCCAGGCTTTCCCCTTTGAAATCTGTTTCTTTCATCAGCGTCATGGTGTCAAAATCATAAAAATAAATGCCCCTGTTATGCCGGAGCGCAATGATCATCACAGGCCCGGTCTGATCCGGAAGCACTTCCTCTGATGTGACAATCAGATCGTTCACCGGAACCGGGGTTTTGACAGTGTGAAGTATCCGGCCGTCTGTCAGATTCCTTACTGCAATCCGGTTATCCCTGTACTCGCTTACAAAATTTTTGTAAAAAAAGACCAGGGAATTTGGCAGTATTTTCTCCCATGTTTTCACAAGTTCCCGGGTTTTTCTGTTCCATACAAAAATATGGTTCTCTCCCGCACCGATCAGGCTGCCATTGTGCGGGGCTATGGCCGTGATGCAGGGTTTGCGGTTAAATATCTCCCAGTCGGTATTGGGCAGATCACTGCTGGCATATACACCGTCAAATGAAAAGTCCTTCATCTGCCATGCGTTAATCAGCCCTCCGCAGGAACCGATAAACAGCATATCTCCGTCCCCTGCTGCGGAGCTGATATAATGCCCCTCCCTGAGTTTCAGTGTGGTGATCTCACTGCTTCGGATATCCCATACCACAGCAGTATCCACATCCCGATCCGAACCTCCGGAAATAATGCGGGTGCCTGAAACCATGCGGATACCTCCCTCATAGCCGGAAAAATCCTCATTTTTCAGGGTGCGGAACAGTTTCAGGCTGTCCGCGTCAAACACATGAATCTCCCGTGTGCCGTTTTCATTGTTTTCAAACACCCATATCTGCCCGTCCACAGCAAAGGGACGGCTGTACCAGATTTCCGGGAGCCTGTATTTCACCATGTTCTGATGGGTATTTTCCAGGATGAAATCAATTTCCTCCCACATTTCCAGGGAGACATATGTGGAAAAAGGGATGTCATAAATGCTCAGGAGATCCTCTTTGACAGCATATCTGATTTTTTCCCTTTTCTGCACACTGTCTGCTGTAAGAGCGGAACAAATGTTTCCTGAAAAAGACACAATAATCATAATAATAAGTAATCTGAAGCACACGGTGTTTCCATTCCTTGCCAAAAGTTGTCTGTTTCATGACCTGAGGGTATTGACACGAAGCAGGAAAAATGTCCGGTATGATGCACCTGTCTGATTTGCTGATGAATCAGACTCAGGACAGATGAAACATAAATCCTGCGGTAATGTCATCCCCGCTGCCCGATGCGGAAGCAGTTTTCAGCCATTCTTCCAAATTGTTTTCAATATACAACATTCCTTCGGATTTGGCAATTTCCAGAATGTCGGTTCCCACTTTCAGAAAACTCTGATCATCCCGGAACGAGTTGGCATAACCGTCTGTGGAGAGCATAATCAGATTGGGTACGGAATCCAGAACAGGCAGAAAACAGAAGCGGAAATCCTTCCATGCGTTATGGGCGGATAGGGAAGTGGTTTCATTTCCCAGCAGACGATCATCTTTTGGAACAGGTCTTTGTGCCTCTCCGTTTTCCCGGAAGAGCAGAATATCTCCGTCTCCCAGTTGCAGAAAGAGAAGAAAGGAAGATGTGAGAAGGGAAAGCAGCAGGGTTGCGCCGTAAGGCAGATAAGGGTTTGGATCAGACAGAAGTTTTTCTTCCTCAGTGAAGGGAAATTCCTGAATATCCTTATCCACAAGTTCTTTCCAGCACCGGTGGATTTGTTTGGGAATCTGCTCTTCTGCCATTTTTTTGATGCTTCTGCCGGATTCCGCAGGCATGGCGGCAATGGCTTTTGCCACGTCCAGAGCCGCTGAAACCGCAAACCGTGCGCCCCGGTCACTGCGGAAGCATTTCAGGCTGCCGTGTCCGTCCGACAAAGCCAATACAAGCGGAAGCCACTGACCGGAGTTCGGAAACCAGTCAATGGCATCCTGATTGGGCAGTCCGCTCCGTTCATGGGATGCGCCCCGCACACTTTTTCCAATGATTTTCCATCCCCCGGTTTCCATTGTTTCACCATACATCATCAGCAGAATTGGGATTGGGTGCGGGTGCATTGGGAATCGGCACATTCACACCCGGAACTGCTGCGCCTTTGGGCTGACTGGCCGGTGCAGAGGCAGATTTCAGCACAGCAGTGGAAACCCAGCGGATGCAGTTGACCAGTTGCTCCGGGCTGTTGGCCTGCAATGGTCTGAGTTCCGGATGACCGATGAATTTCTGCAGCACTTCCTCATCAGCATCTTTGCCAATGGCAATCGCGACACGCACAGCCTTTTTTCCCCAGGGAAGATCAGTAAGAGTTTGGAGTCCTGAAGAAAAATCATCTGTGGGCTGTCCGTCTGAAATCAGCACAAGAACAGGCGGGAGCGCACGATCTGTCATGGGCGGAATTTTCAACTGATCCGCCACCATTGTCAGGGCTTTTCCCATATCGGTCACACCGTTTGCAGAAAGGTCATTCCAAGTGAATTGGTCAACAGGGGTTGGCTGGGAAATATGCCATTTTGCACCGCTGGAAAATGCCACAGCACGAATCAGCACCTGCGCGTTGGGGTTTTCATCCGCGACTTTCTGCATGTGGGGAATGGCTTCACGAATCGCAAAATTGAGCTGCTGTATTTTTTCACCGCTCATGGAGCCGGAGCAGTCTGCAATCCAGATAAAATGAAGAGGCCGGGAAGACAGTTCACCGCCGGGACGTTTTGCCATGTTGTTTCTCCTTTCAAATCTTTTCGGTTATAATTTTCTGGTACATGACCACAATTGAAAACAGAATTTACTGAAATTCCGGTTCAGGACAGCCCCATCACCAGCTTCAGTCCATCATCCACTTCCTGCATCCGTCCGGCCGGAATACGGCCCGCGCATTCTTCCAAATCCTTCCTGTCCACTGTGGCAATCTGCGAAACATTGATCACAGAATCCTTTGGCAGACCGCTTTCCTGTGCTGTCAGAAACACATTGCCCGGCAGATCTGCATACCCTGTATTGGAAGTCACTGCCGCGACAATCACGGTTGCAATCCTGCTTTGGTTAAAGCCGTTGTCCTGAACCACCGCGACAGGTCTTCTGTAACCCGGCATGGAACCGGATGGAATGCCGAAATCACACCACCATATCTGGCCGCGTCTGATGTTCACCACTGAACCTCCGCAAATTTCCGGTAAACCGCTGTTTTCACTGGTTCCGGCAGCCCGGTGTCGAGTTTTTCACATATCCTGTCAATCTGTTCAGCAAGTTCCCTTCCTGTTTTCATCCGCAGATACTCTGCCAAAGCCGCCCGGTAAAGCTCACTCCGGGAAATCCTGCACTCCCTTGCATATTCCTCTGCTGCAAGAAACAG
>CAZHPS010000034.1:14671-24957 GCA_964534335.1 uncultured Desulfobacterales bacterium
GATTTCCCTATGCGGATGCGCGGGGGAATCGGAAGCAGTTTCTTGCAGTTCCAGCAGGGGTTCAGTTTTCCGTTCTGCTGAAAGATTTCCGCATCGTAAAAATTCTGCTCTCCGCAGTTGCCGCAATAAATAATGGAATCCCGCAATTGGGACATAAACGAACGCCATTGGCTTTCCCGCACCCGTTTCAAGGGATCACAGATGCCGTCTGTAAAAGCTGTGGTGAATGCATCCCGGATGAACTGCGGATAAATTTGCCAATAGATCAGGGCATTGTTATGGATTCCTTTCACAGGCCGGTTGCTTTGGTCATGGGGATCAAAAATAAACAGGGGTTCCGTGCCGTAGAGTTTGTTCATAGCCGGAAGATCAAAGCATTTGATTCTGGTTTCCTTTTCCCCTTCCAGAGGATGGTGAACCATGAGCATGTAAAACAGCAGCACAGCCAAAGAATACAAATCGGTCTGGGTTCCGGGAACAGTCTCTCCGCGCACAATTTCCGGGGCCATGAAACGGGGCGTTCCCAGCACGCCAATGCCGGACTGTCCCTCGGTTCCCACATTGTCATTGTCGCAGATCAGCACATTCCCGGTCTGGGGATCAAAAAACACATTTCCGAATGAAATGTCCCGGTAGCAAAGCCCTTTGGAATGGAGCAGGAGAAAACTGTGCGCCAGTTCCAGCCCTGCTGTGGCAAGCGCACGGAAGGAGGGTTCAATGCGGCCTTTCATGAGATCAATGATGCTTTTGTAGCGTTTCTCCCGCAAAGGCATGAGATAACCCAATCCTTTGCCGTCTGTATTGCGGACAAGGGACGTGGGCCATAAAAACCTGTCATTGGGCGCGCCTTTCTGAATCAGGTTTTCCAGCAGACAACGCTGCGCAGAAGTGGCCTGATCCGGAAAATACCATTTCAGGGCCACAGGTTTTCCGTTCAGTTCAGCCTGATACACCTCGCCCTGACCGCCCCCGCCGATAAACGCGTTTGTCCGGCAGGGGATATTGTTTTCCACCTGAAGTTCCTGTCCGATTTTGAGAAGCTGGTTCATAGCGAAAATTCCTTTCAAATTTGGTCATTAGGCTGCTGCAAATTCCGTGTACTGCCGTAGTTTGGGATAACGAAAACCCAGCACAATCTGTTCTTTCGGGATACCGGATTCCATCAGACCCGAAGCAATTCCCTCTTCTGTGTGATCATTCTGTATCCAGACTTTATCATCAATAATTTCAATATGAACAGTGGCACTGTGAACATATTTGTTTCCGTGCCAGCCCATATGCAGAACCATATAGCTTTTCTGCCTGTCATCAAATAAAACCTTTAACCGGCAGCAGCCGTTCTTTGTGTATGTTTCTGCAAAATCTGTCAAAACCTTTTTGATTATTTCAGGGTAGTTCAGTCGGGTATCCATTTTGTGATTACCTCCTTTTCATCATCAAATACGATAAGGCGGATAATCCGGTTTAACACTCTTCCAGATACCTGAAATAATCACTGCGATCCATTTTTGCGGTGCGCAGATTGTTTTGGATAACGGAAACCATAACCGGCCTGCTGTGGGCCGGAATCACCACAGGTCTGTCCAAGCCTTTTTTAACGTAAAATCTGTGGGAACCTGTCTGTCTGAAAAATTCAAATCCCGCTTTCAAAAAAACACATTCAAGCCTTTTCCACGGAATCGGAGCAATATGGGGCATTCTTTTTTCCTTTGGGAAGCATGAAAGGCAGAGGTATATGAATAAAATCACTGTCCGGTTCCGCAAAGTTCATTTCACCCTGTGAAACAGGAACAAAACCGCATTCTTTGAGAATATTGGATAGTGTTCCCATTTCATAGCAGCTTATCATAAATCCGGTGACTGCCTCTGCAAGATTTTCTTTTGCCTCTTCCTGTGTATCTCCCTGAGAAGATACATCAAGTAACGGACAGTAGGATACAAAACCGTCATCTTCCTTAAAAATCGTTACCGGAAGATTCAATTCAAAGTTAAGAACAGGGTTCATAAGTTATTCCTTTTTGATTTTCAGGAAAATAAAACAAATATCATCCTTTTGGAATGCTGCCTGTTGTCTGCGATTTCCGTGATTATAATGACGGACTGTGATTTCAGAATCATGACTATCACAAAAATCAGATAAATCATAGTTCCAGACAGCAAATTGTCCGAACCAGGATTTTCAGGATTTACGGATTAACCCGGATTTCCTGTATCTTATCCCGGTAAATCCCTTAATCCTGAAAATCCCGGTTCAGACAGTCTGGAACTGTGATTCATCTGATTTGTCTGATTCCTCTGATTCATTATGTATTATCAATCAGATAAATCAGAATAATCAGACAAATCAGAGTTCAGACAATTTGTCGGATTACGTTTCGGAAACTACAGGGATTTTTTTTAAGAAGGGATTTCAGGAAGGAATTTCAAAAACTTAAAAATCTTTTCTTAAAAAAATCCCTGTAGTTACGTAACTACAGGGATTTTTTTAAGAAGGGATTTCAGAAACTAAAAAATCCTTTCTTAAATAAATCCTTGTAGTTGTTCAAAAAACAGCCCTCATGCCCCCAAAAAAATATTCAAATCATTCAAATAATCAAATATCCAACATCATTGTCCGGAGCGAACCGCACGGACATAGCCGACATTGTGAAGGTACCAATCGATGAAATCGATGTCGAAGCCGTGGTTGAAATAGACGTACCAAGACCAGCCGGACGCAGGTCTGTCCGCACTACGGCACCACTGTTGCGTTTTGTCAAAAACCGTCTGAATATACAGATCATTTCCCTGCTTTTCCTTTTCCACCAGAGAAATCAGTTCCTCCACTGTGGGCAGACGCCAGCCCGAATGTCCCGCAAAATTCTTCCGGTTCAGATCTTTGATGTATTCTTCCGCTTTGTCATAGGTCAGATAATTCTGGGAACCGGACTGCTCCCACATCAGACCGGTAGCCCGATCCGTTACCGTGCCGTTTCTGTTGTCCATATAATCATTTTGGATAAACTGTCTGGGGCGGAAATTATCATCCAGTTGGAATACCCTTTTGAAATCATCATCTGAAACACTGAGCGGTTTGCTTCTCAGTTGCACAGAAGGACTGTTTTTTGGTGGCGGTGAAGTTCTGGCCGGAGCCGCCTGCACAGGCTGAGAATTTGCCGGAGCCGGTTTTGCACTGGCGGATAATACTGTTCTCTGCTTCACCATACCCAAAGCCAGCCCCCAGGTTTCCACTGCCCAGTGTGCAAAATCTTCGGCCATGCCCAAATCGTCATACAGCCGCTTCCGCAGCCGGGACAAAGTAAGTTCCTCCGGCATTGATTTGTTCATGGAAATCAGGTCATGGGGAATGCCCTCTTTCAGTGCGCTCACCAGCACATTGACTTCCCGTCTCTGCTCCGGACACAGATCCCGCAGCAGGGCCTCGCATCGCCGGGAATCGTCAATGATGGATTTCCCGTAATGGGTAATAATATAGGTCAGTTGGTGTAAAGGATTGTCGGTCATACATTCTCCGGGGTAAATATCATTCTGTTTTCATTTTGGAACTTAATGAAATGCTGTTCAGGAAGACTGTAAATCACAATTCATCTAAACAATTATCATATCCGCTCAGTTCCGGAAAATATTTTTTGTAAATTCCTCTGTCTCTTGTCAGAATCGCATCACATTTTGACAGGGCAAAACCGCCAATATAAAAATCAGATAAAAAATGTTCTTTAAATTCCAAAGGTTTTCCGCAATGGTTACAAATTTTTCTTGATTTAACCTTCAGATATTTCATCCATCTCTTTGCTGCTTCTGTGGCTGCGGACAGATCAACGGATTCTGTTCTGATGTTATGGTCGGCCAGAAATTCATTTAACATCACTGTATCTCCTCCGAACTGAGGCATTAACTCTGCATAGACCACACAGGGAGAGATCAGAGATTCCTTTCCGGAAATAGCTTTATAAAATTTTTCCTGCCATTCACGGAACTCATCTTTCAGAACGTCAATCAATATATTGGTATCAATACAAATTCTCAATCCGCTCTCCCTCTGATTTCCTCAATATACGCATCCGATGTTTTTCCGTTTTTAAATTTTCCCCGCCATTTTTTCCGAATATCCTGTTTCAAATCAGCAAAAAGCACATACATACCTTTTTCTTTTCTGATTTCCACATCACAGCCAGGAAAAATCCCCATTTCTTCCCGAATTCCTTTGGGAATCGTAATCTGATATTTTGCTGTAACTTTTGCCATGTTTATTCCTCCCGCGTGTGCTTAGACATGATGTCATGTTCTGTCCTGAACAAATTCAAAGTTTTCCCTGAATTCCCTCATATCCTTTTTCAACTGTCCGGAATATCCTGCCATATGAACCGTATCATTTTGAATTCTTTCAACGATTTTTGCCCATTTTGAAGATTTTTTGGGGGATTTGGACAAAATCTTTTTTGTCCGTATCACTACTTCCACCACTTCTTCGGATTGGAAAGGCAAAGCATCCAAAATCAGTTTTCTGTCAGGGGGAATTGTTTTTTCCACCCGGTATGTTTTCATGGAATCAGTTTCCTTTCAGATTTTGAGGTTATAACATCTCCGGGGTAACTGTTCCATGCTTCATGGATTTTTGCTGAAAATCAGTTTTTAACATTCTTCCGGATACCTGAAATAATCACTGCGATCCATTTTTGCGGTGCGCCGATTGTTTTGGATAACAGAAACCATAACTGGCCTGCTGTGGACCGGAATCAGCTACAGCGGTTTGTTCCTGATTCCCAACTGAAAACAGAGAGTCTCAATTATTTTATCCTGAAGTTCCGGCTGATGAATTTTGCCAATATGCCCTGTCAGACGCTTTTTATCAAGAGTTCTGATCTGATAACAAAGCAAAATGGAATCTTTCTTTAACCCGCAGACATCAGCAGGCAGAAATACCTCATTGGGATAAATAATTCTGCCAGGTTTTCCTGAAGTTACCGGAAGCACATTCAGCACCGGCAAAATCCGGTTGATTGCCTCCTCACTTATTACAAGCACAGGCCGGGTTTTTCCCTGCTCAGAGCCAATTACCGGATCAAGATTTGCATAAAACAGATTCCATCGGTATTCCATCCCAATTACCATCCCTGTAAATCAACATTTTGAAAATCTGATGAGATTTCTTTCAGATCATCCGTAAACAGCCCGTCCTTCATTGCCTGTTTTAATATTTTGATTTTATATTCAAAAATATCAGATTCCTCTTTTTTGTCTGTTTTGATGTTTCGGAGATTATTGAGCCATTTTTCAAAAACCTCTGTGTTAATGACTGCCTTGCCTTTGCCTTGAAATGTTTCAAAAAAAGGCATTTCCTCTATCAATGAAATATGATTTTCCATATGGTCTGCTCCTGTGATTTGCGTAGTTTGCCTGATTACCATCATTTATCCATGATGACAATCATAAACATTTCCATATTGCTTCAGTGGCTGAAACCCCGTTGAAATCCGATTCTGTGGCTGCGGACAGATCAACGGATTCTATTCTGATTTTTCACCATAGCACAAAATCAGTTCTGCTTATCCTTATTTCATCAGATTTTGCAGGCAATTTTTTCACATCGGATTCTCTGCCTGCCATTGCATACAGGCTGAAAAATTTTATGGTATTGCTGATCAGGCCGCCCGAACCATGCTGAATGTCCGTTCTTCATGGAAAAAAGAAAGATTTACCGGTTCAGGAATAATCCTTTCCCTGTACAGTCCATTGAAAAAACGTTCCAGTCCCCTGATCTGCAGATGGCTTAGATCATAATGGAGCCGCTGGTAATACTGATCACAGGTATCTGTGCTGATGCCCAGTTTTTCTGAGGCAAGAGGGAGAATTCTGCTTATATTCTGTTTACCCAGAAGTTTGGATCTTTGGAATTCCTCAATCACAGCAGATACAGATTCCGGGTTTTCTTCGGCAAACTGCCTGCGCACAGCCCATAAGGCAAAGACAAATGGCAGTCGCGTGAATTCCATCCACATTTCCCCCAAATCCCACACATGATCAAAATGCGCAGACCAATTTTCTTTGAGAGCCGCATCGCCGATGACCAAAGCAGCACCGGCCTGGTGCGGAAGATCATCCGGACACAGGATTTTTCCGGTTTCAAACTGGGGACAGATTTTTTGGGAAGCAAACAGATAACGGGTCAAAGCAGCAGCCGCGGCAGAGTCGCGTGTCAGAACCACGCTTTTTCCGTCCAGTTGCTCAAAAGGATACCGGCTGACCAGAAGAACACTCATCACCTCTCCGAAACAGGAAATGGATAGATCCGGCAGCAGCAGCCATTCTTTCTGGTTACGGGCGTAAGCAGCGGAAGACACAGGGCTGATATCCAGTTCTCCCTTTGCCAGCCTAGTGTTCAGCACAGCAGGCGGTGCGCAGACCATATCCATCCACCTGGGTTTGTGGCCGTTGTTCAGTCCGTAATAAACCGGGGCCACATTCATATAACTGATGCGTCCCACGCGGACATTTCGCATGGAAAAAAGATAATCAGAAGACAGTTTCATGAATCACACGCTCCAGAAGATGTGAAGATACGCAATTGTTTATGGGCAGATAAATAAAAGTTCCGGTTTTTCCCGCAGTAAGGGAACCGAAACGATCCGCTAGTCCAAGAGCTGGGGCTCCGTTTAGTGTTGACATGGCAAAAATATGTTCCGGTGATATTTCCGGAAAGCATTTGGCAGTAAATGCCATTTCATCAAAAAGATTAAGGCTTTCTGCACTCGCGGGGCTGTCGGTTCCCATACAGGGATGCAGATCTGCCCGGAGCATTCCCGGCAGATCCGGAAGCCGTGCGTGCAGATTATGGTTGCTTCGGGGACATATGCAGACATGGCTTCCCCGTTTTTTCAGCAAACTGAAATCTTCCGGCCCGGCATGAATCAGGTGAACAAAGATGCTTTTTTCATCTGCAAGACCAAGCTGATCCGCATATTTAACAGGATTTTGCACAGGCAGTCCCCAGCCGGAAAAATCAATTCCCCTTTGTGTAAGAAACTCAGCCCACTGACCTTTGCCAGTGCGCAGAAATTCCATTTCATCTTCGGATTCAGCCAGATGAAGGGAAAAGGGAATTGCCTGTTTCCGGGTGATTTCCTTCAGAGATTTGAGCAGTTCAGGCGAGGTGGTATGAGGTGCATGACCGGCCAGAGAATCAAAATAGCACAAGCTTCCAGATTTTGCAGAGTAGCATAACCTTCCAGTTTGTGCAGTAATGGATTCCATTCCTCCCAGATATTCCCGGAACCATACACCCGCAAGCCCGGAATTTCGTAAAATTTCCCGTGTCAGTCCCAAAGTGGAAATTTCCCCCACAGCAATGCAGCCGGTGCGTCTGAGTTCTTCTATTCCGGATTGCGCGCCCTGTTTCAGTTCTTCCGCTGTCTTGGAAGCACGCTTTTCCAGCAGCATTTTCACCCAGGGACGGAAACCATGTGAAAAAGAGATTTTCCCTTTCAGTGCGCTCAGTTCCAGATGGGTATGGGCATTGATCAGCGCGGGGATGATCACGCCTGAGCCGTGATCCTGAATTGGCATTGAAGCAGAAATTCTGCCCTGCCCGACTTCCCGGATGATACCGTTTTCAACGCGCAGCCAGCCGTTTTCAAGAATGGTCTGCGGATTTGCGACAAGCCATCCGGCACGGTGAATCTCCTCTCCATGCCTGAAACGGCAGTCAATATTTTTCAATTTCAGGGATTCTGTCATGGTTTTATCCACTTCGGTTATTTTTCTTTCCCACAGAGAACACAGAGATTTTCACAGAGGACACAGAGAATTTTTCAGAAACGGCTGGCAATCATCCGCTTGCCGCCAGTCCCAATGTTACTGTTCCACCTTCAGATGATTGTAAAAACAGTCCCTCTGCACGGCCTGAAAACCGGCTGCCTGAATCAGGCGGATCATTTCGGTTTTGGGCAGGCGGTAACTGACTCCTGCTGCCGCGACAACATTTTCCTCAATCATGGTGGAGCCAAGATCATTGGCTCCAAAAGCCAGGGATGTCTGTGCTATTTTGTCGCCCTGCGTTACCCAGGAAGCCTGAATATTTGCCACATTATCCAGCACAATGCGGGACAGGGCCAGCACGCGCAGATATTCGGCAGCAGTACGGGGAGTCACATCAATTTTTGTATTGCCCGGCTGGAAGGTCCAGGGAATAAAGGCTGTAAAACCTCCGGTTCCGTCCTGCAGTTCCCTGATATTGATCAAATGCTCAATGATATGTCCGGGTTTTTCCAGATGACCAAACATCATGGTGGCCGTAGTTCGCAGTCCCAGAGTATGCGCGGTTCCCATCACGCACAGCCATACTTCGCTGGGGCATTTGTGGGGAGAAACCTGCTCCCGGACTTCATCCACCAGAATCTCGGCTCCGCCTCCGGGAATGGAATTGAGCCCCGCGTCTTTGAGACGTTTCAGGGTTCTTCGTATGGAAAGAGCGGATTTCTGGGACAGGTACGCGATTTCCGGCGGGGAAAAACCGTGAATGTGAATATCAAAATGCGCATGAATATCGTGGAGCAGATCGGTGTAATAATCAATGTTCAAATCCGGGTGCATACCGCCCTGCAGCAGAATCTGGGTTCCGCCCAGCTCAAGGGTTTCCTGTATCTTGCGGTGCAGATCCTCACGGGA
The DNA here is from genome assembly GCA_964534335.1 of uncultured Desulfobacterales bacterium. Taxonomy (GTDB): domain Bacteria; phylum Desulfobacterota; class Desulfobacteria; order Desulfobacterales; family Desulfococcaceae; genus JAABRU01. Next base: position 23,336 of record CAZHPS010000034.1, read on the forward strand.
AATCACATATGCATCCGGTGCATCCGCACTGCGGTGGAATGCGCAGAAGCGGCAGCCGGACACGCAGACATTGGTATAATTGATATTCCGATCCACCACAAAGGTTACAAGCGGTTCCGGGTGCATCTGTCTGCGTATGCGGTCGGCCAGACAGCCCAGAGTCAGCAGATCTGCCTCATAATACAAAACCAGAGCCTCTGCTGCATCAATGCGATCACCGGCCATAACCTTTTGGGTCACCTCCCGCAGATGCCCGGATTTTTTCACCTGCACGGTCTGACTTTTTTTCACGGGCTGATAAAAAGAATCCCGCTCCACCGGAGCAAATCCGGCAGAAAGAATGAGATGCTCCATCTGTTCCCGGTGCAGTCCTTTGGGGGATGAGGCTCCTGCCATATGGGAAATCTTTTCCTCCACAATGGTTCCGTCCAGATCATCCGCACCAAAGGATAAGGCCACCTGCGCGAGTTTTTCACCGATCATGACCCAGTAGGCTTTGATATGATCGAAATTGTCCAGCATAAGCCGGGCAATGGCAATGGTTCTGAGATCATCATACGCTGTTGTGCCCGGCAGCTTGGACAATTGCGTATTCTGCGGATGAAAGGCCAGCGGAATGAATGCGGAAAATCCTTTGGTTTTATCCTGCAATTCCCGGAGTTGTATCAGATGATCCACCCGTTCCTCCAGATTTTCAATATGACCGTAAAGCATGGTCGCGTTGGCTGTAAGTCCGGCTTCATGCAGGGCAGTCATCACCTCCAGCCAGCGTTGGCCGCTGATTTTGCGGGGAAAAAGATCATGCCAGATGCGTTCATTCAGAATTTCCGCACCGCCGCCCGGTATCATCCCAAGCCCGGCTGTTTTGAGTGCATCTATGGTTTCCGCAAGCGAAAGTCCGGATATTTGCGTAAACCAGTCAATTTCCACTGCTGTAAATGCCTTGATGATGGCATCGGGCCGGATTTGCCGTATTGTTCTTAGCAAATCCAGATAATAATCAAATCCCAGAGCAGGATTGAGTCCGCCCACCATATGGATTTCCCGAATGGGTTCATCCATGCGATCCGCAAGCTGTTTCCGAACATCTTCAGGAGAATATGTGTAGGCTCCGTTTTCCTCTTTATCCCTGGCAAACGCGCAGAAACGGCAGCGGTTGATACAGACATTGGTGTAATTGATATGCTGATTATAGACATAAAATGCAGTATTGCCGTGCCGCGTGCGCCGCATCTGATCCGCGAGACGGCCCAGTCCCGTAATATCCGGACTGCGATACAGCATCAGTCCGTCTTCGGCACTGAGACGCAGCCCCGCAGATATTTTGTAACTGACTTCATACAAATTATGATCTCTGAAAGATAGTTCCATTGTCATTCCTGTTGCTTTGCAGATATTGAGTGCAGACTTTGCGCTCTTTGTTAAAACGCACTGTGTTTATACCAATTCTCCATTGATTTGATACAATATTTATTAGACCTCTTGCAAAAGTGGGAATTGCTCCCTTGATTTTATTGAATAAAAATTGACTTTGGAAAGAGGTCTATTGTCAGTTTTTCCCCGGTTATGCGTGTGCAAAAAACCGCTCCGCTTAATTTTTGCACTCCTCCGGATTTGCATTC
>CAZHPS010000035.1:0-24575 GCA_964534335.1 uncultured Desulfobacterales bacterium
TTACCATTCATCACTTACCATTCATCACTTACCATTCATCACTTACCATTCATCATTTACCATTCACCATTCACCATTTACCATTCACCATTTACCATTCATCACTTACCATTCATCATTCACCATTCACCATTCACCATTTACCATTCACCATTCACCATTCACCATTCACCATTGATCCTCACAGATGAAATTCCGAAGTGCAGCTTACGGCCAGACATTCCAGTGAACTGTTTTTTTCCGCAATGATTTTTCTGCAGTCGTCCACCATCTGATCCACCTGTACATCTGTCCGATCCTGATTGATATGGAAAAGTCCCACTTTTTTCACATCTGCTTTCATGGCAAGCTCCAGAACATCGGTATAAGAGGAATGGCCCCAGGTTTTGAGCCTCTGGTATTCCTCAGGGGTATATTCCGCATCATGAATCAGGAGATCCGCGCCGGAAGAAAAGTGGACATAATCATCAAAACCCATGCTTCCGGGATGTCCGAAACCCAGTTCATTGTCTGTGATAAAAACAAAACTTCTGCCGTCTTCCGTGAATTTGTAACCTCTGCCGGTATTGGGATGACTGATGGGAATGGCCTGAATTTGTATGGGGCCGATGCGGAAGTTTCCTTTGCAGTCAATGCCATCCATATATATGATCTTTGACATGGCCTCGGTGAACCGCACAGGAAAAAAAGGCGGGTCCATGATATTGGAAAGCATGGTTCTGACAAAACGGGAGTCCGGACAGCGGTACATCCGGAATTCAGAATGTTTGGCATAAAAAGGCTTGAAAAACGGAAAACCCATGATGTGATCCAGATGTGCATGGGTAAAAATCAGATTATAATCAAACCGCTTTTCAGCCAGAAGTTTGTTGCCGAGTCTCCGGATTCCTGTCCCGGCATCTATGATAATGATGTCATCATTCCGGGAACGGATTTCAATACAGGTGGTGTCTCCCCCGTATTTTTCATACTCTTTTCCCGAAACCGGAACAGAACCTCTTGATCCCCAGCATCTGATATACATGTTTTGCCTTTCCCTAATCTGATAATCTGTTTTTCAGAGACATATTTCCCCGCAGAACGTATGCCATACGCCATCACGCTCACGTTTTTCAAGCATCCGCACCGGGCATTGTGACAGTACGGCAGCCACCTCTGCTGCCTCGCTTCGGAGAAGACCGGACAGGATAAACCATTTTTTCCGCAAAAAACCTTTGGAACGGATCAGAACCTTCATCACATCATAATGGATATTGGCAATAAGCAGATCGCAGGGCAGATGGACAAAATCCTCAGCCCTGCCCTGAAATGCCAGCACCCTGTTCTCCAGCCGGTTGCGCACAATATTTCCTGCGGCTGTTTTTGCTGCGAGAAAATTGAAATCCGGAGCAAGAACACGGGCGCACCCCAGTTTCGCGGCTGCAATAGCCAGCAGACCGGTTCCGGTTCCCATATCCAGCACCGTGTTTACGGGAGAGGCCGTGCTGCAGACATGCTCCAGCAGTTCCAGGCAGTCATGGGTGGTGGGATGGGTTCCTGTTCCAAACACCACGCCCGGATCCAGAATAATCCTGACAGTATCAGTATCATCCTGCCCCGGATTCTCCCAGGGGGGAATGATATGAAAACAGCCTGCCCGGAATGCCTGCACCCGTCCGCCCTGCCACTGCTCATAGCTCATGCGGAACTGATCCAGCAAAACCAGATCCGGCTGATCCCGCAGAGCTAAAGCAACTTCCCTGTCTGCGGGATTGGAAAAAAACAGAAAGGAAAATCCATCCTCCACCCAGTTTCCCAGAAAACTTCCGGCCCGGAAATGCTGATCCTGCTTCACTGCCCCCTGTATGTAATAAATGAAGAGATCCGTGCATGGGGGCTGCACGGATTCCTGGCAGAATGTCTGCGCGTCCATGTCTATTTTTTCGCTTTGGGCAACTGATCCAGATACCATTCCATGGGATCAAGCAGCGTATATCCCATTTCCACCAGTTTCTTTTTCACCCGCACCACATTGTTGGTCAAAAGATAAGGGAAAACAGCCCGTTTGCTCTTATCCCAGTGCCGGGCCACCAGAATGCTGCCAAAGGATATGTTTTCTTCCGTAATCGCGTCAACAATTTTTTTCATCTGCCCTGTTTTCTCTTCCACCAGAATGCCCAGAAGTTTTCCCGGCTCCCTTATACCCAGCACATTGATAAAGGCACGCATAAGATCCCGTATGGAAATGATTCCCAGAAGTTTTTTCTTTTCATCCACCACAGGAAACGCGCCCACCTTTTTTTTCTGCATCAGCAGAATGGCATCCTGCAGGGTATAGGTGGGCGTAAGACAGATCGGATCTTTGGTCATAATATCCCTGACTTTGAGATCTGCGAGTCTGTCCCGAACTTTCACACTGTCAAAATCATCCATGATGATGGAGGGCATGGCACTGCGGATGTCCCTGTCTGTGACAATACCGATCAGAATGCCATCATTATCCACCACCGGAATGTGACGTATCTGGTGGCTGTCCATCAGGGATCGGGCTTCCAGAATTCCTGCATCCCCGCCAATGGTGACTACCTCTTTGGTCATTGATTTATCTACAAACATCTCTCTCCTCCGCGAAAATTGTAATTTGTGATTTACTCTGATTAACGGTATCTTTCTTCTGCACCCGGTTTATCCGTTGAGCAGAATTTTCACATGGTTTGCACCCAGTTCCGGCAGACGGGCCAGGCAGTATCCGCCTTCGAGAACAGAAAGGATTTTTCCCTGTGTGTATTTTTCAGCCAGTTCCATCATGGTCTTCATAAGCCAGGAATATCCCTCTGTGGAAAGGTTGATGTCAGACATATCATCATCCGCATGCGCGTCAAAGCCTGTGGACAGAAGGATGAATTCAGGCTGAAACATTTCCATGGCCGGCAGAAGATCCCTGGTAATCAGTTCCCGGTATTCTTTGTCCCCCTGTCCCGGCAGAACCGGAGAATTCAGGGTATATCCATATCCTGCGCCCTCGCCTTTTTCAAACTCCCGTCCGGTTCCGGGAAAGGCAAAAGAGGGATGCTCATGTATGGAATAATAGAATACAGACGGATCAGTTTCAAAAATATGCTGGGTTCCGTTTCCGTGATGCACATCAATATCAATGATGCCTACCCGTTTCAGTCCCCACTGCTCCTGCAGATACCGGGCTGCTATAGCCACATTGTTGAAATAGCAGAAACCCATGGCCTTGTTGAGCTCGGCATGATGTCCCGGAGGTCTGACCGTGCAGAAGGCATTGTCAATGGTACCTTCCATAATCATTTTCACGGTATCCAGAACCCCGCCCACTGCCAGAAATGCGGTTGCATAGGTGTCTTTGCACATCTGGTTGTCCGGGTAATCAAATTCATCCATACCCAGCAGACATGCTTCCTCAAAGCGCAGGATATAGTTGACATGGTGAATTTTTTCGATCCAGCTCTGAGAAATCCGGCTCGCCGGAATCCGGGTCAGAGAGGGGAGAAGTCCGGCTTCTTCGATTCCCCTGAAAATGGCTCTCAGTCTGTCCGGCGATTCGGGATGCAGCGGCCCGGTGAGATGAAGCAGATAGCGTTCGTCATACAAAAAACCTGTTTTTTTCATATCTTCCCCCCTTTCTGACTCCTTATCCGATAATTTTGTCAAAAATGCGGTAAGCCGCCTGAATCGCGGCATTGTCTTCGGGCATATCCACTGTGGGGCGTCCGTTCAGGTCATATTCATAAACTGCCTCGTTTTCCGGAATGGTTCCGGCCAGTTCCAGATTTGCTGCTTCCAGCATCTTCAGCACTTCCGCTGAGGGATCTTTTTTGGACTGGTTGATAATGAGCCAGCTTTTGCCTACACCCACATTCAGTTCCCTGGACAGTTCATGAATCCGGACAGCAGCCTGCAGTCCTCTCCGGGATGTGTCTGACACAATGAGAAGCGTGTCCACATTCCTGGTGGTCAGCCTGCTGATATGCTCCATACCGGCCTCATTGTCAATGACAATATAGGGATAGTTTCCGGTAAGTTTTTCCAGAAATCCGGTAAGAAGGGTATTGGCAGCGCAGTAACATCCCTGACCTTCAGGCTGGCCCATAACCACCAGATCATATCCGTCCTGTTCGGCAATGGCAGCCTCCATCCGCATGGATATGAACACATCCTTGGTCATGCCGGACGGGACTTTTCCTTTTCTCATATCCTCCCTGGCGTTTCCCAGAGTGTCGGTCACTTCCAGCCCCAAAACCTCGTTGAGATTGGAGTTGGGATCTGCATCCACTGCCAGGATAGGGGTTTTGCCGTTCCGGACAAGATATTTGACCAGCATTCCGGACACTGTGGTTTTTCCTGTTCCGCCTTTTCCGGCCAGAGCAATTGAAACACTCATATTTTCTGTTTCCTCTTTTTAACTGCTGAAAAAATTGGTTTTTTGGGGATCAGTCCCTTCCGGAATCTTTTCCGGAGCCCTGTGACTGAATGAAATCCGATTCTGATATGTATTTATAACATTTTCTAAGTGCATTTGACAGAAAAAAAACACTCGGGAAGAAATAAATCTGTTTTTTCCGGTTTTGTTAGCAGGATTCGGAATTCAGGGGGCAGGTATGGGGTAAATACTGAAACCTGAACACTCAAACCCGAAAAGAATCATGAAAACGCTTGCATCCCTCATTTTCCTGTGTTAAAGATGAAAAGGTTTTTTTGTTTTAAATTCAATGGTTAATGAATATAAGACATAAAATAAACTGCATTTGGCAGGTAAAAACCGGTATCTGCCGGGTGTATCCGGATGCCCGGTGACATAAGTAGGGTTCCATAAATTTTCGTGTATAAAGTTTTCAGGATGTCCGGATCGGGGTTTCCCACAGAGAACACAGAGAAAAAAACACCCGCAGAGGACACAGAGGAAAAAATTATGTTTATTAAGGACTGTTCCATAAATTTTCTGGCATAAAGTTTTCAGGACTGTGTTTATGCAGAATGCACAAGCCGGAAGCTTATGCTGCTTTTATACCCGAAAATTTTTGTTGACCTACTTATGTTTGGAAACTTCCGGAGTACTCTGTCAAGTTTGAAACTGTGAGTTCATAAACCCTAAGGGTTTTGAAAACCATTAGGGTTTATGAACTCACAAAAACAAAGTTGACAAAGCAGGAGTGCCAGACGGAAAATCTGGCAGTATTTTGAAAACTGTTTCAGAGTCCCAAACTTTCCGTTCGGGACTCCGGCAAAGCAAAAATCAGGAGGTTAAAAAAGATGGAATTTGAACTGAGCAAAGAGCAGAAACGCATTCAGCAGTCTGTCCGGGAATTCGTGAAAAAGGAATTCAAAAAGGAACTTATTGAGGAACTGGAAGAAAAACATGAATATCCGGTGGATATCTGGAAAAAGGCCGCTGAACTGGGCTTTATCGGCATCCATTTTCCGGAAGAATATGAGGGACAGGGCCTGGGCGTGACAGAAAATATTCTGGTGGCCGAGGAACTGTGCCGGGGCGATTCCTCGGTGGGCGCGTGTCTGATTCTTGCGGATTTTGCATCTGAGATTATTCTTCATTTCGGCAGCCCGGAGCAGAAAAAGAAATGGCTGCCCAAAGTGGCTATGGGCCAGGTGCTTTCCTGCGGTGCATTCACAGAACCCAATCACGGTTCAGACATCACCCGTATGGATACGGCTGCCGTAAAAGACGGAAATGAATGGGTTATCAACGGAACCAAGATTTTTATCACCAATGGCGGCCCGCTGGCCGGTTTTTACAGTGTCCTGTGTCAGACTGATGCGGATGCAAAGCCTTCCCACCGGGGCATGAGTCTGATTCTGGTGGAAGCTGATCGTCCCGGGGTTTCAGCCACAAGCGTAGGAACCAAGATGGGCATCCGCTCCATGCACACTGCCGAAGTGGTGTTTAAAGATGTGCGGGTTCCTGCGGAAAACCTGATTGGCGAGGAAAACAAAGGTTTTTATCAGGTGCTTGAATTTTTTGATGAAAGCCGCATTCTTATTGCCGCGCAGGGACTGGGAACCGCACAGGGCGCGTTTGACCGCGCGCTCAACTATATCAAACAGAGAGAGCAGTTTGGACAGAAAATCGCACAGTTCCAGGTCAACCAGCACAAAATTGCAGATATGGCAACCAAAATAGAGATGGCACGTCTGCTGGTGTACAAAGCCGCGTGGAATTTTGATCAGGGACGCATTGATCCCAAACTGACTTCCATGGCAAAAATGGTTGCAGGCCGGTGCGCAGTCGAAGTCTGTGATGAGGCCATTCAGCTTCTGGGCGGTTACGGCTATATGCTGGAATACGAAGTCGAACGCTTTGCCCGTGACGCGAAAATCTGCGAACTCTATGAAGGCACAAAAGAGATCCAGAAGAACACCATTGCCAGTTATATTATCGGAAAACTGAAATAAGCAGTTGACCTTTTGCTTTTCCGGTTTTACGTTTGTCAGAATACAGACTGTAGGGCTGTTAAGTTTTTTAAAAAATCCCCTCTTGAGAGGGGGCAGGGGGTGTGTCTGTTCCCGCCATAAACACACCCCTTTATCCCCTCTCAAGAGGGGAATGAGAAATTAACAGCCCCGGAATACAGACTGGCGGAGCGGAAATCTCTGATCCGGCAGTCTCTCACACCCCTCAAACCCCAATTCTGAAAAGGAGAATCCCTATGCTCGAAATGCTGAAAAAATCCATGCTGACAGGTATTGGAATGGCACTCAAAACCCGTGATGAGGTGGAAGAATTTGCAAAAGACTGGGCCAACCGTCAGAAAATGTCTGAAGAGGATGGCCGGAAATTTTTCGATGATCTGATGAAAAAATATGATTCCTCGGTGGATAAACTGGAAGACCGGGTCGAGGAAATCGTGAAAAAGGTGCTTGGCAAAATCAATCTTGCCACCAAAGATGAGGTGAAAATTCTCCGGGAGGAAATAGAGCGTCTCCGTTCCGGTGCGCTGCCCGGCAAAAAAAACGGAGAATAACTGCCACTGAAATCGATCAAATCTCGCAATCCGTCTGTTTAAACGCAGAGGTCAGCAAAAACTCTGCGTTCCTTTAGGTAATTTCCAGAAAAGAATATCCCACCAAAGTAGCATAAGCTTCCAGCTTGTGCCTGTGAACTGAAATGGGATATTTATTTTCAGAAATCACCTTACACCTCCTTTGCGGCAAAATCAGAATTCATTGTATTTTTTGTGTCTCCTGTGCCTAAACCTGCAACATCATGCAGCAGTGGGGCAAATATGCTGATTTTTTAATCTGAATTTCAATTTTGTGTGACTCTGTGAAAACTCTGCGTTACTCTGCGGTTAAAAATTTGTCCCACCATAAGTAAGGTTCCATAAATTTTTGGGCATAAAATTTTCAGAAAAACCGGATTTTTCGGAAAAATCCGGTTTTTTGAATACACGAAAACTTTTGTTTGCCTACTTAAGTCATGCACTGCACCCAGTTCAGAAAAGGTATGCTGAAATGCTGAGTATCCGAAAAATCGGGGCTTTGGGCCGAACCTACCGTCATCTGAACCGTTACACCCAGATTCTGGGAATCTTTATCAAATACGGATTCGGGGATCTGATTGAGCGGCTCAATATTGACCAGTACATTGAAACCGGTATTCAGATGTTCTCCGGCAAAAAAACAGTGTCCCCGAATGAGAAAACAGATCAGAAAACAGATCAGAAAACAGATCAGAAAACAGATCAGAGAACAGATCAGAGAACAGGCCGTCCGGAACGGGTTCGCATGGCTCTGGAGGAACTGGGGCCGGCCTATGTGAAACTGGGACAGCTTCTTTCCACCCGTACTGATCTGATTTCCATTGCTTTTATAGACGAACTCTCCAAACTGCAGGACAGCGTATCTCCCCTTGGCTTTGAGGAAATGGCCTGTGTGATTGAAAAGGAACTGGGCAGGCCGCCGGACAGCATTTTTGCCGAATTTGACAGAAAACCGCTCGCGTCCGCATCCATTGGTCAGGTTCACCGCGCGGTACTGCGGGAAGGGGAAACTGTGGCCGTGAAAATCCAGCGTCCCGGCATACGGAAAATCATAGAGGCGGATCTGGAAATCATGCTTCATCTGGCTATGCTCATGGAAAAAAACATTCAGGAATTCGCGCTTCACCGGCCTGTGAAAATTGTGGAGGAATTTGCACGGGTGCTGGAAAAGGAACTGGATTACAGCAATGAGGCAGCAAATATGGAGCGGTTTGCCCTGCAGTTTTTTGATGATCCCGGTGTGTTTGTCCCCAGAGTTTTCCGGGAGGTAAGTTCTGAGCGGGTTCTGACTATGGATTATATCAGCGGAGTCAAGGTTTCTGATGCCGAAGAACTGGAAAAAAGGGGACTGGACAGAAAAAAGATCGTGCGCACCGGGACAAATCTGTTTCTGCGCCAGATATTTGACTTTGGATTTTTCCACGCGGATCCCCATCCCGGAAACATACGGATTCTGGAAAACAATGTGGTGTGTCTGCTGGATTTCGGCATGATGGGAACCATTGACCGCTACACCCGTGCGGATTTTGCAGAACTGGTTTACAGTGTGGTGCGCCGGGATGAAGTGCGGGCCACCCGTATGCTGCTGAAGCTGACCTCATGGGAGCAGGAACCGGACATGCGGCTGCTGGAGCGGGAAGTGGCTGAACTGATGGGCAGGTATCTTCACAAACCCCTTAAAGACATAGAAATCGCAAAACTCCTCCGCCAGCTTCTTGAACTCAACTCCCGGTATTATCTGCGCATTCCCCCCGGCATTTTTCTCATGCTGAAAAGCCTCAGCACCATTGAGGGCATTGTACGGGTGCTGGACCCGGATTTTGACATGGTCGCGCAGGTGGCTCCTTTTATCCGGAGAGAGAAAATGGAACAGTTCCGGCCCGGAAGAATTGCCGAGGAAATATTCAATCTATCCGGTGACATGATTATGTTTATCCGGCAGTTTCCGGGCGAGGCTCTGGAAATTCTGCGCCAGATCAAAAAACAGCGGTTCACGGTACAGTTTGAACACCGGGGTCTGGAATCCATGATGGAAACCTATGACCGCGTCAGCAGCAAACTCTCCTTTGCCATTATCATTGCCTCCCTGATTATCGGCTCCTCCATCCTTATCATTGCCAAAATTCCGCCTATGTTCTACGGCATATCCCTTATCGGCATCCTTGTTTTTACAGCAGCAGCAGTTATGGGAATATGGCTGATCATCGCCATTATCCGGCATGGAAAATTCTGAAAATACCTTCATAAATTTGCAGATACAGTTTTTCATAATCATCAAAAAAAGAAGTTTTTTGATGAAATGATCTCCAAAATTTGCAGGTACAGACTTTAACCATCTGAAATATTGAACAATAAAAAAATCAATATTATATTCCCTGAATCATTAGGAATTATTTCAATTCCCTTCCCCCGCCTTTCAGAGACTTTAAGACAATATCCTGTTATACCAATTCGCCATTGATTCTATACAATAAAGCCATATTTTTCTGTTTGATTACAATCTATTATTTTTTTCAAAGGCACATTTTCAACGGTGATTTGGTATTATATCAGCAATAATTATCAGAACATATTTTTTTCTTACATAATGGCACATTTTTTGCTTGAAAACTCATATATTTTTTTATCTGTATAGTCTGTTTTATGAGAATTTGGAAAAATAAATCTGTTTTTTGCTAATCCGATTCTGCTTTGTTTATTTTGTTTTTTCACAAAAACTTTTGATAGGAGGAAAAAAATCATGGGTAATGCAAAGGGTAGTGTAAAGAAAATCGTCCGTCTGATTACGGTGTGTCTGTTTATGGCTGTCTCTATGTCTGTCCTTTTTACAGGATGCGGCGGAGGCGATTCGGAACCGGTGAGCCAGGGAAGTTTTGTTGACAGTCCGGTGGCCGGGCTTGCGTATAACACCCCAAGCCGTAAAGGAATTACAGATTCGGACGGAAAATTCAGTTATCTGGATGGAGAAATGATTTCATTTTCCATCGGAGACATTTACCTGGGCAGAACCCCTGCAAAACCTGTTATAACTCCTCTTGATTTGGTGGGCGGAGCCAAAGATGAAACCAATGCTTCGGTGACAAATATCTGTAGATTTTTGCAGACATTGGATGATGACGGAAATCCGGATAACGGTATTCTTATAAATGAATCCGTGAGAAGGGGAGCATCCGGTGTTTCCGTGAATTTTGACACAGATATTTCTGCTTTTGGAAATGATGCACAAACACAGCAGGCTGTTTCTTCTTTGACTGCGTTTACCAGTGCGGGGCAGCGGCCTTTGCGGAATGCAGAACCGGCATTGCAGCATTTCCGGCATACATTGGGTATTTCAGACAATTCCGATTCAACTGATTCAGATATTGCAGAAAATGAGGATGATACTCCGGCAAATCCGGAATCTGAAACCGGTTCTGAAGTTGCTCAGAGCGAAACAGAAACAACGGAACCTATGACCAGTCCTGAACCCGCAGATAATACAGGCAATGCCGGAAATACTGATACAAATACAGGTGAAACTTCCACAGTTCCTGATGCCGGGACTACGGTACCAGTGATCAATTCTGAACTAACAGATAATACAAGCAATATTGGAAATACAGATACAGGCAATACCGATGAAAATCCTACTGTTCCAGATGCCGGAAATACACAGCCTGCTGACAATACAGGAAATACCGGTGGAAATGCCACTGTTCCTGACTCCGGAAATACACAGCCTGCTGACAATACAGGCAATACCGGAAATACAGATACAGGCAATACCGGTGAAAATACCACTGTTCCTGATAATGGAAACACACAGCCTGCTGACAATACAGGAAATAGCGGAAATACAGATACCGGCAATACCGGTGAAAATACCACTGTTCCCGATTCCGGAAATACACAGCCTGCTGAGAATACAGGAAATACCGGAAATGATGATTCCGGAAACACACAGCCTGCTGACAATACAGGAAATACCGGTGGAAATGCCATTGTTCCTGACTCCGGAAATACACAGCCTGCTGACAATACAGGCAATACAGGCAATACCGGTGAAAATACCACTGTTCCTGATTCTGAAAATACACAGCCTGCTGATAATTCAGGAAATAGCGGAAATACAGATACGGGCAATACCGGTGAAAATACCACTGTTCCTGACTCTGGAAATACACAGCCTGCTGACAATTCAGGAAATACCGGAAATACAGATACCGGCAATACCGGTGGAAATACCACTGTTCCTGACTCCGGAAACACACAGCCTGCTGACAATACCGGAAATACAGATACAGGAAATACCGGTGGAAATACCACTGTTCCCGACTCCGGAAACACACAGCCTGCTGATAATACCGGAAATACTGATACCGGCAATACCGATGAAAATACCACTGTTTCCGACTCCGGAAACACACAGCCTGCTGATAATACCGGAAATACCGGAAATACTGATACCGGCAATACCGGTGGAAATGCCACTGTTCCTGACTCCGGAAATACACAGCCTGCTGACAATACAGGCAATACCGGAAATACAGATACAGGCAATACCGGTGAAAATACCACTGTTCCTGATAATGGAAACACACAGCCTGCTGACAATACAGGAAATACTGATACCGGAAATGATACCCAGACGGATGATACCGCAAATGCGGACACAGACAAAGATGGTGTTACGCCAGCTCTGGGGGATTGCAATGATGCGGATGCAAATATTCATCCGAATGCAGAGGAAATCTGCGGGGATACTGTTGACCAGAATTGTGACGGCAAAGATGCGGAATGTCCGACCGGGGAAAATGCACGGCTGCGGATCAGTGTTGTGACTGATTCGGGCGAAAACGGGATTTCTGAAATATGGCTGGATATTCAGCAGGTTCTGGCCTGCGGTCAGGGCGGATGTCAGGTTGTGGGCGGAAAAAATGTGATTAACCTGCTGGATGCGGAAAACAGTGCGATTACTCTGGCGGATATGGCTTTGTCTGAAAGAAAAATTACCCATCTGTCCTTTGTTTTGGGTGCAGATAACAGGATAGTGGTAAATGGGGAATCCCATGCCCTGAAAATTCCGCCCGGTGAACAGTCTGGGCTGAAAGTGCTGTGGGATAAAGATATTGCTGCGGGTAAACTGACTGAAATTCTTCTTGCTTTTGATTGGAAAGAGGCTGTTGTCCTTACGGGTGAAGGATACATGCTGCATCCTGTGCTCCGGACTGTTTCACAGGCATCTGCTGCTGTTGAAGCACAAACCGCTGTGGTCAGTGCCAAAAAAGGCGGGAAGTTCCGCAAAGGGGAGAAACTGGAAATTGAAGTTCCTGACGGGGCCGTGGAGGATTTTTCCATTCTTTGGGGTACGGAAGCCGAAGGAAGCGGTGTGACTCCGGTTTTTACAATGGGGCCGGAAGGCACGGTTTTCAAAAAACCGGTGAAGGTGAAGCTGAGTTATGATCCGGCAAAAATTCCGGAAGGGGTTTCGGAAAACAATCTGGTGATTCTCCATGATGGAGAAGCCATTGCCACTGTGGTGGATGCGGAAGCAAATACGCTTGAAGGGGAAATTGCGCATTTTTCTTCTGTACAAGGTTCTGTTTCGGAAAATTCAGCGGATAGCAGTTCGGGTTCGCAAGGGACTTGGCCGGTACTTTTGTGTTACACAGAGACTTGTATGATTCAGGATGTTCCGGCAGATGTTCAGCCCGGTCAGCGTGTTACAGTTATATGGGGTTTAAAAAATGTAAAGGGGCCTGATGCTTCCGGTTTCAAACTCAGACCAAACAATCCTGCTGATGGAGCAGGCGCTTCTTTTCCGACTTTTAGTATTCCGGCTGGCAGTACCGGGTCTGCAAGAGTTGATAATCTCCTGATTCCTTCAGTTCCTGTTCCTTATATGTCATTTAAGATTTTAGATGCTTCAGGTAATCCTCTCCCGACTGTTATCCAAGATTTGAATATCGGTTCCGGTGGCCCAGGTACTATCCCATGCACCGTGCCGCCCTGTCCTCCTGTTCCGTGTATTGCTCCTGAACCCACTGTTGACGGTGCTGTTCAATGGAATAACGGGCAAGGTTCCGCTTATACTGAAGTTAAAGTTTCAAACACTGTCGGAGATCCGGGATTTGAACTGAACGGGGAAAGTCAAGACGTTACTCCTAATGGATCGAGTTATGTTACGCAGGGAAATCCGGAAGACGGTCAGGAAAATGAACACCGTATTACTGTTCAGGGAGAGTGTGATCTTTCTGCGTATATGGAATATCTGTATTATACGAACCGTTCTGCTTACTTCGGTTTTGTTGAAAAATTACAAAGTTGTTCCGGATCACAGGGATTTATCGGTGATCCCGTAAATCCTGCTATCGGTAATTTTGTTCAGCAGGATACAGATGCAATCATTGCAGGTCTTGGTGGGACAGATATTCATCTGGAGCGCACTTACAATTCTCAGGCGTTACTGTGGACTCCGGCTTCTCTTCGCAATTATCTGCCAGACGGATCGTATGAAGTCATCGCTGAGCCGCCGCAATACTTTGGAAAAGGCTGGTCATCTGTTTTCGGTGAATTTCTGCTGGAAGTGGATTATGGGCCTTTATACAAGGGCGTTCAGATTCTCTATTCGGACGGCCACACAGCCAATTTCAAAAAAGACGGTGATGAATATGTAGCGGATTCTCCGGGCAATCATGACCTTGTGGTAAAAGAAGGTGATGAATATGTGCTGTATCAGAACGGGTGCAAATGCTCCCAGGATTCCCGGCGCTTCAATTCTGACGGAAAACTGACGGCCATTTCTGACAAAAACGGCAATGAAATCAAACTGATTTATGCAGGCAGTATGCTCGCGGCTGTGGAAAATGCTTCGGGTCGGCGCATTGAATTTGAAATGAACGGCAAAGGCCGCATCACCAAAGCCACTCTGCCCGAAGGCATTACCCTTTCCTATGAATACGAAAATGATATGCTCACGGCTTTCACCAATGGCCGGGGACTGCGCACGGTTTACAAATATGATGACAAGGGACAGATGACGGAGATTGTTTCTCCCAAAGGACATCCCCTTGTGCGCAATGCCTATGATGAGGAATACCGGGTTTCGGAACAGACCGTAGGGGAAAAGGAAAAATACACCTTTGCCTATGAAAAAGAGCTGACCCGTGTGAACGATGCCTACGGTCATACCACAGTTCATCATTACGATGAAAATCTGCGACTGGTGCAGATCGATCATCCGGACGGAAATACCGAATATTTTGAATATGATGAAAACAACAACCGTACCGAATACCGGGATCAGTCCGGAGCCGAATGGAAATGGACGTATGATGAAAACGGCAACCGTCTGACTGCGGACGGGCCTTTGGGATGGCACAGGGAATGGGAATATAATGACAAAAATCAGGTGGTGCGCATGACAGAGAAAGTGGATGCAGCCACTGTGCGTTCTACCAATTTTGAATATGACAGCAAAGGCAATCTGATCCGCTTCTGCAATCCTTTGGGAGCCTGCGGTTCTGTGAAATATGACAGTCTGGGACAGCCAATGGAACTCACTGATTTTGCGGGAAATGCCACAATCCATGCCTATGATGCGGAAGGTGATCTGATTTCCGTGACCGATGCAGTGCAGGCCATGACCCGTTTCAGCCATGACGGATTGGGACGCACCGTTTCCATGACCAAGCCTGAAGGAAGTGCGTTTTCCTATGTCTATGACAAAAACAGCAATCTTACGGATGTGAACGGGCCGCTGGACTGGCATATCTCCTTTGTTTTTGATGAAAACGACAGACTGACACAGAAAACCGATCCCAATAAAGGCAATATCACGTATGAATACAATGCGTCCGACCGGCCGGTGAAAATGCGCAACCAGTTGAATTTTGACTCTGCCTCGTATGCCTACGGCCTGATGAATGAAATTACCGGAATCACAGACGCGGAAGGCCGTTTGTGGTCTTATGCGTATGATGAACTCCTGCGGGTGACCCAGGTTTCCGGGCCTTTGGATACGCATTTTTATTATGCCTACAACCCGGTGGGAAAAATCACGGATATGACCGATGCCAACGGCATTGTCACGCATACGGACTATGACGCGCTGTACCGTCCGCTTTCTGTGATCCGCAATTACCGCGCGGGATTTGCGCCTAACGCGGATACCAATGTCACAATGTCCTTTGATTACAATCTTATCGGCAGTGTGCTGCAAACCACTGATCCCGAAGGATATGTCACAAAATTTGTCTATGACCTGATGGGACGCGGGACAAAGAAAACCAATGCCGAAGGCTATGAATGGGTGTATTCCTTTGATCCGATGGGCAATCTGACCAAAGTGCTGAATCCGCGCGGGTTTGATTCCCTGTATGCCTATACGCCCGTGTATCAGCTTGAAAAAGCGGTCAATCCTGAAGGTCATGCCGTGTCATATCAATACGATCTGGATGGACGACTGACAGACAAAAGCGATCCCATGAATATTGTCACGCATTTTGAATATGATGATCTGGGCCGTCTGGTGCAGAAAGTGCGGAATTATCTGCCCGGCCATGCAGGAGATTCTGAAACCAATGTGACAACAGCATATGCCTATGATTTGGCCGGAAATCTGCGTTTTCTCACCAATCCCCTGAACCATCAGGCAGAGTTTGTCTATGATGCCGCGCACCGGCGCACGGATTTCTCTGATTTTGAAAAAGGTCTGTTCCGCTTTGCCTATGACAAAGTCAACAACCTGCTTTCCGTGACTGATGCGGAAAACAATCCCACCGTGTATGTGTATGATGCGCTGAACCGGCTGATTTCCATGACCAATGCGGAAAATGAAACCCGGCGGTATGCGTATGACAAAATGGGCAACAGAACCCATCTGACTGAGGCGGACGGAACCGTCACCCTGTACGGATATGATTTCATCTACCGGCTCAACAGCGTAACCCAGAATTTCCGGGAAGGAGTGAATCCGGGCAATGATGTGAATGCTCTGACCCGTTACGCATATGATGCACGGGGCCTGCTCACGCAGATTGTCAATGCCAACTATGCAGCCACATCCTTTGCCTTTGACAAAGTGGGCAATATGATTCAGGAAACCGATCCCATCGGCAATGTGTGGGATTATGAATATGACGGAGTAGGCAACCGGGTTGTGCGCACCGATGCCAAACGCGACCGTACCGAATATGCCTATTATCCGGATGATATGCTGGAAGAAATCCGCTATGCCAACGATCAGTCTGTGCAGTATATGTATGATGCCAACAACAACCGCACGGAAATGAAGGACTGGCTGGGAAACACCGCGTGGGAATATGATCCCCTGAACCGCATTACCGCGCAGAACGATCCCTTCTCCCGTGCTATGGCCTACGCGTATGATGCGGCTTCCAACCGCACGGCTGTGACGTATCCGGACGGGAATATGGTGAATTATGACTATTCTCCGAATAACTGGATGAAAAGCGTGACGGAAATCCCCCTCAGTCCCCCTTTAGGAAAGGCAGGGCTGTTAAGTTCTCATAATTTTCAGAAGTTTTTTGATATTGCACGCAAAAAAGACTGATGCATTTTTGACAGAGTCAAAACCGTTTCAGCGAACAATGTTTATTGCCATATTTCTGAACACTGAAAGATTTGCAGCCGCATTCACATTTTTTATTCCCGATGTGTCCTCCCTCATTATAACATCTTTAACGTAATGCAGCCTGTTTTCAATATGCCAATGCCCTCTGATTCCCGCAGCAGAATATTCAGCATCATCAGATTTGACACTGCTGATGTACCAGCTTCTGCTTTCATGCAGACCTTCTGCGGTTTCAAACCGTCGTTCCGCATAAACAATCCGGTTTAATTCCGGCCATCCGTCAGGAATGTTTTCTGACGGATTAAAGACAGAAATTTCCCTTTTTTCATAACGTCCGCGGCTTTTTTCCTCCGTTCTGATGAAATCGGCAGGAACTGAATTTTCAACTGTTTCTTTTATTGCTTTTAAGAGTTTGGGCTGATTGTTCTTCACTTTCACAACATAATCATTTCCGCTTTCAGCAATTGTTTTCAAAGTTTTTTTTGACAGTGCAGGGCATCCATGCTGAGAACCGCTCCTTCCAAATCCAACATTTTGACAAGTTCTTCAACTGCCGGTATTTCACTGCTTTTTTTGTTGCTGAGTTTTGCGATCCTTATTATCTGACCCTGTTTTTGGGCGAATATGCTTACCAGTGAAACAAAATCCTGCCAAGATTTGCTGTAATCTGAAACTGCCGATCTGATGCATTTGCCATCAGCAGAAAGCCAGTCACCTTTTTCAGTTGAAACATAATTTTTTGCCCATTTTTCAAATGTCTGACAAATTTCTTCGAAACCGGTTCTTTGAATAATTTCTCTGAATGTGACATGTGACGGCATTTCATTCCGCTTCAAACCGAAATATTTCTGAAATTCATCTTTGCCGGCTTTTGCAAATCCCGCGATTTCCCTGTAACAAATCCGTCCGCAAATTACACTCATTACAATGATAATCAGCATCGGTGCCAATGGATAACGTCTGCCTTCCGCACGGCGGAAATCCCTGATTTCAGAAAACAGTTCCATTAAATTCATGTCAGCATCCCCTTTTTGTTTAATTTGTCTGACAGTGAGTGCAGAAATACAATTTTTGCACTCACGAAAAATTTTTATTCTGCTGCTTAACTTATACTCAGCACCGGCATAATCTGAGCTTTCTGAATCCGGTTCCGGTAAGGCGGAATCTGAAAAACACCTGCTTTCAGAAGCGCAGTTTATGACGGTGGACAGTATATAACAAAACAGGAAATACTTCAAGAAAGAACTTAACAGCCCTGCCTTCATAAGCGGGGCATGATTTTGACGTGGCAAATTTCATGATTCCCTTACCTATGGGGATTGTGTCTCAATCCCCTTCATAAGCGGGGCATGATTTTGACTAGTGTGTTTACATATTTTTTGATATATATGTAAACGTGTCTCAATCCCCTTCATAAGCGGGGCATGATTTTGACACGCCAATTATTGGAAGAACCTATTATAATGGTACATGTCTCAATCCCCTTCATAAGCGGGGCATGATTTTGACACCAGAAACCTCCGCCGCTTCCCAGCGGCGGAGAAGAGGCGTCTCAATCCCCTTCATAAGCGGGGCATGATTTTGACAAGTGATTTTCTGGGTTCAAAATGCTTTGCCAGACATGTCTCAATCCCCTTCATAAGCGGGGCATGATTTTGACACCCCGGCGAAAAAAATGGCGATCGTAAAGCGGAATTGTCTCAATCCCCTTCATAAGCGGGGCATGATTTTGACTTCAGGGTGCTGCGGAACTTCCCGATCGCTATAATGATTGTCTCAATCCCCTTCATAAGCGGGGCATGATTTTGACGCTCTTTTCGTTCTCTGTTCTTGCGGAGGAGGTTCTTCGTCTCAATCCCCTTCATAAGCGGGGCATGATTTTGACGATGTGCAGAAGAACCGGCTTGGATCCCGGACTCATGTCTCAATCCCCTTCATAAGCGGGGCATGATTTTGACAAAGATCAAGGCAATGGCAGCGGAAGCTGAGAAAGACAGTCTCAATCCCCTTCATAAGCGGGGCATGATTTTGACAAATCCTGCCTATAAAAAATACATCCTTGATGAGGTGTCTCAATCCCCTTCATAAGCGGGGCATGATTTTGACCTACGACAGTAGCAATGAGCAAACTTGGTCCAGTTTTGTCTCAATCCCCTTCATAAGCGGGGCATGATTTTGACTAACACCGCCGACCCAGACCGTCTGTTTTTCCGATTTTGTCTCAATCCCCTTCATAAGCGGGGCATGATTTTGACAAAAGAAAAAAGGCGAAAAAGACCCATTTTAACCGATGTCTCAATCCCCTTCATAAGCGGGGCATGATTTTGACCCACGCAGGAAGTCCACGGTGCAGTACCGGATGTTTATGTCTCAATCCCCTTCATAAGCGGGGCATGATTTTGACGGGCAAACTGCCGGAAGCTATCACTTGCAGAGTTTCAGGTCTCAATCCCCTTCATAAGCGGGGCATGATTTTGACCCCCCTGTCGTCGCAGAAAGGGAATTTTCCATCTGTGTCTCAATCCCCTTCATAAGCGGGGCATGATTTTGACAACAGAAACAGATTAATAAAGCATTCGTTGCTGCCTTGTCTCAATCCCCTTCATAAGCGGGGCATGATTTTGACCCATCACAGATGGACTGGGTACGACACCCGATGGGTTGTCTCAATCCCCTTCATAAGCGGGGCATGATTTTGACAACAGGCTGCCGCTGTATAGCAAACAGTTTTTCCTTGTCTCAATCCCCTTCATAAGCGGGGCATGATTTTGACATCAGTGCAGAATACGGACAAAATCTGCACAGTAAGGTCTCAATCCCCTTCATAAGCGGGGCATGATTTTGACAATTGAAAACCACTTGAAAAAGCAGATTGCCGCTGTGGAGTCTCAATCCCCTTCATAAGCGGGGCATGATTTTGACCTCATCCGGCAGATCTCGAAAAGGCTGCTCATCTGGTTGTCTCAATCCCCTTCATAAGCGGGGCATGATTTTGACTGTCAGTTTGTTTGGAAGCAAACTGTTTGAGTACGCATTGTCTCAATCCCCTTCATAAGCGGGGCATGATTTTGACTTTCATTCTGAGGTAATCCCTTCCCCGGAGGCAAACCAGTCTCAATCCCCTTCATAAGCGGGGCATGATTTTGACCCGCTCAGGTTGACCTCTGCCAGAATTTCGAGGGCGGTTGTCTCAATCCCCTTCATAAGCGGGGCATGATTTTGACAACGCCAATTGAATCAGACATAGAGATTCAGAAGTTGATGTCTCAATCCCCTTCATAAGCGGGGCATGATTTTGACACCCTCCGGAAGATGGATGACAATTCGCGCCAGATTCAAGTCTCAATCCCCTTCATAAGCGGGGCATGATTTTGACAGAAGATATTTTGTATGGGGGAATGAATATTAAACTTAGTCTCAATCCCCTTCATAAGCGGGGCATGATTTTGACTGCTTGCCGCAATTGAAGACAGTATCAAAAGTGTTCATTGTCTCAATCCCCTTCATAAGCGGGGCATGATTTTGACAGAAGAGTTTGATGTCGGTCATGATGACGGGGAGCCGTGTCTCAATCCCCTTCATAAGCGGGGCATGATTTTGACGAATGCCGGAGCGTTCGCTGAAGTGCGGGGACATGTTGTCTCAATCCCCTTCATAAGCGGGGCATGATTTTGACCCCGGAAAAACAAAAGTTCGGAACATATCAGAGACCTGTCTCAATCCCCTTCATAAGCGGAGCATGATTTTGACACAGCTTTTCGGAACAGAAAAACTCTGAAGGTCGGTGAGTCTCAATCCCCTTCATAAGCGGGGCATGATTTTGACATCAGTGCAGAATACGGACAAAATCTGCACAGTAAGGTCTCAATCCCCTTCATAAGCGGGGCATGATTTTGACAATTGAAAACCACTTGAAAAAGCAGATTGCCGCTGTGGAGTCTCAATCCCCTTCATAAGCGGGGCATGATTTTGACCTCATCCGGCAGATCTCGAAAAGGCTGCTCATCTGGTTGTCTCAATCCCCTTCATAAGCGGGGCATGATTTTGACTTTTTTATATCCTGACTTGACAATTGCCGTAAACAGTGGTGTCTCAATCCCCTTCATAAGCGGGGCATGATTTTGACTAGAGGACGGGGACGTGACGGTTGTGGTCTCTAACGAGACGTCTCAATCCCCTTCATAAGCGGGGCATGATTTTGACTGGAATGCCTGAAATACCATGTTTTGTCAATGCCATTGTCTCAATCCCCTTCATAAACGTGGAGTGCAGTCTGTCTGAACCCTGATTCACAGGATTAAGGGATTTCCATGATTTCCGTTTACTCCGCATCTAACTGAAAAATCCTGCAAATCCTTTAATCATGTGAATCGTGGTTCAGACAGTTTATCCCCTTCATAAGCGGGGCATGATTTTGACACGAGACCGCATTGATCAATCATCCTTTGGCATTGCCTGTCTCAATCCCCTTCATAAGCGGGGCATGATTTTGACAGCAGATGCCACTGAAAAGCGGAAAGCGGCAGAAATGTCTCAATCCCCTTCATAAGCGGGGCATGATTTTGACATCAAAAGGGCTCGCATATTGCGAGCCCGAAGTAAGAGCGTCTCAATCCCCTTCATAAGCGGGGCATGATTTTGACTAAGTATGCTATAATTGCTGGCTTCCGTAAAAACGAGTCTCAATCCCCTTCATAAGCGGGGCATGATTTTGACAGGCCGTGACGCATTTCGTGTCCGCCTTTCCCAAACTGTCTCAATCCCCTTCATAAGCGGGGCATGATTTTGACAGTGGCAGCATGGATTTGCTTCTGCTGCTGGATATTGATGTCTCAATCCCCTTCATAAGCGGGGCATGATTTTGACGAGAGACAGAAAAAGAACAATAGATCGGCTGGTCAGGTGTCTCAATCCCCTTCATAAGCGGGGCATGATTTTGACTGCCCCAATTGCCTCTGCCAAAATAATTGCCACTTCGTCTCAATCCCCTTCATAAGCGGGGCATGATTTTGACAAATCAAGAAACACGACATTCAGGCAAGACGGGCTTGTCTCAATCCCCTTCATAAGCGGGGCATGATTTTGACGCCGCTATCGTTTACGAGAACGGCAAAGAAACAACTGTCTCAATCCCCTTCATAAGCGGGGCATGATTTTGACCGATATATATTCTGCGCAAAGTGGCGGGTCTTTAGATGTCTCAATCCCCTTCATAAGCGGGGCATGATTTTGACAAAATTGGAAAAAAACCATGGAACATGGGAGTTCTTGTCTCAATCCCCTTCATAAGCGGGGCATGATTTTGACACTTTTCGCGGTTGTATTTCTGATTCTCAGTCTCCTGTCTCAATCCCCTTCATAAGCGGGGCATGATTTTGACGCTGCCAAAAGCCATGGCCTCACGCAGGCCAAGCAGGGCTGTCTCAATCCCCTTCATAAGCGGGGCATGATTTTGACTTTTTTGACTTTGAAGTGAAATAGTTTTCAACCTCCATGTCTCAATCCCCTTCATAAGCGGGGCATGATTTTGACAAGAGTATTAATAGACCAATTGTTATCATAGAATCGCGTCTCAATCCCCTTCATAAGCGGGGCATGATTTTGACCCCCGTTGCAAACGGTGGGAAAAAGTAACTATTTTCCCGTCTCAATCCCCTTCATAAGCGGGGCATGATTTTGACAACGATCATGGATTTGAAACCCATCGCGAAATCATGGTCTCAATCCCCTTCATAAGCGGGGCATGATTTTGACATTAATGTTACAAGAGTTGCCGGCGGAAAAATAAAATTGTCTCAATCCCCTTCATAAGCGGGGCATGATTTTGACAATATAATGAGCCGTGTATCATTATATTCAATGCTTGTCTCAATCCCCTTCATAAGCGGGGCATGATTTTGACTTTGATTATCGAATACGGATTAGAAAAAAGCAGTGACAACGTCTCAATCCCCTTCATAAGCGGGGCATGATTTTGACAAGGTGGAGGAAGATGGGATATTAATGGTGAAGTGGGTGTCTCAATCCCCTTCATAAGCGGGGCATGATTTTGACTTTTATCAGCCTCAGGGAAGGCAAACGGCGTCCCGTCTCAATCCCCTTCATAAGCGGGGCATGATTTTGACCTAAGAATGGTAAAAATCAGATAATAGGATCTGGTTCGTGTCTCAATCCCCTTCATAAGCGGGGCATGATTTTGACGGTCGCAACTCAAGCAAGGACCGGAGAGAAGTTTTTTTAGTCTCAATCCCCTTCATAAGCGGGGCATGATTTTGACTCCGGTAACGAATGTATCCGGGAAGGTTACGGTCGGTTGTCTCAATCCCCTTCATAAGCGGGGCATGATTTTGACTTAACAATCGAAACTTAGCCATTTATGACGTATCCGATGTCTCAATCCCCTTCATAAGCGGGGCATGATTTTGACACATTGTCGATTCCGAACAGGAGTCAAGCGTGACCTTGTCTCAATCCCCTTCATAAGCGGGGCATGATTTTGACCCGATCTTCCCGGTTTTCGATTGGTTGGAAATCACGTGTCTCAATCCCCTTCATAAGCGGGGCATGATTTTGACTATCCAAACCGAGGAAGTGATTCAGCTCGGAAGAGATGTCTCAATCCCCTTCATAAGCGGGGCATGATTTTGACCGGAACCTGCCCCTGCCCGTGCTGTCAAACTGAAACCGTCTCAATCCCCTTCATAAGCGGGGCATGATTTTGACCACCGAAAAGGTGTGTGAAGGAACGGGAATTAGAGTGTCTCAATCCCCTTCATAAGCGGGGCATGATTTTGACTTGATGAGCTGGCATCGGACAAATTTGGCGTAAAAACTGTCTCAATCCCCTTCATAAGCGGGGCATGATTTTGACGGGGACAGGCGTTCGCCATCGGTGCGCTCGTCTACGAGTCTCAATCCCCTTCATAAGCGGGGCATGATTTTGACGGTCGGCTGCGACCGAACCTGTTGTTAAAGCAGAAAAAGTCTCAATCCCCTTCATAAGCGGGGCATGATTTTGACAGAAAGACAATGAAGGCAAAGTATGAATGTTTAGAATGTCTCAATCCCCTTCATAAGCGGGGCATGATTTTGACACATTTGCAGAACAAAAATTAAAGGAAGGAATGGAATGTCTCAATCCCCTTCATAAGCGGGGCATGATTTTGACCCCAATCTATAATCAAACTACCCAGCCGGACGGAGCAATGTCTCAATCCCCTTCATAAGCGGGGCATGATTTTGACCCGGGATCCCCCAAAACATTAATCTGGCGAACGATGTTGTCTCAATCCCCTTCATAAGCGGGGCATGATTTTGACAACAAAGACGTCAGCGGAGCGATCAGCGGTGTCAATGTCTCAATCCCCTTCATAAGCGGGGCATGATTTTGACAATATGGGATTTGAAAAACTGCCTTTTAATACAAAATTGTCTCAATCCCCTTCATAAGCGGGGCATGATTTTGACGGGACTCTTTGCAGCCAGCTTTGTGCTGGTCGTAGGTATGTCTCAATCCCCTTCATAAGCGGGGCATGATTTTGACAATATAGTCATAAAAAACATTAATAATTATTGACAATGTCTCAATCCCCTTCATAAGCGGGGCATGATTTTGACTGATAACGAAGTATCCTGAACACGGCATATTTGATTTGTCTCAATCCCCTTCATAAGCGGGGCATGATTTTGATTAGAATGCCTGAAATACCATGTTTTGTCAATGCCATTGTCTCAATCCCCTTCATAAATGTGGCGTGCAGTCTGTCTGAACTCTGATTTGTCTGATTCATCTGATTTATCTGATTTCTGCACTGCATCATCCGTGTAACAATCTGAATCATGATGAATTTTCGGTTAATATCATTTTTGATAATCAGAGTAATCAGAGTTCAGACAGTTTATCCCATTTGTCTGATTCATCTGAATCATGATAAATTTCCGGTTCATATCATTTTTAATAATCAGAGTAATCACAGAAATCAGACAAATCAGAGTTCAGA
>CAZHPS010000036.1:0-24435 GCA_964534335.1 uncultured Desulfobacterales bacterium
CCCGGCAGATGCTGACCTGCCCCATATTTTTCCACAAATATCTGCTGGGGGCCATACAGCTCATCAACCGCAAAAACGGGGAACCCTATCAGAAAAGAGATGAGCAGTCTGTCCGGGAACTTGCCAAAACCCTGGGCATTGCCATGTACAACCAGAAGCGGGCTGCACGGCAGGCAGGTAACAAGTTCAGTTATCTTCTGCAGAAACATCTGCTGACCCAGAAAGAACTGCAGAATGCCATCACCGAAGCCAAGAAACGCAATGAGGCCATAGAAACCTATCTGATGTCCAATCTCAAGATTCCCAAGGCCGACATTGTGGAATCCCTGGCAAAATATTACGAAGTTCCGGGCGTTGTTTACAACCAGACCACCCCCATACCAGGCGAGCTGCTGAAAAACCTGAAAATTCCCTTTCTCAAGAAAAATCTCTGGGTTCCCCTGAAAAATGACGGAGAGAAGATCATGATTCTGGTGGATGACCCCCAGAATCTGCAGAAAATAGATCTGATCAAATCGCTTTTTCCCAAAAATCCCCTTGATTTTTCCGTGGCGCTGAAAGAGGATATTGTTGAATTTATCAAGCTCTTTACCACAGATGAGAAAGAACAGGCCAACATTGATGAGATTCTCCAGCAGTTGCAGGCCGAAGCAGAGGAAGTGGAAGAGGATGCCGATGAGGTCAATGATTCAGACAGCGCAGTGGTGAAACTGGTCAACAAAATTATTCTGGACTCCTTTGCCCGGAGAGCATCGGATATTCATATAGAGCCCTATCCCGGAAAGCAGAACACCCTGGTGCGCATACGCATTGATGGCGCGTGCACTGTGTACCAGACCGTTCCCTACAATTACAAAAACGCGGTCGTGTCCCGTATCAAAATCATGGCAGGTCTGGATATTGCAGAACGCCGGCTGCCCCAGGACGGAAAAATCCAGTTCAAAAAATTCGGCGGTCTGGATATTGAACTCCGTGTGGCCACCATTCCCACACAGGGCGGCATGGAAGATATCGTCATGCGTATCCTGGCCGCAGGCGAGCCGATTCCGCTGGCCAAAATGGGATTTTCAGAGCGCAACTACAAAGAATTCACAACAATCATCAGTCAGCCATATGGAATCGTTTTTGTCTGCGGACCTACCGGTTCGGGTAAAACGACCACTCTGCATTCTGCCCTGGCCTATATCAACAAGACAGAAACCAAGATATGGACAGCAGAGGATCCTGTTGAAATAACACAGAAAGGGCTGCGTCAGGTGCAGGTGCATCCCAAGATTGGCTTTGATTTTGCCCGTGCCATGCGTGCCTTTCTCCGTGCCGACCCGGACGTAATCATGGTGGGTGAAATGCGTGACAAGGAAACCACTTCCATCGGCATTGAGGCATCTCTGACAGGCCATCTGGTTTTTTCAACACTGCATACCAACAGTGCACCTGAAAGTGTGGTACGTCTGCTGGATATGGGTATGGACCCTTTCAACTTTGCAGACGCTCTTTTGTGCATTCTGGCCCAGCGTCTGGTGCGGACCCTTTGCAGCAGTTGCAAGGAGGAATACAATCCCAGCGAAGAGGATTATCAGGAACTGGTACGGGAATACGGCAAAGACATTTTTGCCAAAGATTTGGCGGAAAAATATCCCTATAACAAGGATTTTATGCTGTACAAGCCCAAGGGCTGCGAAAAATGCAACCAGACCGGATACAGAGGCCGTATGGGTATGCACGAGCTGATGGCCGGTACCGATGAGATGAAACGTCTGATCCAGACCCAGGCCCGTGTCGCGGAAATGCTGTTACAGGCTCTGGAAGACGGTATGAGAACCCTGAAACAGGACGGCATTTCCAAAGTTTTCAGCGGACATACAGACTTCATGCAGGTCAGAAAAGTCTGTATCAACTAAGGTGATTTCCAGAAAAGAATATCCCGCCAAAGCAGCATAAGCTTCCAGCCTGTGAACTGAAATGGAATATTTATTTTCATAAATCACCCAAGCAGACAGCCAAAAGTTTTCGTGTATTCAAAAAACCGGATTTTTTGCAAAAATCCGGTTTTTGCAACTCATACCAATTCTCCATTGATTTGATACAGTACCGTCAGTTTTTCCGCAGTTGCGCGTATGCAAAAAACCGCTCCGCTTAATTTCTGCACTCCGGATTTGTATTCCGTATTGTATAGAACCAATGGCGAACCGGTATCACAGATTCAAGGCTGCCAGAGTATTCGTATCTCAACATCATTTTTCCACAGGTTCACAAACCACTTCCCCTATATTGCTGACGATCTTTCCGCTTTCAGGCACGGCAATTTTTGCCCTGCAGCCACCATCAGCAGCAAAGACGTGTATTGCATATTCTCCGGGTGGCAGATTTTCAAGATAAAAATATCCGTCCTGACCTGTAAAACTTTTTCTTTTTTCACCGCTGACCTCATATTCAATGGGCATGGTGCTCAGTGATTCGCGGCTGCCGTCAGACAAAAGAGCATAAAGATTTCCTTCCACCGCTGTAAAGCGGAATGCTTTGAAATTTATCCGTGCCCCTCCGCGCTGGCCCATTTCAACCATGCGATTCTTTCCCGTCAGTTCATAGTCCATAGGCAGATCTCCCGGATGGATGGATATCAGGTTGTCAGCATAGGAAATCAGTTCGGATGCCATCAGACTGCCGTTCACACCTGTCTCGCCCACAAGGCTGGTGCCTGAGTAAACAGGAACATTATCAAGACCTTCCACCTCAACAATAGCGAAACTGTCAATGACCGGCCTGCCGAAACAGATGTCAGAGCCGATCATGCCGATACCGCCGGCCCAGCTCAGGTTTCCGGCCATGCTTCCTTTGGAAGGCTGCTGAATCGATGCCTCTGCAATTCCCCTTTCATGGCGGTAAACCGCCCTGCCGCTGCCGCTGGTTTCCTGTTCATCCTTATTCACAGCGAGCGAATATCCGAAACCCTTTCCAAGTCCGGTTGATTTCCGGACAGAGAGTTCCTGCGTTCTGTTTTCCTCTCCGTCATCCCGGTAACGGTATGCCATATTGTCATAAAAACGCTTTTGGGAATTATCTGAAGGCGTGTACTGAACAGTGATGAAAAATTCCTGATTGTCAGGCCCCTCAATTCCCTGTTTCATGCTGAGGGAAAGGTTGAACTGCCTGGAAAGATTCTTTGTATAACTCAGGGTTGCGATGGATGTCTGTTCCTCTTCTTCAGGCTTTTCCCGGTAGGAACTGGACACATAGGAAAAACTCAGTCCCCCCCAGCGCTCCCAGGATTGGCTGGCGGTCAGATTCCACTGACAGCGCAGGGACTGAATTTCATCTTCTCCGGATACGTCCGAACTGGGCGGAGCCTGAAAATCCCTGCTGTAAAGCAGCATGGAAAGCCCCCCTGCAAAACTGCCTTTTCGGTACGTGTATTGCGTTGAAACTGCGTACCCGCTGTCGCTGTTATGATGACTGAACATTGCCTCGCTGCTGATCAGATGGTCATTGCCCAGATGAAGACCGAACATCGGTCCTGCATTGTAAAGCTCATTTTGAAAAGCAAGGCCAATTCCCGCGGAAAACCGGTCTGTGAATCCGTAGCGGTGGAACGCTGTGCCGGATAAATCACCGTATTCCGAGCTTTGGGTTCCAAAATCCTCCCGCAGAAATCCCAGACTGTAACTGTATTCATGAATGCCTTTGCGCAGCAGTTCCCGCCCCCCGAAAAGCTGGGCAAGGTCGATTCGCCTTTCTTTTCCAAAAATATCCCGCAGAACCAGTTCAGAGCTTCCTCCGGTAAAAGCATTCAGTTCTTCAAACCGCACCGGCCCCGGAAGCAGATCCCATTCCTTAATCAGATTTCCGCTGCTGTAAAGTTCAGCCCGTGCGGGTGTTTCCAAAACAGTTTCCGCATTCAGTCCCGGATAGGGTTTGAATTTGCGATCCAGAGAAAACCGGGTTCCCCAGGATATGCCGCCAAGAACCCCGCCACTGAGAAACGCTGTGGTGGGCGGTGTGAAATCACCAATTGTCAGCCGGTTCAGGAGCGCGGGATCGTCCCGGATCAGGCTGGTCATAAGGCGGGTATGTTCGTCTTCACCATCCCTGTATCTGTATCTGAAGTTGCTGAATCCAAACCATTTTTCCCGGTTAAAACCGATTTCCCAGGGCAGACCCCAGTCTCTGAAATTCTCCTTTTCGCTGTATTCGGTTTCAATCCGGTAATTTAAAAATCCTGAAAAAGAATCGGGTGTTACGGCTGCGCTCCGATCCGGGAAGGATTTCAGGGGCGGGGGGCGGATAATCTGGGATTCATACCATTGCGGATCAACTGTAATTGTCAAAACAGCATTGTCATAATCCAGTGCAAAGGCAATGGCATGTGAAAGGCTTTTGAGGGAAATTCTGTCTGATTCACGGGAACCGAACAGTTCTTTCCTCAGCCGCAGCCCGGAAAAGAAATCAGGCGGAACAAGCACATCTCCGTCTTCCGTGAGCAGAAGAAATGCTTCCCCGATATTCTGTCCGTTGACAATAACATTCAGAATCACCCGGTCTTCAGCCTGAAGTGTCCCTGCCATGAGCAGGATGATCAGAATGACTGTTATTATTCTGAGGGGGGAAAATTTGGAAATGGCTGCACACACATCACGCTGTTTATGAAATGCTTATATGAAATCTGAAAAAGATTTCAGCAAAAATGCTTTCCGGTTTCTGCCACGAAGACACAAAGACACAAAGTTCCACGAAGTTTAATGCTTAATTATTTTTCAGATTTCATATTATTCTGCAGTCATGGGGACGCTGTTGCCTGAAAAGGTGCAGCCCGGGTTCAAATTCAGGGTTTGGCTTATTGCCTTGTCTGAACCTTCCAAAAAAAATCTGAGAAAAAGTTTTCCTGCTTTGCCGCACTGGCTGCTGTTGAAAGGAATCCGCAGAAAAACAGATCGCATGGGCAGCACGCGCTGAACATAATCATCTTTGAATTCATCAATCGCAGTACCGTTTTTATCCATCAGCCGGGCCTCGATTTTTTTCAGCAGAAAATTGCGGATTCCCGCGTTGCGGAAACTGACCTTCAGTCCGTTTTCCCCAGGTTCAACCCCCGCGATTTCAGCTTTGACCGGTTCCGGTGCATTGGATGGCATGACAAAAACCGGTACGCTCAGCTTCAGAAGAAAATTGAAGTATGCCTCCATTTTTTCTTTTTCTTTCTGTTCCTGAGTCTGAATTTCAGGCAATTCCTGAATATAGAGCCGGTAAGGCTTCTCAACAGCGGGAAAGTCACCGTTATAACCAACCCGAAGAGTTTTCTCCTCCCCTCCCGGAATGGTCAGAAGGCGGGGGAAAAAAACAAAATCGCCTGTGTCGGTTTCAATGAATTTTCCATTTTCATCCATGTCCCATGTTTTGGCATACACCTGCACTTTTACTTCATTTTTGCCATTGTTTCTTAGAATTACCTCACTGATTTTCTGATCAGGTGTCAAACTGACCCGCACAGGCCAGATGCCCAGCGTAGCCTTTCCCCAGGCCGGTGAAACAAAAAAGAGAATCAGAATCAGGCACATATTTCTGCAAATATTCATTATACCTCCTGTTTGGCTGAGTCTTACTGCCACACAATTGTGACAGAAACCGTATCTTTGTAATCTCCTGCTGGCGATGTGCTGATCATGGCATCCCCAAAAACGGGAAAACTTTGTGTTTGACCTGTTGAAACAGCAGTTTGTGCGGGCGATGGATGGGATTGTGCATATCCCGGTTCAAAAAATGACAGTCCGCTGTCTCCCCAGGGAGAAGATCCCCCGCTGTCCGCATAGATAATATAAGGTACAAACTCAGATCCGCTTATCATATTACGCATGCCCCCCTGGAAGTGCAGACCTGCCCCCATTCCAATGGCATACGTCATACCCGGAGGATTGCATTTGACCGTTACTGCTCCCAATGGGACTCCTTTCAAATCAGGGGAGCCTGTCTGCCATTCACCAAAATCGCCCAGTCCGGACAGGTTCATTTCGCAGTTTCCCACAATCTCCAGGGAAATATACAGATCTGTTTCCAATGGAACACTTGCTCCGAATGGGGTATAGGTGAGGATCGCACGGACAACATCATTATAAACTCCCGTGGGATAGGGCCCTGCGGGAAATGCAGTACCGTATACCGGATAGGTTTCTGATGCGCCGCTGCCTTTGCCGGAAAATGAGTCTGCCGGATATGGCGTGACTGCATCTATTTTATTGGTTCCCCACTCTGAATTGGATCCGCTGTCCTGCCAGAGATAATACGTAATATAATTCCCTTTTCCATCTCCCAAACGGCGAACCCCGGAATAGTTTAGTCCCCCGTCCAGTCCCAGCCGAAACTGTTTGTCGCAGAGGATTTCCAAGTTCGCTATCTGCATATTTGCAATATCAATGCTGCCATCGCTTTGGGCAAAACTGCCGCCGGTGGCATTCAGGAGATCGCACGCGAGGCCGGTTTGAATATTCAGTAACAGGAATACAATTAAAAAGCAGATTTGTAAAGATTGCATAGGTGGTTTTCCATAAAAAACCGCCCGGAATTAATCTTCCGGACGGTTTTACAGGTGATTAAGGAAAAATCGTTAATGCCGGTTAAGAGTCAGATTCCGGTAAGATTTGACAACTTTTTGAAAGTTGTCAAATCTGAGGTATATTTTTTTCCGGAAATGGCCTTAAAACCTAACTAAGCAATAGTGGGTTAAAACCGTTGAGTCGGAAACCATTATGGTTTAGGTTAAGCATGGGTTCTTAAAAAATGCCTCAGACGGTTTTTGACCCATTTCAAATAATCTTTACGGCCATACCACAGTCACAGTCACAGTGTCCGTGTATGTGCCTGCAACAGTGCCAACTGCAATATCAACATTGGCAGTCAGGGGATATGTCTGCGCTAGTCCGTTGCCTATGGCAGTAAGGGCATTTAAGGCAGTCCAGCTCTGGGTATATGATCCATCAATAGCGGTCATTCCAACATCACCAAATTCAGTGCCGCCCTGGAACAGTTTGTAATTAATATAGTTGGCAACTCCGTCATACAGCCGAAGCTGCTGAGCTCCACCATGGTTGAGGCCTCTGTTCACGCCCCAAGTATAGGGCACGGTATTGGCGCAGGTGATGGTAACGGATCCTGCGGGAGTGCCCACAAGGTTGGGACTTCCAATAAGATAAGTTCCGAAATCAGTGCCTGTTGCAGATGTGTCTATCATACACCCGGCAACGAGTGTTACAGAATAGTCGGCAGTGTCGCTTGTGATTCCTGCCAGAGCATAACCCGCGCTGAAAACCAGGGCAAGTCCGGTTACGATTGCAAAAAGTTTTCTTGTCATGATAAATTCCTCCTAAAGTTGTTTTAAAATTAATGGCATCCTCAAACATCATGCCGGTTGATTTTAAATAATGCAATTAGTATGCCAGCCATGTCTGTGCTTTACGCTATTTGCAGGTACAAAAGTTATATTTAAAGTTATAAAAATTATAACCATATGCTTAAACAAAATAATTCCCTGCTGATAACAATTATCAAAATCAGATAAAAAATAATTTCCGTCAGTTTTGGAATAAATGACAATTCTGATTTGACAAAAAAATGCGGTATTCTGACAAAATTTGTCATAAATAGGGTTCCATAAATTTTCGGGTATAAAGTTTTCAGGATGTCCGGATCGGAGTTTCCCACAGAGAACACAGAGAAAAAAACACCCACAGAGGACACAGAGGAAAAAATTACGTTTATAAGGACGGTTCCATAAATTTTCGGGCATAAAATTTTCAGAAAACCGGATTTTTTGGAAAAATCCGGTTTTTTGAATACACGAAAATTTTTGTTTGCCTACTTATAAACTTCCCGGATTATTTGGCAGAATATTTCACAGTAAGAGATTTGATATCCTCCACAATGGCTTCTGCGGGAAATCCCTGGGCTTTTGCATCCTGAATCCATTTGTCGGTCATGGGCTGCAGCACGGAATCCCACGCGGCTTTTTCCTCTTTGGAAAGGCTGATAATCTCCACATTATGGGTCTGTTTTGACCATGTCATGGATTCTGTCACATGATTATCCATATATTCCCCGGTCCAGAGGGCCTGCTCAGGCCCCAGATCATCCATGACTTTCTTCACATCATCCGGCAGAGCATTCCATTTGTCCATGTTCATCACCACAGCAAAGGGATAAATGACCGTATCTGTCATGGTGACATATTTGCAGATTTCCGCAAATTTCAGGTCTTTCATCACTTCCAGAGAGGAAAACAGCCCCTGCACAATGCCTTTCTGCAAAGCATCCGGTGTTTCCGACATGGGCATTCCCACCTGATTTGCGCCCCAGGCTTTGAGAATCTCTGCCGCGCCGCCTGAGGCACGTATATCCAGTCCTTTGATCTCAGCAAGCGTTTTGACCGGTTTTTTGGACATAATATTGGCCGGAGCAGTCGCGAACATGGTCAGCACCTTCACCTTTTTGAAAGATTCGGGTTTGTATTTGTTGTACAGATCCCACAACACCAGACTTCCGACTTTGGCACTGGGAATTCCCAAAGGCAGGCTGGTGGCATTGGTCAGCACAAAACGTCCGGGCTGATAAGCCATGCACAGGCAGCCAATATCTGCCTGACCGGAAATCACGCCATCCATCATATCCTTGGCATCCAGCAGGGTTCCGCCCGGAAAGGTGTTGACAGCAACCTTGCCCTCAGTGCGTTTCTCCACCTCGCTTTTCCACCGCTCCATCTGCACACAGGGAAAAGTGGGAGCAGGCGGAAAATTGGCATAACTCAGTTGCACCGGCCCGGCAGATGACGCTACCGGAAAAACAGCCATGATGACCAGTGCTGATAAGGAAAATACAGTAAAAATTCTTCCAAAACCTCTTTTTTTCATGTTTCTGTCTCCTTGTTGATTGATTCAACTGATAACTGGTAACTGATAACTGATTAACTGTCCTCTGACAACTGCATAATCTCCAGCATTTTCTCATTCCCCCGGAATTTTTCCGCAAGCACATCCCGGACATCCTCAAAGGTGCAGAAAAGATTCGGGATTTTTTTCAGAGCAAAACCCAGCAGGATCAGATTTGCGGATTTGGGATTTCCGCTTTTTTCCGCGAGACGATCTGCATCCACAGAAAAAATGCCTTCCCCTGATTCCGCAGATGGCCGGTTTGCAACTGTCCATGCTTTGGATTTTAAAAAGCAACTGTGCTGTTTCACATTTTCGGGTTTCAGGGCCATAAGCCCGTCTGCCTGTCCCATACGGATAAGCGGAGAGTCAAACTCTCCCACTTTGAGATGGGACAGCACGGTTCCTCCCCGCTGGGCCATGCCGTGTGTTTCTGAGGTAAACACCTTCAGATTTTTACGGATAGCGGCTTCGGCCAGAACACGGGTGATGAACAGCACGCCCTGTCCACCCACACCGCTGATGACAATCTGCTGACTGACTGGCTGATTCATATCAGTTTTCCTCCACAATGGCATGTTTGGGACAGACATGGATACACACGCCGCATCCTGTGCAGAGCATGGGATCAATGCGGGTACGCTCCTCTTTTTCCACAGGAACCAGCGCGGGGCATTCAAAGTGCTGAATGCAGTATCCGCATCCGTCACAGTCTTCATTGATGATGACACGGAGTTTCTTTGCCTGCTCTGCCTGCTCTGCCTTCCTGCTCCGATCCAGCAGACAGGGATAACGGGAAATGACCACAGCAGGCCCGGTTTCACGGGAGTATTTCACTGCCTCTTTCATCAGCGCGGCAAACTCACTGAACTGATACGGATTTCCGGTTTTGCAGAAGGAAATGCCGCATCCTCTGACCAGAGATGCAATATCCACTGTGTTCAAATCTTCTCCCACTGCCCCGCATCCAGTGGAGGGAGTGGGCTGGCCTCCGGTCATGGCTGTTGTGCGGTTGTCCAGAATCACCAGAACAAAACACACATTCTGCACCACAGCGTCAACAAGCGCGGGAATTCCGGCATGAAAAAAGGTGGAATCCCCCATTGTCGCCACAATATCGGGCCGTTTTTCCTCATGTTTGTAGACATGATAAAAACCCGCAGCCTGACTGATGGCAGCACCCATGCACAGAACCGTATCCACCGCTCCCAGATTCAGTCCCAGAGTGTAACAGCCGATGTCACTGGTGTATATGCCTTTGGGAGCAGCTTTTTTTATGGCAAAAAACGAGGCACGATGCGGACATCCCGCGCAAAGTGTGGGACGCCTGCCCCCAACAGCCGGCGGCTCGGAAAGCACAGAGGGAAGCCCGGTAAAGGCACGGATCATATCCTCAATGATTTCCGGGCTCAGTTCCCCGAATCCGGGAACCGCGCCGGACATTCTGCCCCGTACTTTGGAACGGTCAGCAATCTGCATTTCCATCACCGGCATACTTTCCTCAATCACCAGAATTTCCCGGTAGGTGCTGATCAGATGCGTGACAAAACCCGCGTGCAGGGGAAAAGGCTGAATGACCTGATACAGGGGAATATAATCCCACATCAGATTCAGATTTTTCAGGATTTCCCTGGCATGGGCCGCAGCCACGCCTGAAACCACAATAGCCCGATCCGCCTTTGCCTGGGGATTGAGGCGGACAGGCGCGGTTTTTTCATATCCGGCAATCGCGGCCAGTTTCTCGTCCAGTTCTTTGTGCAACTGAAAACGGAATTTCGGGGTGGCTGCCCATCGGGATGGATTTTTCTGAAAATCAGGTTTTCTGTCACTGGGCCGGATTTGGCCGGGTTCAATGTCCTGACGGCTGTGGCAAATCCGTGTGGTGGGACGGATCATAACTGGAATTTCAAAGGTTTCAGACAAAGCATAGGAAATGCCAATCATTTCCTTTGCCTGCTGAGGCGAATCCGGGTCCAGCACAGGAATTTTGGCAGTCATGGCCATCATGCGGCTGTCCTGCTCGGTCTGTGAGGAATGGGGGCCCGGATCATCCGCGCTGATGACAATGAATCCGCCCTTTGTTCCCATATAAGCCGCGCTCATAAGCGGATCTGATGCCACATTCAGCCCCACCTGTTTCATGCTTACGCAGGCCCGCAGTCCCGTGATCGCGGCTGCATAGGCAATTTCAAACGCGATTTTTTCATTTACTGCCCACTGCACGTGCATGGGCAGATTATGCTCTTTCTGCAATGCTGCCACAGAAGAAAGAATTTCCGAAGCCGGAGTACCGGGATAGGAAGTTGCGACTGCGCATCCGTTCTCCGTAAGTCCGCGCGCGATGGCCTCATTGCCCAGCATCAGTTGCCGTTGGTTCACCTGTTCCTCCTGTTGATATTATGGATCAAACCTGTTTTCTGTTTTTTTGCTCTTTGTAAGTAGGGAAACGAAATTTTTCGTGTATTCAAAAAACCGGTTTTTCTGAAAATTTTATGCCCGAAAATTTATGGAACCTTACTTTACTGTTTCAACTTTGGTTTTTTGTGGCACAGAAACTGCCTGCCGTCAGGAAAATGTTTTTTCAGCCTGTCCGAAGGGTTTTTTCAGGTCAGAAAGGATGATTTTTTCCGGTTCTGACCGCATTGCAAAAATCATGCTGAAAAAAACCAAAGTTGAAACATTATATATCCTTATGAAATATATTACAGAAACTCCCGCTTTTCAACTGTTGCCGGACACAAGGAAAAAACCCGGTTTTTCGGAAAATTTTATGCCCCAAAATTTATGGAACCTTACTTATATACTTTCATAAAATCCATCTGATATACAGTACTCAAAAGCATATAATACGTTATGCTTTTACCGTCATTTCCTCCACTCCCTGAGAGCCGCATAAGCAAAGAAGCCAAACCCCGGATTTCTGATTCACCGGTCAGTGGAACTGATAATGATAATCCCGGATTATCAACTGTTTTCCTGTTCACACAGCGATTTTTTCAGGAAATCCGGGTGCCAAAGCAGAATATTTCCGTTTTCTTTTTCTGCTGTAAAAAGTCATCCTGCCTTCATTGCAGAACCAGACTTCTTCTGCACTAGCCTGAAAATAAAGCCTTTTTTTCTCTCTCATTTCCGAATCTGTATTGGCAGAGGAAATGACTTCCACACAGATTTCCGGTGCAACAGGGCTGTCATATTCATGCCTGACCTGATTCCAGCGTTCCTCTGAAAACCATGCCGCATCTGCCACTTTTGTGCCTTTGGCTGTCCGGATGGCGCATTCTGTGACAATTCTGCCCTGCCAATCCATAATTTCAAAAAGAACCCTGCCGATTTCAAACTGATAATTTCCATGTGCCAGCCGTGTGGGTGACAGAATGATCTGATTTCTTTCATTGAGTTCAATTTTGTACGGCAGATCCCGCAGCCGGGGATTTTCACAAATCTGCTGCCAGTTCATAACTGTCTCCCTGTTATCATTCATTTCAGCAGACGGACGAATCCCGCCTGTTCAAAATGATGGTCTGTTGTAAAAGATTCTGTTATTCCAAACTGCTGCATTACAACAAAACTTGAGCAGTCAACAAGGCTCCATTCTTTGTCTGATCTTTTTGAAAACAGTTCCCATGTCTGTCTGTCAATATCCGGATTGATATGAACAATCTCAATATGCGGTGAAATTTTCATGCTGCTGATAAAATCAACAATGACAGAATGATGAAGATGAAGAGGACTGATCATAAGTGCAGCAAGCTCAGCAATAATATAATTGCTTGTAACAATTTTACTGCCTTTGTTACGTGAATTCAGATAGATATTTGCTGCCATACCATGATATTTCTGTCCGGAATCAACAAGATGTCCCCAGCCTGAAGTATCTGCAAATATTTTCTTCATTTATCCTGCTTTCATATCTTTGTTCAGTGTTTCTCCAATGTGACAGTCATGGTTATCTGCCCAGTCAGATTTGCTGAATTTGAACTTTCCAATAAATTTTTCAAGGGGATCTCCAGGCTGGTTCCGGATTTGAGAAATTATCAACTGACTTGCCAAAGATTCCGGCATCAGTCCTTTTTGTCCGGACAGGCTGATCAGCAAAGAGTATACGTCTTCCGGCAATTCCAGTTTCAGTGTATATTCCATTTGTCATCTCCGCAATTTTCAATTTGACAAAGTCATTAAAAATCAGACATGAAGTCTTACCGGTCAATATCCGGCAAAATATAATCCACTGATCCGATAATTGCGATCAAATCAGAAATTGTCCATCCTTTGGACATCATGGGAATGACCTGCACATTGGGAAATCCGGGGGTGCGGATGCGCATGCGGTACGCGCACGCGGTTCCGTCACTGACAATGTAATAGCCCTGCTCCCCGCGCGGAATCTCGCAGGACATGTATGCCTCGCCTTTGGGAATCTTCGGCCCCCGTGTTACATTGACAAAATGGTGAATCAGGCTTTCAATGTCTTTGAGCATATCTTTGCGTTCCGGCACAGTATAACGGTAATCCTCTGTTTTGTACCGTCCGGACGGCATCTGTTCCGCAGCCTGTTGGATAATCCGCAGACTTTGCCGCATTTCCTCCACACGCACCCGGTAACGGTCATAGCAGTCTCCTCCGGTGGCTGTGGGAATTTCAAAATCAAAATTTTCATATCCGGAATAGGGAAATTTCTTGCGCAGATCCCATTCCAATCCGCAGGAACGCAGGTTCGGGCCGCTTACGCCCCATTCCACTGCCTCATCCAGAGAAATGCATCCCACGCCCACAGACCTGGCTTTGACAATCGCATTTTTCGTAATCAGGGATTCGTATTCCTCAATTTTTTTCCCGAATATTTTTGTGAAATCATCCACTTTTTCCTTCCATCCGTCCGGCAGATCCGCAGCCACGCCCCCGATGCGGAACCAGGAAGGATGCAGCCGTCCGCCGGTGATGAGTTCCACAATATCCAGAATCATTTCTCTTTCCCGGAACGTGTAAAAAGTGGGTGTCATGGCTCCGAGATCATGCGCAAATGTGCCGACAAAAACCAGATGATTGCTCAGCCGGAAAAGTTCGGACAGCAGCACCCGTATGCACTGCGCCCGATCCGGTATTTTGATTCCTGCCAGTTTTTCCACAGCCAGCACATAAGGCAGATTGTTGGATGCTCCGGCCAGGTAATCCACCCGGTCGGTATAGGGAATGAACTGGTGCCAGTGCTGACGCTCCCCGATTTTTTCCGCACCCCGGTGATGATACCCTATCTCCATTTCCATCTGCCGGATTTCCTCACCGTCGAGTGTGATGATATAGCGCAGCAGGCCGTGAGTGCTGACATGATGGGGCCCAACATTGAGAATCATTTCTTCGCCGTCTTCTCCCTGCTTTACAAACACGGCTCCGTCCAAAGGCTGTCTTTTTACAGCATCTTCCAGCGTATAAGGCGGATGTTCCGTTGCCCTGCCCGGATAGGATTTGCGCAGAGGATAACCTTGCCAATCTCTGGGCATGAGAATGCGCTGCAAATTCGGATGTCCTTCAAAGCGCACGCCGAACATGTCAAACACTTCCCGTTCATACCAGTTGGCAGACGGCCAAATATCAGTTACAGTCGGGGTAAAGGGGATTTCGCCGTACAAAGGCATTTTCAGGCGGATGCGGGAAGCTGTGTCAAAAGAAAGCAGACTGTAAACCAAAGTGAAATCCGGTTGGGGAGTTTCCCGCTCCCTGCGTGCAGATTCATCAATCGCGGTCAGGTCTTCCAAACGCCGGAAACGGGGCTTGGAATCATCTTTGAGAAAACGCAGCACATCTTTCACAGCTTCCTTTTCCACATGAAAGCAGGGCATGTCAGACGTGAATTCGGTCTGGCGCACAGCATTTCCAAAACGCTCTTTCAGATTTTGTGCAATGCCTTTGTCTGTTTCGTTCAATTCAATCCGGGCAGCAGGCGGTGTCCACATGAGATCTGTCCGGGTTTCTGCAAAAAAAGGCGGAGTGACAGCAGTTCCCCTGATGGGAATGCCTTCCATGCCGGGGCCTCTGGGATCACGGGATTTGCTTTCTCCGTCCACAAGCACAGGTTTCTGGGTTCCCTGTATTCCTCCTCCCAGGTGGAATACAGACCGGATCGGTTTTTCCTCAAATATCTTTTTCTGCAGAATATTCAGGCCGTGAAACACAGCCTCAGGCCGGGGAGGACATCCCGGAATATACACATCCACAGGCAGAATCTGATTCACGCCCTGCACCACGCTGTAAACATCATACATGCCGCCGGTATTGGAGCAGGAACCCATGGAAATCACCCATTTGGGTTCAGGCATCTGCTCGTACAGACGCAGAACCACCGGCGCGATTTTTTTGAACACTGTGCCGGAAACAATGAGCAGATCAGCCTGACGGGGCGAAGGACGGAACACTTCTGCGCCGAAACGGGCAATGTCATAACGGGAAGTGATGGCTGTGGCCTCTTCCACAAAGCAGCAGGACAGTCCGAAAAACATGGGCCACAAACTGCGGGAACGCGCCCAGTTCAGCACCATGTCTGCCGGGCCAATCCATTTTTCCATATGTTTTTCCACCTGTTTTATTTTTTCATTGACGGACCCCACTCCAGACCTCCTTTGCGCCAGACATAGACCAGTCCCAGCAGTAAGATAATGACAAAAAAAGACATCTGCATCCATCCGGCCCAGCCCAGATCTTTGCAGGCCACAGCCCATGAGAAAATATAGGCTCCCTCCACGTCAAACAGCAGGAAAAAAATCGCAACCATGAAAAAGGGAACCGGGTAGCGCAGACGCGCGGAACCGGTTGGGATAATGCCGCTTTCATAGACTCTGAGTTTTTCGGCATTGGGTTTTTTTTCCCCCAGCCA
Source organism: uncultured Desulfobacterales bacterium (assembly GCA_964534335.1). Classification (GTDB taxonomy): domain Bacteria; phylum Desulfobacterota; class Desulfobacteria; order Desulfobacterales; family Desulfococcaceae; genus JAABRU01. The sequence goes on from CAZHPS010000036.1 coordinate 15,778, forward strand.
GTAAGAGAGAAACAAAAGGAATCCAATCAGGACAGTTACGATAATCCCGAACACGGTGAGACTGAAAATACCGGGATTCCAGACAGACAGGGCAGACAGATCAGTTACAGGGTGCATAAAGACCTCATCAGGAAAAGTAAAATGGTTTGCAAAAAACGGTTTGTGTTTATAGGCATTTTTATAGACTCTGGTCTGTCTGTTGTCAAGACAGAAAAAGTAAATCACAGGGGAATGGGCACAGTCTCGTATAATGGATTTTGTTTCCCACAGAGGACACAGCGGTTTTTTGTTTCCCGCAGAGAACACAGAGATTTTTTGTTTCCCGCAGAGAACACAGATGTTTTTTGTTTCCCACAGAGAACACAGCGGTTTTTTGTTTCCAGAGGACACAGCGGTTTTTGTTTCCCACAGAGGAACAGTCCCTCACATAAATTTTGTCCGTCAGCAGACCGGTATTTCAAAACAGACAAAGAATTCAAAAATCCTCTGTGTCATCTGTGGGAAAGGACAGAATTTTTCCGGACAGCTATACGGAGATTTTGGTTCAGCAGAGAACAAAGGAATTTTTTTGTACTGTCTCTGTCTGCGGCAGGAATTTTCCTGATAATCAAAACAGATGTTATACCGATTCTCCATTGAAAATATACTTATAAAACACACCCCCTGCCCCCTCTCAAGAGGGGATTTTTGGGGATTTGTATAAAATCAATAGAGAATTGGTATTATATCAGACATTTTCTTAACATTTGACATATTCTGATGATCTGTGTATGATGATACAGCAATTTTATGATATTCTCAGGTATGGCAGGAGTATGAAAAATCCCTTTGTAAAAATGCAATCCGTCAGAATTGTGCTGATGACACAAAAAGGAAATCAGATGAAAAAACATGATGTATTTTCAGCAAAAAACAGCTTGCAATTTATCGGAAAAAAAATTGCCCGTCTGCTTTTGCCGCTTTTTCTCAGTGCCGGGCTTTTGCAGAGCTGCACAACTGTGGGGCCGGATTATACCCCGCCGGAAACCCAAATGCCGGATGCCTGGCATATGGAACTGTTCAGGGGAGTGCGCACAGGGAACGCTGATATGACAGCCTGGTGGACATCTTTTGATGATCCTGTTCTTGACAGTCTCATGCACCGGGCAGCACAGGGCAGCCTGAATCTGAAACAGGCATATGCCCGGATAAACGAATCCCGTGCTTTACTTGGATATACAAAAGGCGAACAGTTGCCGGATGTGAACGGAAAGGGGTCAGCACAGCGGCACAGACGCGGGGAAGATCTCACATCACCTTTGGCAGACAATCCGGACAATTATTTCAGTCTGGGACTTGACAGCAGTTGGGAAGCGGATTTCTGGGGCAGGATACGCCGTTCTGTGGAATCAGCCGATGCCGGGTATCATGCTTCTGTGGAAAATTACCGGGATGTCATGGTGCGTGTTTGTGCGGAAGTTGCATCGGTTTATACAGATGTGAGAACACTGCAGGATCGCATCCGATTTGCAGAAAGCAATACAAGGGCACAGAAGGAATCGCTGCGCATTACCAAAGCCCGTGTTCAGGCAGGCATTGCGCCGGAACTGGATGTGCGTCAGGCCGAGCTCAACCTTGCCCGCACAGAATCCATGCTTCCAAGCCTGAAATCCGCACTCGCGCAGTCCATCAACCGGCTGGGGATTCTTATCGGCAAAGCCCCGGAAACTCTGCACGGGGAACTGTCAAAACCCGGTTCCATTCCCAAACCGCCCAAAGAGATTCTTGTGCCCATTCCGGCCAATCTTCTGCGTCAGAGACCGGATATCCGGCAGGCAGAACGTCAGATTGCTGCACAGACAGCCAGAATCGGTGTTGCCACAGCCGCGCTGTATCCCACACTCACTTTTTCCGGTTCCATAGGGATTGAGGCAAGTTCCGGGCTTTTTGATGCAGGGTCCAGATACTGGGCTTTGGCTCCTTCTTTGCGGTGGAATCTTTTTGATGGGGGACGGGTGCGCAGTCAGATTCAGGCAGAAGAGGCCAGGACAGAGCAGGCTTTGGCCGTGTATGAACAGACTGTTCTGAGTGCGCTGGAAGATGTGGAAAACAGTCTGGCAGCCTATGCCAATGAAAGTATCCGTCTGGATACGCTGAAACGCTCGGTTGCGGCCGCACAGAAATCCGTGATACTGGTACAGAGTCTTTACAAGACCGGAATGACAGATTTTCAGAATGTGCTGGATATGGAACGGACTTTGTTTGAACAGCAGGATACACTGGCAGCCAGTCAGGGACTGGTGACTCAGAATCTGATACGGATTTACAAGGCTGTGGGCGGAGGATGGAGTGCGGATACTCCTGCGGAACCGGTTAAGGGATACAGTTACGGAATCCCCGGCAAAAAAACGGATTGACGGTCGGAATATGCTGCCGATAACAATAATTAAGGGAAAAAGTTTTTATGGCAAAATTATTCCCTGTCTGATATACGGATTATGGCATACTGTCAGATTCAGACTCAAAAATTTTTCTGCCGGAAATTCCCTGCTGAACAAAAACCTTCCCCTGTGGGGAAAAAAAGGAGATTTTTATGAAACACATCAGACACCTTATTCCTTTTTTGACACTGACTGTCCTGATCTGTCTGTCCTGCGGCGACAATGACAGCAGGTCTCCCTCTTCACCGGCACCACCCAGCCCTGCGGCTGCAAAAAGCAGCCTGCGCATTGCTGCCGGTTCTGAAAACAGCGGATTGGAGCCTCTGATCAGACGCTTTGCCGCAAAAGAAGGCGTGCAGATTGACATTAACTATCTGGGCAGCATTGATATGACCCTGATGCTGGCTGAACAGGGTGCAAAGATCGAATATGACGCGATCTGGCCTGCCAATTCCCTGTGGCTGAATCTTGCGGATCAGCAGAAGGTGATCCGTCATGCGGAAAGCATCATGCGCACACCTGTGGTTTTGGGTGTGAAAAAATCTGCGGCAGAACGGCTGGGCTGGATAGGCCGGGAGGATATACGGATTTCCGATATACTGGAAGCCGCAAAATCCGGACAGCTGCGCTTTGCCATGACCTCAGCGACCCAGTCCAATTCAGGTGCAAGTTCCTATCTGGGATTTCTTTACGCGCTCACAGGCAGTACGGAGGCTCTGCGGGAAGAAGATTTGGAAAAACCTGAAGTGCAGGAAAAGGTGAAAGACCTGCTTTCCCGTGTGGATCGCTCATCAGGCAGCAGCGGCTGGCTCAAAGACACACTGGTAAAGCATTATGCGCGCTTTCAGGCCATGTTCAATTATGAATCCATGATCATAGAGGCCAACCGGGAACTGACACAGGCCGGTCAGGAGCCTTTGTATGCCATATATCCGGTGGATGGAGTTATGATAGCGGATTCGCCCCTGGGATATGTGGACAAAGGTGATCCGGCCAGGGAGGCTGTGTTCAAAAAACTGCAGGCCTTTCTGCTTTCATCTGAAGCGGAAAGCGAAATCATGAAACAGGGATGGCGCACAGGGCTGGTGGGCATCAATCCGGACAGCGCGGACAAAAGCGTTTTCAATCCGGACTGGGGCATCAATGTGGCCCGGATCATTTCACCGGTTCCCACACCTTCGGAACCGGTCATCCGCAGAGCATTGGATTTGTATCAGACAGTGCTGCGGAAACCCTCCTGCACGGCCTATGTGGTGGATGTGTCCGGCAGTATGCAGGGAAAAGGGCTTGATGATCTCAAGAATGCCATGATCACCCTGCTGGACCCGGATCAGGCCAGGAGTTATATGCTGCAGGCTTCAGCAAAAGATATTCATATCATAATCCCTTTCAGCAGCAAACCCCTTGAAGGGGTAAAGGCACAGGGCAATTCCCCCGAAATACTGGGGCAGCTTATGGGATTTGTGCAGGGACTCAGCGCGGGCGGAGGGACGGACATTTACAGCGCGTCTGTCAGGGCTTTGGAAGAAATCAGCCGTGTGGAGCATATTGAAGAGTATTTTCCTGCCGTGATTCTGATGACAGACGGCAAATCCGCAGGGGATATTTCGGTGCTGAAAGAAAAAATACAGCAGATTCCCATTGCTTCAGATATTCCCTTTTTCTCCATCACCTTTGGCGATGCTGATCCAAGCCAGTTAAAGGAAATTGCTGAAATGAGCATCGGAAATGTGTTTCCGGGCGACAATCTGGTCTCGGCCTTTCGCAAGGCAAAAGGCTATAACTGATTTTCTGACAGGGCTTCCATCATGAATGAATTTTTCAGACAGATCATTTCAGGACTTGCAGCGGCATTTACACTTGCCGCACTTGTCAGTTTCAGCAGCTATTTGTTCTGGTTCAGTCTGGCCATATCTGCCGCGATTGGTGTCGGAACCTATTTCAGCATACCCCGGAAAAAAGATGCACATGAAACCGAAATCGCACCCGGTGTCACCCAGGCCATGCTGAATGCGGCCATCCGGCACATCAATGCGCAGGTTTCCAACTTCAGCCGGCTGTCCGCCCAGATACAACACAGCGGGATCAGGTCCCTGATACAGGAAATAACAGACATTCTGAGCAAAACAGGTCAGATTCTTCGGGAAAATCCGGAAGAGCTGGACAGCACCTCGGCCCGGCTTTTTCTGGATCAGTTTCTTAACCGCTCCCATGATGTTATCTCCCAGTATGTGCGTCTGCTTAATACAGGTTCAGCAGGATTGCGCGGAGACAGTCTGAACTCTGCCAAAGAAGCCATTGTTCAGATCCGCTCAGGATTTCAGGGATTTTATCGCCAGTGCCTGGAAAAAGATCTGACAAATCTGGAAACAGAGGTGGAAACCCTCAAAGCCCTCAGTGAAATGGATTTCCCGGATATAAACCCGGAAGAAAGGAGCAGGCAGTGAAAAAACTTATCGGTCCCATCATTTTTCTTGCTGTGGCAGCGGTATTTGCCTATCTGCACTGGTTTGGCGGAAAAGAAGCCGTGACAGTTCCCAAAATCCCGGATACAGTTGCCGTTTCCGCGTATGTGGGCGGGGAGAAAATGAATTTTCTGAAAAATCCCGAGGTGGAGACAATTCTCATCCAGAGGCATGGTATCCGGATCAATCCGGTGAAAGCCGGCAGTGTGGAAATGGTCAGCGATCTTTCCCCTGCCGGAAAGGATGCCCTGTGGCCCGGCAGTCAGATTGCCGTGGAAATATTCCGCAGCAAAGGCGGGCAGTTTCTTTCGGAAGACAATATTTTCAATTCCCCCCTTGTGCTGTATGCCTATGATATTGTCACGGATGCGCTGATCAAAGCACAGATTGCGGAAAAGCGTTCTGAAACCTATTATGTGGTTGATTTCCCCAAACTCATTCAACTGATTATGGAAGGTAAAAAATGGGCTGACATTGGGCTCCCCCAGCTTTTCGGCAATATCGGCATACATACCACAGATCCCACCCGGAGCAATTCCGGCAATGCCTTTGCAGGACTTATCGCAAACATGATCAACGGGGGGAATGTTGTAACCGCACAGACGGTGGATGCGGTTTTGCCAAAGGTGCAGGCATATTTTGGACAGCAGGGATACATGGAGCACAGTTCAGGAGATATATTCAAAAATTTCATAACCACAGGCGTGGGAGCCAAACCCATTATTGTGGGATATGAAAGCCAGCTGGTTGAATTCACCATTGAAAATGAAAAATACAGGGATTACCTGAAGCAGAAAATCCGCACCCTGTACCCGGTTCCCACTGTCTGGAGTTCCCATCCGGTCATTGCCCTGACATCTGCGGGCAAACGCTTCAGTGACGCTCTCAAAGATGTGCAACTGCAAAAGATCGCGTGGGAAAAACATGGATTCCGTTCCGGTCTTATGGGGGTGGAAAATGATCCGGCTCTTCTGTATGCTGCGGGAATTCCGGCAGAAATCACATCTGTCATACCTATGCCCGCAGCAGATATGATGGAAAAGATCATCCGGTCGCTTGGGGAATAAGGTAATTTCTGAAAATAAATATCCCACTTCAGTTCACAGGCGCAAGACACAGGCCGGAGGCTTATGCTGCTTTGTGGCGGGATGTTCTTTCCCGGAAATCACCTAAGGAGGCAGCACACAAGCACTGATGGCGCCCATTATAACTGAAGGGATTATTTTTTAAACAGAGATTTCTGCCGGGGAAGGCAAAAGCGGGTATTGCGACAATCCGGCATTCCTCATGAAACATTTCCGCAATCCACATTGAAACAATGCACTTATCTCCCAAAAAAACATTACGTTTTTTGAGCCAAACCATGCGAAAATATGCTTTTATAAAAAATGCCATCATTGTTTCTGCTGTCATGATGATGGCTCTGCACACAGGGCTTTTGTCTGCACATCCAGCGGAAAAAAAGATATATATTTCCGACCTTGTCATTGTACCGGAATCCGGGCTGGAAAAAGTGTCTGAAACTCCGGTTGCGCCGGAAGATTTGAACGGGAAAAAACGGCTGAATCTGCAAAAGGAAATTGATGAAGTCCATGAAACCATATCTGACTATATTCTCAGCACCGCCCGGTGGCTGGATTCTTTTTTCAGTGATAAACGCTTTGAGGCAGAAGAAAACCGTACCCGTGTAAAGGTCAGAATGTCTTCCTTTTACGATTCCAATGACGGAGCGGATTTTGGCGGAGGAGCCAGCCTGCGTCTGGTACTGCCCCATCTCAAAAACAGATGGCATGTGGTATTCAGCGGCACCTCTGCTGATGAGGATTATGAAGACACAAAAGAAAGCGCAAAGGATGCCAGAAGGGATTTTGTCAGGGCAGATGAAAAAAATTTCACTCTGGCTTTGCAGTATTTTGTAAAAGCAGGTGCGCGCCGCAATGTCAAAATCGAGTCCGGACTGCGCTGGAGGGAAAATGAACCTGTTTTTTTTGCAGGCCCCCGTTACCGCTGGTATAAACAAATCTCCGATCCCTGGGCAGTCCGTTTTACGCAGCGTCTGCGATGGTATACCGATGAGGGATGGTATGTCAAATCCATTTTTGATGTAGAAAGACCGGTCAGTGAAAAATTCTTCTTCCGTGCCACAGCAGACGGAAAATGGGAAGAAGAGGAAGAAGGTTATGGATACACCTTTGGTCTCCGTCTGTATCAGGCTTTAAGTCCTGGAAAGGCTTTGGAATATGAGGTCAGCAGCAATTTTGAAACCAGGCCGGTCAATGTGCTGGATGAGGCCAATCTCCGTATCCGTTACCGCCAGCGAATCTGGAGAGACTGGCTTACTCTGGAAATAGCCCCCCAGATTTCCTTTCCCAGAGATGAGGATTATGAAATCACGCCTGGCATTCTCATGCAGGTGGAGGCGGACTTCGGTCAGGTGGATTGAAATAATTTTTTTACCCGGCAGCAGAAATAATCAGGCAAACAAAAGTTTTCGCGGGGCCTGACACAAAAAATTCATACCCTCCTGTAAACCTTTCCGCATTCCTGCCGTCAAAACAGGCAAAGAGAACAAAAAACCAAAAGGAGGCCGAATATGTGTACAAGACATTTTATCATTGGACTGGCAGCAGCCGGCATGATCTGTTTTTCTGCACCAGGTGCATTGGCCGGAGACCGTTTTGACAGGATACAGGACAGGCAGACGGACAAAATCTACGATGGCGTCAGAACCGGAAAAATCAGCCATCGGGAATATGAACGGCTGATCGCTGATCAGATGCGCATTGAGCGGGCACGGGTGCAGGCACTGGAGGATGCACGCCTGACACGGCATGAAAGAGTGCAACTGCAGCGTATGCAGGATCAGGCAGCCAAAAATATCCACAGTGCAAAACGCAGCACAGATCATGGGAACAGGGATTATGTTTACAGTCAGGGGCATCATTCATACAAACCTGCATACAAACCTGATCCCCGGCCCGGCTGCCGGATTAAATAACCGTGCAGGAAAGAATCCCATGCTGCGCCCCTTTCTTTCCGGGCAGCATGGGAAAACAGCGTTGTCAGCGGACAGAGAATATTATGCAGGAAATCATCCCGGACAGAAATCCGCAGATTTTGGAAGAGACTGTTCCAAAGACGCACACAGATGAAGAACTGGTGGAGCGCATCAGGAAAGGCGATGACAATGCTTCGGAACTGCTGATCCGCAGGTATCAGGAAAAGGCATATGCCATTGCCTGGTCCATGTGCGGCAGGGACAGGGAGGAGGCAAAGGACATTGTTCAGGATGTATTCATGAAAGTCCTGCGCAATATCAGAAAATTTCAGGGAAAATCCTCATTTTACACCTGGTTTTACCGCATTCTGCTCAATACCTGTCTGGATCGGAGACGGCGCCAGTCTGTCTGGAAAAAAATATTTTTCTCCTGGAATCCGGCCCGGAGGGAGGATGAGGATTCTGCCAATCCTCTGGAAGACCAGCCTGATATGAGTGAAAACGCAGATCCGCTGGCTGTACTTTCCGGAAAGGAATTTGGAAAAGAGGTTCAGAAAGTTCTGGATTCTCTTTCGGAAAAACAGCGTACCGTGTTTCAGTTGAAAGTTTTTCATGAAATGAGCATTCCGGAAATTGCGGAAGTTATGAACACAGCGCAGGGAACTGTCAAATCCCATCTTTTCCGCGCAACCCGGTATCTGCAGGAAAATCTTAAAGAATGGCGGGATATGAGGGTATGAAAGGAAAACAGTATGAATACCTGTGAAAAATATGA
>CAZHPS010000037.1:0-24167 GCA_964534335.1 uncultured Desulfobacterales bacterium
CGAACTCCTGAATTTTGGGAAGATCGCAGTATGATTTTTACCGGAGTATTGTTTTATAAGTGATACCAAAAAATCATAAGTAAGTATTTCCGTCCAATATGCGGTTTTGAGTTGAACGGAAAAAACTGGTTAAAAACCTTACCGAGGGAGGAAAACTATGATAAAAAATATCTGTTTCACTATGGCTCTGATCTTATCTTGTATTTCGTTTGGAGGAAAATCTGTTTCTGCTGACCCGCTTTTCACAAAGGACGATGTAAAAAAGTTCTCCCCGCGTTCCCGCGATGAGTTGGTAGATGTACTTGTTGATAACCAGGAATCTCTCAGAAAAGCCGACATCACAACCCGGCTTCGGCTGGCGCACTTTTTCGCGCAGGTTGCCACCGAAACCGGTGGCATCCGGCGGATTGATGAAAACATGAACTACTCTTTTGAAAAACTTCTTGAGGTATTCAGCCGTCAAACGATTTCAGAAGCAAAAGCTCGTGAAATCGCAGGAAAGCCCCGTGAGATTGCAAATTGGGTGTACGGAAATAAAAATGGTAACTGGGGGCGTAACACAGAAGACGGATGGAACTACCGAGGTTCAGGTTTTATTCAGTTAACCGGTCGCGGCAATTTCAGAAAAAGGGGGGCAGAGGTCGGAATGCCGTTTGAGAAAAATCCTGAACTTGCACGGCAGCCTATCCCTGGACTTCGTGCGGCAACAGCTTATTGGAGTGCGTACAACATAAACCGCCCTTCTGACGATAACGACATTGATCTTGTTCGTCGTATTGTTAACGGACCGGCAAAACGCGGCCTTCCGGAAGCAAAAATATGGTATCTCAGAGCATGGAAAATTTTCCGGGGTTCAGGCCATGTTGAAACAGAAGGAGCCGTTGAAGCAGGCGGAATAACAGGTGCATCAGATGAAACGGCTTTGATGAATGCAGTTGCGGAAGCTCTTGAGAATTTGGATTTCATTCCGTCAGGGGTAGTTGAGTCAGGCTCCCTGACAAATGAGACGTTCACAGAAAGTCTGCGTAAATATCAGAAAAGCAGAGGGCTTCAAGAAACGGGCGAAATGGATGAGGATACTTTATACTCAATTACAGACCCTCAGGAATGGCGCCGCGAACTTTCTGAAGATACGTCATATACGATAAATGATCCGGATAGCTCTGTATCTTTCAACATTTTACCGGAGAGTGAACCACCGGCAGCAATTTCTCTGGAACCGAATCAAGGTTCTGGTACGACTGTTTCAGATTCCAATCTTTCTCAAGAAGAAATTGCTGTCCTATCCGAGTCGGATGCTGCCTATTCATTATATGAGATGGCTGGCGGTAAAAGAAAGGAAGATGACACTCTGATTCCTTTCAGCGTCATTGGCAACGATGATCGGGTTGCTGTATTGAACACCAAAGAATTTCCCGCCCGTGCAGTTGTTCAGATTACGTTTAATTCAAAAAGCAGCGGGGAAAGTTATCTTTGCAGCGGGGCCATGATTTCTTCCGATACTGTTCTCACTGCCGGTCATTGTGTGCACAAAGGCACCAGGACGGGTGATTGGTTCACAAACTTTAAGGTTTACCCCGGACGAAATACCGGATTAAAGCCCTTCGGAAGTTGCGGAGTAAAAAAAGTTTTCGCTCTTAAAGGATGGGTTGACGCCGTGAATTCTGACGATGCACGGTACTATGACCTCGGCGCTTTGAAACTTGACCGTGAGATCGGAGCCAATACCGGTTGGTTCGGCATCCGCGCTCCGGAGGATAGCGAGATAAACCTGCCGACAACAGTTCACGGCTATGCCGGTGATAAGACTCCTGCCGGTCGCCAGTGGATCAGTAAAGATCACATAAGAGTTTTGCAAAGCCTCAAGGGGTTTTACCAAAATGATACTTATGGTGGCACAAGCGGATCACCGGTTTATTCAGGGGAAGACTATCACATCATCGGTGTTCATACAAACGGTCTTCATAATGGAGAACAATGGAAAATTAATAATGCGTTTACCAGAATTACGCATGACAGACTGAATGAAATCTTCAACTGGATTCATAACAGGAGGTAACAGAATGAAAAATTTTTACGCTTTCTTTGGATTTATTTTTGTTTTTGTACTGTCTGTGGCTGTGCAGGCGGATACAATGGATGAAACGATTGTGTACATTACATGTAAGACAGCAGACGGTATAGAATCCCAGGGATCGGGGGTTCTTATCAGTCCGGATGGGAAGGTTTTGACAGCCAAGCATGTCATACCAACAAAAAATGGGGAAAGCGAAGCCGGGACAGTTTGCAATGGTGCAATTGGAAGTGCATTTTCATCTACCCGCCGCATGATTATTGGTAAAAAAAGTAGTCACTATGATGCTGCAATTTTAAAGTTTTCACCTATTGGAGGTGAGAAGTTCAACTGTTTGAAATATTGCAAGCTTAGTGATTCTATGCGACGCAAAAAGATTTTTGCGACAGGATTCCCGGATAAAACCGGAAGTGGAGTTCCGTCATCACGCATTGGCGTGCTTTCCACAATTTTGCCTGACCAGAAAGGATTTATTGAAACGGACAGTGCAACTGCAAGAGGTATGAGCGGTGGAATGGTTACGCTCGAAAACAGTTCAAGCCTGATTGGTATTATTGCAGGCGCAGAGTTTGATCCCGGTACTGGTACACCGAAATACTTTGCAGTTCTGGCTGCTCAGGAAATAGCAGATGAATTAGGGCTTACAGAAGAATCTGTGTCCTGTATAAAGGAATTTGGGCCAGATAAGAAATGGCAAAGCGGTGATCCTCCTCTAAAACTCGGTATTAATAAGGAAGAGGGATACTGTTTCCTCACAGGCGTGTGGGGGATTTTTAATAATATTGATGATAAAGTTTGGATTGAAACAGATGAGAAGGGTGAATTTGTGTTGACTGGAATAAAGCAAGGAGGTGGGAAAAATGGAGCTTTCGCGAGATGCGTATGGTATTAACCCGGATATTTTCTTAAAAAAAGGTTATCAGATCATGTTACCCAGCCGGTTGATTTCCCCTTTTTTTAAAGTGGAATTTTCACGGATTGCACATAAATTTTCACAGCTACCTTTTAAAAAAGGGGGGGTACAGATTTTTTTGCGTAAGGTGAGTTATCGGTATAGTTTCAAAATCAGAAATCTGCTATGTGGAGTTTTCTTGGGCGTTTTTTTTGTTATGTTACTGTGCAGTAGTACCAAAGCTGAATGTCCTCCAATAGATAAGTTGAAGAAACACGTAGTTTTTCTTGAGGCTTTTAAGTCAGGTGATTCAAATAATTGTCAAAAAGCGACAGGTGTATTAGTTTCCAATAAAGGTTTGCTGCTCACAGTGTATGCTCTGGCTAAAGAACTGAGACTTGAACCATCGCAGTTTTACCAAAAGAACAGTTACGAAATATATGTAAAAAAAAAACTGACGGATAGAAACGATGATATCCTTAAAGCATACATAATCGATTACAATGAGCAAAGAGGGTTGTTGCTTTTGAAGTTTGACGCGGAAAAAGCAGATGTGATGGGATTGATTCCGCCCAAAATTAGTCAAACACCTGAAACACCCGAAATGAAAATATGCTCTGTAGGTTATGCAAGTGCAAGCGATGCAGTAATAAAAGAAGGAAAAATAGAAGGAAATGATGTGGAAGTTCTTGACCAATGCCTGATTACCACGGACTTCGATTTTAAATTAAATCAAAGAGGAAGTCCTATTTTTGATCATGAAGGAAAATTGATTGGAATAGCAAGTGCGCATACAAAAGGTGATAATATATTAAAATTTTTTGTGCCGATTGAATACGCAGATGTTCTTTTGTCACAGGTTCTTATCTCTGATCTAAGGGATCAATTGTTGGAAATGGTAGATAGGCCGAGAGAGCCAGGAACGTCCGATGATGCAATCACAATCAGACTGCAACAAATTGATGATATTATTAAAGAGTTACGCAACCAAATTGACTGGACGAGTAAAGTGCAATCGAGTAGTTCTTGTGGCTACTATATAAATTTCAAGAAGTTGGTGGGAGGCCCCCCTACTATTGATAATGCTACATTTTTTATTAAAGTAACATTTTATGACGAGCGTAAAGCAGTAATTGGTGAGGAGGACACTTACATATCATCCAATCCCACTGAAATGAAGGAGGGGAGATACGGCTCTTTTTGTCTTCCAGAATTAGCCACTTATATAAAAAACTGGTATATGTCTAAACATAGAAACGCAAAGGATATTAAAGTTGAAATTACACTAAATGATTTTGATGTAGTTGACGAAAGCGGCCAAGTGAAACGCAAAGAGAATATTGTTTTCGATTTCGATCCCATTGAAGAACCCATTAAAAAGAAATAATTGAGGGGAATTATGCTATTTAGAATCTTATTCATATCTTTAATTGCACTACTAAGTACCACACGGATTGGTACAGCCGAACCAAGTGACAGTTTATTCGAAAATCTTTTCAAAGCAAAAAAAATCAGCTATTTCAGTGCAAGAGAGTTCCTTGTCACTGGAAAAGCCAATGGATGTAAGGACGCTAAACGTTTTCCTCCGAAGAGAACATGGTGTAATGCCTTTGCACTAGCGAAAGTGATAGACGAATTCAGAAAGACTTGGAAGCATCCAGTCATTATCGAATCCGCATATCTTTCTCCAGAGTACATAAAATGTGTCGGAGCTAAGATAGAAGCATCCTATAGTGAATTCCGAGCGGTTGATTTTCGATCTAAGCATGGAACCCCGAAAGAGTGGATATTGGTTCTTGAGAAATTTCGTTCAGATGGAATGTTCGAAGGACAGATTGAAATACGCAGTAATTTAGTTCATATCGAACTCATTCAGTCACCTGATCTTTGGATTTATACAGGCAAGAAACCCAGGGATGGCGTTTTCTATTCGCCCTTTTTTAGTATCAAAGCCGTCCCAGTTCCGGGTCAGATACTGGAAAACCCGAAGACCGATATGAATTTGCACTCATCCCCCCCAAAAATAGAAAAGGGAAGCTGGATTTGGGCTGAACGGATTTCTTACCTGAAGAAGAACCTTGTATTTGTAGTCGACAGACTAAATGAACTGTCTGATTCTTCCACCGGTGACGTCCATTATTGGGCGGGGGGACGGATACAGTTCAGTGGTTCCACAGTAACTGTCGCTGAGAACAATAATTGGTTTGTTGTTGTTGAGTCACATATTGATGAAGAAAACGCATTAGAACATGCGGAAGAATTAAAGACGTCACACCCAGACTTCTCCTTTGAAATATACCGGGATGTATACGGCAAATACGCTATTGTTACAGGTGCTAACCTGAACCAGGCAGATGCAAAAAAACGCGTATTAGAGGCTAGGTGTGCTGGCATTTCGAAGAAAGATGCCTTCATATGGCCATCAAAGAATTGGGTAAAATTAGAATAGGTTTTAAGAAGCTAATGCGATTTCCTCAAAAGAATATCCCACCAAAGTAGCATAAGCTTCCAGCTTGTGCCTGTGAACTGAAATTGTACAAAGAAGTCAGTCACAGGTTAATATATTCAGCCTTCCGGTAATCAGAATTAATATTTTTTCTGATTTGACAGACGACTTCCGGCATAACAGCAACTACTGATGAAAACAGTAAATTTCTGGTATATTGCCTCCCGCCGTTTTAGCGAACCATTCATTTAATCTGTCCTCATTCAGCAAATATTCGGGCAGTCCATGAACCATTATAGTGGCAGGACTTTTATCAGCAAATTTCTGCAGAAAATCACCAAATATTTTTGTACTCATGGCTGAAAACTTACCTCGTTAGCAGGTGGCGGCAGCAAGTAAGTAAGGTTCCATGAAAAAATCTCATTTCCTTTTAAATTGACAAAGAGTTTCTCAAAAGAACGGGTAATATTTACATTGGAGTGCTATGGCAAAGTATGGGGACAGTTGAAAAATCTCAGACTGGATCGGTAAGCAAAGGGAGGACTGTATGCGTATTCTGACATTGATGTTATTTTTGGCTGTCTGTTCAGCAACGGTTTTCGCACAAGACTGCCCATACAGCAAATGGAAAGAATATCAGGGTGTTTCCATGCTCAGGCATTCCGAAGGAACCGCTTATATTTTTGTCACTGCACATGTGAAAGTGGATGCAGACGGTGCTCCGAATGCGTACCATCCTGACGATATCGGTTTGCACTGCATTAACGGACAGGGGTTCAAAGGGCTTGATTGTCCGGCAAATGCAGGATATCCCAGCAGTTCATGGTGGAGGAATGCGCTTCTGCCGGATCCGTCAAATCCAAATCGGGCATTCATTCAGCCTTCAGGAGAATTTGCCGGCTTTTTTGTTTCACAGACAACCCTGAAAGACAAACGCAAGCCGGATACCGATCCCGCCAAATACGTAGATGCAGGCAATATCCCATACATTGTTTTTCCTGGGAAGTTTTATAAGATGGAAGGCACAGGGCGGATGGGCGACTTAGGTTATGCCATAAACCTGCAAACAGGTGCAAAATCTCCTTTTGTCGTAGCTGAGATAGGACCATCCAAGGCAGAACTTGGAGAAATGTCAATTGCACTGGCTAAGGCGCTTGGTGGCACAGACCCGAACCCGCGAACTGGCGGAGGAGTACCTCAAGGGAAAATTTTGTATGTGGTTTTTCCAAAATCATCAAATGATTATCAATGGCCTTTGTCTGTATCGGATATGATGAAATATTTTGCAATTCTTATAGATAAAGTCGGCGGAATTGATGCTGTCATGGCATGTAAGGATGACTTATAAACAGGGACGGTTAAAGTTGCAACCACTTATTTTATCTTTAATTATCCCTTTAAAAAGTCAAACAAAAAAAGCCCGCTCCCCAAAAGGGAACGGGCTTTAATTTTTTGTATTCTGACTGTGATCTGATACTGGAAATACACAAAGGCGGGTTACGCTCCCGCTAACCCGCCCTACGTTTTTGGGTGACGTATTACTATGCTTTCACTTCCTCTTTCACGGATACGGCCATTTTGAACAGCAGCGTCAGAACCAGAAAGCCTGCGGCCCATACACCCAGGGTCACAATGAGTTCCGGAATGGTGGGAGCGTATTCATTGACTTCATGCAGGGGGTTGGGCACAAAACCGCCGGAGATCATGCCCAGGCCCTTGTCAATCCAGGTTCCCACAAATACCAGAACACAGGACACGGCCAGCAGTCCCTCATTCTGCCGGTTGGCAGAGGGCAGCAGCATGATGATGGCAACCGTCATCAGAATCATGGATGTCCACATAAAGGGAACCAGGGAACCGTGACCGTGCAGACCCACGAACAGGTATTTGATATGATCCATGTGTTCCGGAATCTGGCTGTAAAAGGCCACGAAAACCTCGCACAGGAAGAAAAACACATTGATGATAATGGCATAGGTCACGATTTTGGCAAGGGACTGAATCTGCTCCCTGCCCGGATCAAAATCTGTCACTCTCCGGATGACAAGGCACAGCAGAATCAGCAGCGCGGGGCCGGCCGCAAAGGCTGAGGCCAGAAACCGGGGTGCCAGAATGGCTGTAAGCCAGAAGCCTCTTCCCGGCAGCCCACAGTACAGGTAGGCTGTAACCGTATGGATACCCACTGCCCAGGGAATGGACAGATAAATCAGAGGTTTGAGCCATTTCCCGTAATGGGTTCCGTTGCGCTCGGCCTCCAGCACATTCCAGCCGATGACAATGTTCAGGAAAAGATAACCGTTGAGAACGATCATATCCCAGAACAGCATGGAATGGGGTGAGGCATAAAAAATCACATTGAGCATCCGCATGGGCTGACCCAGATCCACTGTGATGAACAGCAGGCACATGGTCAGAGCGGCAATCGCCAGAAACTCGCCCAGGACAGTAATGCGTCCAAAGGCTTTGTAATCATGAAGATAATAGGGCAGCACCACCATCACGCCTCCAGCCGCGACACCGACCAGAAAGGTGAACTGGGCAATATAGAATCCCCAGGAAACATCGCGGCTCATGCCGGTGATTCCCAGACCGAACTGCAGCTGCCACAGCCAGACCAGCACGCCTGCGCCCGCAACAGCGGACAGGGCTCCCAGCCATCCGTAATATTTTTTGCTTCCTTTAATCGCTAGTTCAAGCATAATCCCCCTCACACAATATAGTAAACAGAAGGTTCGGTGCCCAGCCCCTGCTTACGTCTTATAGTGAAATTTTCTTTCAGAAGTTTCCGGACTTCAGAGTTGGGATCATCCAGATCCCCGAAGGCAATCGCGCCCTTGGAAGCCTCCACGCACGCGGGCATTTTTCCCTCTTCCAGAAGTTCCGCGCAGAAATTGCATTTTTCCACCACGCCTTTCATACGGGTGGGAAATTTTTTGTTGGTTTCCGCGATAAAGGGACGGGGATCCCGGAAATTGAAACTTCTGGCTCCAAAGGGACAGGCTGCCATGCAGAAACGGCAGCCGATGCAGCGGTGAAAATCCATCAGCACAATGCCGTCTTCGCGCTGAAACGTGGCTTCTGTGGGGCAGGCCCGGCAGCAGGGCGGATTCTGGCAGTGATTGCACAGCACCGGAAAGGGCGTATGTTCTGCATTTTCACTCAGATATTCTGTGTCCATATCCGGAAACGCATGTTTGAACTCGGTTTCCCAGATCCATTTGATTTCATGCCGTTTGACATCTAATTTGGGCACGTTGTGAATTTTGTGACATGCCTCAGTCAGGGGCTCAATGTCCTCGGCTGTTTTCAGCTTCCGGGTGTCAATGACCATAGCCCATTGTTTGGCACTCAGGACATTTTCACCTTTGTGTATCTGAACTTCCTTTTTTTCCCCACCGGACGAGGCAACTGCGTTTATTATCACCGGACTGGCCCCCAGGCCAATAGCTGCAACGCCGGCAACCTTTAAGAATTCTCTTCTGTTACTCATCCTTTTCTCCTTCGGGTTTCTCCTTCGGGTTGTCAATGTGGCAATCCCAGCAGTAGGGGTCAGTCGAGGTATAGTTGTGGCATTTGTCACAGAATTCCGCCTTGTTGGAATGACATCCCAGACAGGTGTTGGACAGACTCATGTTAAATGCCTTTCCCTCTTCGTTGACATACGTGCGCACCCCGTTGCGGACCACCTCGTCGCGCCACACATCCAGAATCTGCATGTGATCAGTTCGCATGACATCAGTGGGCCTGATGCAGACTTTGGCTTCCTTTGCCTCTTTGGTCAGTTCCAGTTTGGGCGCAGGTGCGGCCTTTCCGTAATTGTACCAGAAGGGTAAGGTCATTACAGCTATGAAAACTGCCAGACCGGTCATCACCAGTTTTTTATGATAGATTTTACTCGGCATCGTCCTCCTCCATTCCCGGCAGCGGTTCGCCGCGCAGATCGGTCTCTCTTTCCTTTTCACCCGGCAGGATCAGGGCATTGCCCACCAGTTCGGTTACGCCGGTCACATTGACACCGGGAACCCAATATTTCATCAGATCCGGCAGTGCCGCACGGTCAATCGCGCATACGCAGGCCAGCATGTTTACGCCGAATCTGTCCCGCACATGTTTGACAGCATTGGCACGGGGCAGACCGCCGCACATGCGCAGTTCCATATCCTCTCCTGCATTCAGACCTGATCCGGAACCGCAGCAGAAAGTGTTTTCCCGGATGGTGTTGGCAGGCATTTCATAGAAGTTTTTGCAGGTGCTCTTAATCACATACCGGGGTTCATCAAGCATTCCCATACCTCTGGCAGGGTTGCAGGAATCATGGAAGGTGACTTTGAGATTGTCATTGCGGCTGATATCCATTTCCAGTTTGCCGTGATGGATCAGATCTGCCGTAAACTCGGAGATATGCACCATTTTGGTGGATTTGGCATTCTCGAATTTTGTGCCGGTAATCGGGGAAACCGGTTCTTCCAGAAAATCCGCAGGCCCGTTAAGCGTATCCATATACTGATGAAGCACCCGCCACATATGGCCGCATTCCCCGCCCAGAATCCATTTGACACCCAGGCGTTTGGCTTCTGCATATATCTTGGAATTGAGCCGCTTCATGGTTTCATGGGAGGTGAAGAAACCGAAATTTCCGCCTTCCGAGGCATAAGTGCTCCAGGTGATATCCAGCCCGTATTTTTCCTTGAGATATTTGAACAGGATCAGATAACCCATGGCAGTATAGGTTCCGGGATCGGCAAACACGTCACCCGAAGGTGTGACAAACAGGATATCCGCACCTTTTTTGTTATACTGGGGTTCCACATTGACACCGGTAATATCCTCGATATCACTCACGAAGAAATCCAGCATGTCCTTAAAGGCATGGGGCTGTATGCCCAGATGGTTTCCGGTTTTGTAGCAGTTGGAAACCGGGGTCGCGATCCAGTCAATGTTCAGTCCCAGCAGGTTGAGCAGTTCCCGGCCCATGATGGTTATTTCCGCTGTGTCAATGCCATAGGGACAGAAAACCGAGCATCTCCGGCATTCTGAACACTGGAACATATAATACCACCACTCTTTGAGCACATCAATGGTCATAGGCCGTGCGCCTGCAACTCTGCCGAGAAGTTTGCCGAATGTGGTGAAATCATTGCGGTAAACCGAGCGGAGCAGTTCAGCCCGCAGCACCGGCATGTTTTTGGGATCGCCTGTGCCGATAAAGAAATGGCACTTGTCCGCGCATGCGCCGCAGCGCACGCAGATGTCCATGAAAACCTTGAAAGAACGGAATCTTCCGAGTCGCTCCTTAAATCCTTTGTGAATGATCTCCTGCCAGTTTTCCGGAAGTTTCCAGTCTGCATACAGGGGATTCCAGTTTCTGGCAAAGGGCAGTCCCAGGGTTTCCACGCTTTTGGGATTGGCCGCGTAACAGTACATCCCCTTGCGGATATTGACAGGGGTGTCCATCCATTCTGTTTTGCGTTTGCGGGGGTTGTAATCCAGCCCCCCAAACAGTTCCTCTGATTTGGGAAGGTCCGACATTCTTTACTCCTTCTTGTCCACCGGAAGACCGGCTTCAATCATCAGTTCCCTGAAGTGATCCTCATATTCCTCATAACTGTGTACAGTTACAGGATAATTCCACGGGTTGACATGCCGTTCGGCACGGTTGTTGCATGGCATATTCCGGGTCGGACTCATAAAAATGCCGCCCATATGCATCAGTTTGCTGAAGGGGAAATAGGCCAGCAGCACACACACAAAGAAAAGATGAACATAAAAAAGCCCGCTGACGCCCTGGGGAATCACGGGATGAAAGGTTGCCAGGCCCATGGTGAGTTCTTTTACCGCCACCACATTGACCTTGACAAAATAGCGCATCAGAATGCCGGTAAGGGCAATACCGATGATGAGAAACAGCGGGAAATAATCCGCTGCCAGGGAAATGTAGTTGACCTGGGGGCTCAGCATTCTTCTGAGGCAAAGATAAATCACCGCACCCAGCAGCACCACTCCGGACATATAAACGATGGGCAGTCCGAACTGGAAAAAGCCGTCAAGTTTTTCCACAATCTTGACAAAAAACGGCACAGGCTCGGTGAAAAATCTCAGATGACGCACTGCCGTGCAGAAAAAGGCATAGTGAAAGGCCAGCGCGCCCAGCCACAGAAAAATTTCCAGGCCGTAAAAAAGTTTGCCGTCTTTGATCCGGAGTTTGAGATTCCGGAACAGAGAACGGAAAAGCACCACTTCCAGGATCATGCGCACCACCACACCCGCGACCGTATCCGGACAGTCCACTTTTGACTGTCTGATCCAGGGAAGTGATTTCTGCTGACCGCAGGTTGTGGGAATCCGGAAAGGCACAGGAGAAGATGCCCATCCCATGACCCGGTATGCAAATCCTGCAACAAACACGGCCAGGGCCGCATACGGAATCGCGATACCGAAGACAACCTGAAGCCCTGCCACTTCAACACCTGCATACGCAAGGAGGAAGAGCAGAATCACCGTCATGAAGGAAAACATGTACTTTACATTCATTCAGCATTACCTCGCTTTGCGGTTCCGGACAGTCTGACGACCGCCCAAAACCAGATTTGAATTAATATGTTATTGCCTAAAATCCCGGCCCATCATCCGGAATATCCTCCACCAGCCCCGCTCTGGAAAATGCACGGTAAACCTTGCTTTTTTCATGGCTTGCCTTCAGTTGGAAAATGGTCTGCGCACACTGCATGTAGATATTGAAGGCAATGAGCGCAAGTTCATCGATTTTCTGATCAAAATCCTGCAGATCCCTCAATTTCTGCATATCTTTCAGTTCCGCGTGCAATTCTTCCCTGACAATCTGTTTGAGAAAAAAGATGAAACCCACAGCCTGGGAAGGGGTGAACATGGCCTGCACCGCCCGGATTCTGATTACCGGATCCAGCAGATCAGTCAGAAGATTCCTGTCCGGCTGTGCCTTCAGCATTTCCTCAAACACCCCTTTAAGGCTTTCCATGGTGGTGCTTCCCACCGGATTGGCAAAAGGATCTTTCTGCTGTTTCAGAAATTTTGCTGTGTCCGGAGGATAGGTATCCACAACATGCTCAAACCATTTTTTTACCACAGCGGATTTTCGTTCCGCCACCAGTGTTTCCAGTCCCATTTGGATTCCCATCCCCGCAGTTTGTGTGTTGTCCGATGCTGCCTCTGCGGATTTCCCCAGAATCATTTTTCTGTGCCGCCGTCCTTTTCCGGCTTCCAAAAACAGAGACAGCAGTTTTCCGGAAATCCGTATCTTCCCCTTGTATAATTCAGAAGAGTTGCTATAAACAATTTTATGCAGTTATGTCAAGACCAAATGCAAAAATAAGAAAGGTATCTGCCCGCATGTTCCCTGAAATCCGGGAAAAAGTATTTTAAAGATCTCTGTGAAAAAATAAAAAAAGGGTTTTTTCCGTGTCTTATGAAAAAAGAGACAATTCCCGGTTTTGCTCACGGAATTTTTTCAGGTCTTATGACTGATAATCCCATAACCTGTCCGTATGATCCGGAAAATATCTGTGGACACACGCCTTAGACATACGAGATGCTTTCCCCCTTTTCTGCTTCTATACTGATGATCTGAGGCAGCGACCATGGCATTCACATCTTTGGGCAGCAGTGCAAATCCTTCTTTGACTGTCATGCGGACCGCGTCCTGTCAGCATCCTCTGGAGCAGAGGCCGCAGCCGAAACAGCGAACAGGATTCACCAAAGGCGTATCTGTCCCTATTGTCAGGACTTCCGGAGGGCATCGCTCAATGCAGGTTTCGCAGGAAATTCTGTACAACCCGGCATCTGTGTCCTCTGCTACGATTTTTCAGACACAGAAATTCCAACTGCGTAGCTCATATTCCTTTCATTTCCTCCTGGAAATAATGGGAATCAGAGTCTGGGTTTTTTCCACGCCCGGTATTTTCCGTATGCGGTTGTAAACAAAATACCCTATCACCTCGGAATCAGAACTGAGCCAGTCCCTTTCCATGACAATCTTTGCCAGCAGATCAAAATCACCCGGAACATCATACAGTTCTTTGACCTCCTCAACGGCAAAGAGCTTTTCCATAATCCGGTATTCCTCCCCCACTTTTACGCTGATGAAAACAAAGGCCGTGATCATCCGTTTCATTTCCGGAAAATCAAAGCCCTTGTTCTCTGCCATTTTTGCCCGGAATTCTTCCATATTCCTGGGGATAATCTGATCCAGACCAATGCCGAACTCCCGCTCCCGTCCGCTTTTCCACTGATGCAGAGAGATGTACACATACAGATCAGCAAGTGTGCGCTGGGGAAAAGCTTCAGACAGATGGCTGCGTTCGATAATCAGGCGGAATGGAAGATAAATGGTTTCATACCAGTCTTTTGCCGCATTCTCAAAAGGGACTTCCGCTGTATTGACGGATTCCTGTGATTTACGATGCTCTTCGATCTGCTCAATCAGACAGGAATACTGCCCCACTTCGGTCAGTTCAATGGGTTCTTTGATTCCTGTTTTTTCCATAAATTCCACTTTTTCCCGGTACAGCACATTTTCCAGGGTTTTCCGGGAAGGGAGAAATTCAAGAATACGGGCATTCACGGTTTTGCGTCCCAGTTGCTTTGACACTGCAACGCGGTGATTTCCATCCAGAATATAATATTCATCCTTGATCTGATACAGCAGAACCGGGGGCAGGGGTTTTCCGTCACGCACTGCCTCTTTTATGCGGTTGAACCGTTCGGACGGCATTCCGGTGCGGGGCCGGAAGCGGTTGTCAAAATCATTGTAGCGTCCCACACTGCCCACGATTTTATCCACTTCCACATCCCGCAGTCCCAAATCTCTGGTGTCAAAGGCCTCTTCACTTTCCTGATGCTCTTTGAAACTTTTCAGATGCCTGTCTTCAGGCTGCCTGCTAAGAGATTTTCTGATTTTTTCAAATAATTTCATTTTTTATTACCACAAAAAAACTGTATTTTTGCACTCCGGATGCAAAAAACCGCCTTCGCTTAATTTTTGCACTCCGGATGCAAAAAACCGCTTCGCTTAATTTTTCCACTCCATCTCATGGATTTCCATCAGATGAAACCCGCAGGTGTTGATTACCGTTGTCTGATTCACCTTTGTCATTCTCTGAGACGGATCAGCAAAACGCGCATGAATATGTCCATGTATAAAATATCGGGGATGATAACGGTCAATCAGCCAGAGAAAATTCCTGAATCCCCTGTGACACAAATCTTCAGCATCATGGATGAAACGGGGTGGCGCATGGGTGATGACAATATCTGCGCCTTTCCACCACCAGAGTCTCAGCATCAGTTTTCTGATTTTTGTCCGCATCTGGGCTTCGGTGTACTGGCAGGGACCGCCATTGTACCAGCGGGAGCCTTCCAGTCCCAGAATACGCAGTCCCCGGAACTGCAGCAGTTCTCCGTCTATATTTCTGCAACCTTCCGGCCGCTTTGAGGTATAACGGATGTCGTGATTTCCCCGCACATAGTACAGGGGCGCACCGGTTTTTGCAGTTAGAAAAGTGAGATATTCAGGGGGCAGATCCCCGCAGGAAAGAATCAGATCAGTTCCCCTGAATTTCTTTGCATCAAAATCCGGGTAAAGGCAGGATTCCACCACATCAGATACGCTGAGTATTTTCATGCGCGAATCATTTCAGATATTCCGGCCCATATCAAAGGCTTTGCCGATGTAATGCCCGATTCCGTAATATGCCTGTACTTCCGGACAATAGACAAGAGGACTGATTTTGCCCGCATCCGGCATTCCATTTCCGTCCAGAACAGATTCATCTGCTTTTACATCCAAAATTTCCCCCACAAAATGGGTGTGCAGACCGATTTCATAATGATGGATAACTCTGCATTCCAGAATCATGGGAAATTCCCCCACATACGGAGCGTCCACCAGTTCGGATTTCACCGGGGTAAGACCAGTATCTTTGAATTTGTCTGTGTTTCTGCCGGATGCCATGCCGAAATAATCAGCCTCTTCGGCGTATATTTCAGAGGGAACACTGAGAGTATAGGCTTTCCTTTCCATGATGCTGCCGTAGGTATAGGTGGCTTTGCGAAGGGAAATGGTAACGCACGGCGGTTTGGAACAGCAGATTCCGCCCCAGGCAATGGTCATCACATTGGGGTTGCCGTCTTTGTCATAGGAACCCACGCACCAGACCGGAGTGGGAAAAATAAGGGTTTTCGCACCAAATGATTTTTTCATCCTGTTCTCCTTTTCACAGATTTTCATGATATGAACAAATTTTTTAACCCGCAAAAATCACAAAGTTTTTCACAGATGAAACAAAGTTTTCTCTGTGTCCTTTGCTGTTATACCAATTCGCCATTGACCTGATACAGTCTGCACATGATCCGGAGGAGTGCAAAAATTAGGCGGAGCGGTTTTTTGCACAGACAACACATCGGAAAAACTGATAATATTGGATCAAACCAATGGCGAATCGGTATTAAAGCTGCCCATGTTGTAATTTTCAGAATTTCCCGATACCTCAAATAATTATCCGATAATTTCCAATTGGACAACAGTCAGGGCGTATAGGTGAAAAACACCTCACCGGCCTTTGCATTATCCGCATAAACCTCCACCCGCCATGTACCGGCATTGTTTTTCCACCAGTTTTCATATCCTCTTATGGGATATCCTGAAGACCATTCTGCATTTTCACTTATGCAGGCAGGGCTGGTCTCCGGCCCCTCAATTGTATCCCTGTAATCAAGCTGGAGCGTGCCATCAGGTCTGTACCACCTGAAATTCACAGAGGAACCATTGTGAATATTCAGAAAATTCACGAAAACTGTCACCTGCTGATCCGCACCTGTGAAGGCATTCTTAACCCCGACAGGTTCCCATTTGGCATCCACACTTTCGCAGGTGAGAATTTCCGATGCAGAAGGTCCGGGATCGCCCTGCCGGTTGCCGTAATTCCGCCACCTGCCATCCTCAAAAATGCAGCAAATATTCTCTGCAGAGGAAAAATTGGAAACATTTGAAGGATTTGCCTTTTCGCGTGCCGTGTATGACAAAGTTCTGCTGAGATCTGCAAAAACCTTTCCGCTTTCATTCCGGTAACTGACACTGTGGATGACACAGGCGGCATTCTCAAAGGAATAATTTTCAATATACTGCTGTTCAAGAGCCGTATGGCAGCCATAGCTTACACCGTCAGACAGAAAATCTGCCGATGTTCTTTCATCATACAAATCCGGATTGCCATCACGGTATGTACTTTCCATATCACTGCGCAGATTTTCTGTTGAATCCAAAATCTTGAAAGTATTGACATCCATTTTCCAGTACAAACCGGCCGGATCAGCCTGATTTGGCGTATATCTGAGGACAAATCCGTAAACCACATCCTGAAAACTGGCTGCAACCCCAAAAGAAAAATCATCTTTCACAGGCAGAGGGGGACATCCGTTCTGCGCAATTTTAAAGGTCTCAACATCCATTTTCCAGAAAAGTCTGCCCGGATCAGCTTCCGGCGCATATCTGAGGACAAAATCATATCCAATTCCCTGATATTGCGCACAGAAAACAGGGAATGCCAAATCATCTCCTGCCAGAATCAGGTTGTCTGATGCCATAAGTGATTTCCCAAACACTGAAATCACAATGAAAACCAGCACTGCCGCAAAATTCCGTTTCATTTCCTTTCCCCTTTCCTTGTCTGTGATTTTTGACATCCTGCCCGGCATGCGGAGAGGATATTGCGCGTTTGCCAATAATTTTTCTTAACAAAAAAGCAAAATCATAGTAACATTAAACAAAATACAGGTCAATCAAAGAGGAAAAAAATGTGTCTCATTCTTTTTTTGTATGATGTTCGGAAAGATTACCGTCTGGTGCTGGGGGCAAACCGGGATGAATTCTATGAACGTGCCACTGCACCATTGTCATTCTGGGAAGACAGCCCGGATATTCTGGCAGGCAGGGATCTCAAAGGAGGTGGAACCTGGATGGGCATCACGCGTTCCGGACGTTTTGCTGCCCTGACCAATTACAGAGATCCGGCTTCGCTGCGCGCTGATGCGCCTTCACGCGGAGAACTGGTCAGCGAATTTCTTCAGTCAGATGTATCTCCGGCAGAGTATATGGAAAATCTCTGCTCTGTTGGGCATAAGTATAATGGTTTCAACCTGATTATCGGAGACAGGCAGGATTTGTTTTATTATTCCAATCGCAAAGACGGGGTTCAGAAACTTGCTCCCGGTTTGTACGGCCTGAGCAACCGTTTTCTGAATACGCCCTGGCCCAAGGTGGAAAAGGGAAAAGCAGGATTTTCCCAACTGGGGGAACAGATTGATGCAGAAGACATTTTTCGCATTCTGTCGGATCGCTGTACTGCCCCGGATGATCAACTGCCCGAAACCGGCGTGAGTCTGGAATGGGAGCGTATGCTGTCTTCCATGTTCATTTACAGTCCGGTTTACGGAACCCGATCCTCTTCGGTTCTCCTGATTACACAAAATGGAGAAGTCTGTTTTTCCGAAAAAACCTTTGTTCCGGCAGAACGCGGGGTAACAGAGGGCGAAACCGGCGATTTTCATTTTTTTATCAAATAAGAGGCAGGGAAAAGCCTTTGATACCAAAAGAAAATATCCCTGACAAATCCATCACAGTGATTATTCCCGCATACAACAGAAGCCTGATGCTCAAACAGGCTGTGGATTCTGTGCTGAATCAGGATTATCCGCATTTTGAACTCATTGCGGTGGATGACGGTTCCACGGATGATACGCCTGAAATGCTGGCATGTTACGGAGATAAAATCACTGTCATACGCCAGCAAAATCTGGGCGTGAGTGCGGCCCGAAACCGGGGCATTGCTGCTGCAAAAGGTGAACTGATTGCCTTTCTGGATTCCGATGATCTTTGGCTGCCGGGAAAACTGACAAAGCAGGCGGAATTTTTTCATGCCAATCCGGAAGCACTGATCTGTCAGACCGAAGAGATTTGGATACGCAGGGGAAAACGGGTCAATCCCAAAAACAGACACAAAAAACTTTCCGGTCTGATTTTTGAACCTTGTTTGCATCTTTGTCTGGTCAGTCCCTCTGCTGTAATGATGCGCGGGAGTCTGTTTGAAAAAGTCGGACTGTTTGATGAAACTCTCCCCGCGTGTGAGGATTATGATCTCTGGCTGAGGGTAAGTGGGCAGTATCCTGTTTTTCTTATAGATACACCCATGATTGTGAAAAGGGGCGGCCATGAAGATCAGCTTTCTGCTGCACCCGGGCTGGACAAATACCGCATTGCCTCAATCCGAAAACTGCTGGACAGCGGGGAACTGACAGCAGAGCAGCAAAAAGCGGCAATTGCGGTGCTGAAGGAAAAATGCGCGATTTACTCTGCCGGATGTCTCAAAAGGGGAAAAACAGAGGAAGCAGAATATTACCGGAAACTGGCAGAAAGGTGCTCCTGTTCGGTTCAGGAAATAAGTAATACCAATTCTCCATTGAACATATACTTATGATTCAGTTTCCCGCAGAGGACACAGAGAGAAAAAAACCGCAGAGAACACAGAGGAAATAATTCACCTTATTGTATAAATTCAATAGCGAATCGGTATAAGGTTCCATAAATTTTCGGGCATAAAATTTTCAGAAAAACCGCATTTTTCGGAAAAATCCGGTTTTTTCAATACACGAAAATTTTTGTTTGCCTACTTACTAGGTCAAATCGGCTGATGATGTCATCCCTTCCGGTATTCCGGTTTGTTTTTTCAATTTTTTCTGTAATAATTTAAATTTTTGCGGATTTTTTCCGGCACCGGTGTCAGGCTCAGATCAGCGGATTTGACCCACTGCCAAAATTTCTTATCCCCGCCATCCGCGGATACCGGAAAAAAATCTTTCATGTCATTTTTTCCTGCTTGAGAAAAACCTTGTGATCCACCAGGGAAAGGGAATGAATCCGGGCTTTCAGGAATTTCTGCTCACCGAAAATATTTACCAGAGTCACACCGTCCTCTGTGGGTTCAATGGTATCCACAGCTTCCATAATCAGTTTTCTCTCATCGCCTTCCATAAGATAGGCATTGGCCTCACACATGTTTTACCTCACTTTCTGCAAAAAATCTGTTCAGATTCTCATGAATCAGAGCATCAATCAGATGGGGAAGGGGCGCGGGGGAAATTCCCACGATCCCGATATTTTCCTGGGAAAGAGGAATCAGGAGTTTCCGGGCCGGACTGACAGCCACAGCCTCGGCCATTCGCGGAGTCACCTCTCCCATCATGGCATGAACCACAATAATTCCAATGGGGCCGATAATCACATCTGCTTTGGCAGCGGTCTGCACTATGGCATTTTCACCTGATGCGCCCCGGTTGGCCCTGGCCTTGAGCATCTGGGCAGTGGCAATGGCATTGGTTCCCAAGGCTGTAATATCCACTCTTTCCTCAAAAACTTCCCTGATTTTCTTGATTACAGCACTGCCGATGCCGCCGCCCTGACCGTCAATAACACATATACGTTTCATATTGCTGCTTTCCGGTGTCCTGCTTTTTTCATTCCGTTTCCATAGTTTTTAAGAAAAAAATTATCCACAAAAACCCTGAGGTTTTTTCAGACAAATATTTTCTGAAAATCTATACATCTGTTTCGGGTTTGAGAATATCATCATAATATTTTATCTTACAACGAAAATCTCTGAACACTTCCGAAACATTCCGTTTCATCTTATCCCAGCTTACCGTATTGCCGCTTCGGATGTCTTCCTCTGCCTTCCGGTATTCCTGAATAAAACCCGGAATATCAAGCAAATCCTGCGTTTCCCTTTCATCACTTTTCTGCAAATCCCGCAGCAGTTCCAATGCACTCAGCATCTTGGCCGGAGGCAGCATTTCTATGGTCTCATGTATTTTGCTCTTCAGAATATCTGTTTCCATATGATTCTCCGTTTTTGGGGAAACCTGACCATTCAAAATTACTCATTGAGAATTTTCAGCAGGCGATCCAAATCCTCATCATTGTAGAATTCAATCTCCAGTCTGCCTTTTTTCCCCTGACGTTTTATCTGAACCTTTGTGCCGAAATAGCGGGAAAGATTTTCCGCAATGCCGGTAAAGTAAATTTCATCTGAATCCGGTTCCGGCTGGGATTTTTCCGGAGCATCTTTTTCCTCTTTCATACGGTTGAGGATACGCTCGGTTTCCCGCACAGAAAGTCCTTTTTCCATCACCAGCCGCCACAGGTTCATCTGCTGCAGGGTGTTTTCCGCGCCCAGCAGCACTTTTGCATGTCCCATGCTAAGGGAACTGTCCAGAATGGATTCTTTTATCTCGACCGGCAACTGGCGCAGACGCAGATAGTTGGCAACCGCAGGACGGCTTTTGCCCACCCGCGCGGCCACCTGCTCCTGGGTCAGTCCGAATTCCTCCATGAGCCGGTGATAGGCTTCGGATTCCTCCAAAGGATTCAAATCCTCCCGCTGAATATTCTCCACAATGGAAATTTCCAGCATAAGGGAGTCGGAAACCTCTTTGACAAGTACCGGAACCTGGGTCAGTCCAGCCATTTTTGCTGCGCGCAGTCGCCGTTCCCCAGCCACCAGTTCATATCCGTCCGTATCTTTCCGGACAATCAGGGGCTGGATAATCCCCTGCTCTTTGATGGAAAGACTCAGTTCCGCTAGTTCATCGGGCGAAAAACTGCGCCGGGGCTGATACCGGTTGGGCCGAATCTGTCCGGCATCACAGATCAGATATTCCTTTGGTTCAGCTTCGGCAGTTTCTGCCAAAACTGCTGCTGCCGGAGAGACTGCTGCTCCCGGAATCAGCGCGCCCAGTCCCCTTCCCAAAGCCATTTTTTTGCGTTTGCTGCTGTCCTGCATATCTTTTATCCCTTAGGTCCGCTGATAATTTCTTCTGCCAGAGCCGCATAACTTTTCGCTCCGACAGAAGCCGGATCATAGAGCAGAATGGGTTTTCCGAAACTTGGGGCCTCTCCCAGACGGACATTGCGGGGAATCACGGTGTCAAACACCCTTTCTCTGCCTGCAAAAAAGCGTTTGGCCTCTTCCACTACCTGATGGGACAGGTTGGTGCGCTGGTCAAACATGGTCAGGAGAATCCCGCAGATACCCAGATCCGGATTGAGACTGCTGCGGATCAGTTCACGGGTCTGCAGCAACTGCCCCAGCCCTTCCAGCGCGTAGAATTCGCACTGCAGGGGAATCAGCAGGGAATCCGCGGCAGTCATGGCATTGAGGGTCAGCAGACTCAGGGAGGGGGGGCAGTCGAGAATAATATAGTCAAAACGGCCCCTCAAACCGCTCAGCAAAGTTTTTAACACCTGTTCCCGGCCTTCCTCTGCCATCATTTCCACCTCGAAACCGATGAGTTCCACACGGGAAGGAATCACCTGCAGGTTTTCAGGTTCGGTGCTGAGAATCAGTTCCTCTGCGTTTGCCTCTCCGATGAGTCCGTGATAGAGTGTCCGGTTAAGGGCATTCTTGTCTACCCCCAGTCCGGTTGTGGCATTGGCCTGGGGGTCGCAGTCCACCAGCAGAGTCTTTTTTCCCGAAAGAGCCAGGGCAGCGGCCAGGTTTACGGCTGTTGTGGTCTTTCCCACTCCGCCCTTCTGATTGGCAATACATATAATTTGTGTCATAATCCGCCATCCTAATTTACAGGAGGTGTCAGGTTTCAGGTGTCTGTTTCCTGATACCTTTCCGATGCCTGCCTGCTATATAATTCTAATCCGGCAGAATTCAATGCCGGTAAGAGCCGTGTATGTGCGTCCGGAACCGTTCCGGCAGAATTCACCTTATAAAAAATATTATAAAATTTATGAACAGGTGTACCTGTCCGGAAGTATGTATCACAAAAGAACATGTTTGAAAAGGCAGAGAATATTTTATTGTTTGAATTTATGTCTGAAATGTTTTATATTCAGATTTCATGGGACTGGAGACCGGTTTTCCGGGTGCCGGGGGACTGGTCTTTGGAAGCATAGTTCTTTTAACAACTTTTGTCCTCTGCAAAACCGGATGGAGGATTGCAAAAATTAGGCGGAGCGGTTTTTTGCACCTGCATCTGCTGTTCACAAAGGACAAAAGTTGATGAAAATATTATAAACATGGGATTTCCAGCAGCAGTAACCCAATTTTACAGAGGGCTGTTATGAAATATCTGTACAAAACAACGGCCATATGGCTTACATTTTTTATAATGGGAAATGTTTTTTTTCCTGCTTATGGCAGTGCCATCACCATACGGGAAGAGGAGCAGCTTGGCTATGAATTTATGAGAAAGGTCAGGGCGCATTTCCATTTTATCGAAGACCCTCTGATTACGGCCTATACTGAAAAAATTGGAAAAAAAATTCTTTCGGTCATGCCGCCTCAGCCTTTTACCTACAATTTTTATGTGATCCGGCAGGATGTTTACAATGCTTTTGCCGGCCCGGCCGGCAATGTGTTTGTTAACAGCGGCCTGATCGCAGCCATGGATACAGAGGATGAACTGGCCGCTATTCTGGCCCATGAAATCATCCATGTGTCTGCACGGCATATCTCCCAAAAAATTGAACGATCATCCAAAATCACTTTGGCATCCCTGGCCGGAGTGGTGGCCGGCATTTTTCTGGGCATCGGCGGAGCAGGGGAAGCAGCACAGGCCATGACAATGGGTTCTATGGCCGCAGGTCAGACAGCCTCTCTTTCCTACAGCCGGCAGGATGAAATTCAGGCAGATGAAATCGGGATACAGTACCTCACTGCCGCAGGATACAGCGGGGAGGGAATGCTGCACATTCTCAAAAAAATCCGGGATACAGACTGGTACGGAACAGATCAGGCTCCTTCCTATATTATGACTCATCCGGCTGTGGGGGATCGCATTGCCTATCTGGGAACCTGGATGGAATCCCACAGAAAAGAACTGAAAAAGACCGGTGCAAACGCTCAGGAATTCCGGCAGGTGCGTACCCGTCTGACTGCTGCCTACGGAGATAAGGACAAATCCCTGGTGGAAATGAAGGCTGAACTGAAGAAATATCCGGATGATCCCTTTGTCAGTCACGGATACGGCATTGCCCTGGCCCGGAACGGGAATCCCGGAGAAGGTGCGGAGTATGTGCGCCGTGCATTGGAAAAACGCCCACTTGACGCGGTCATGCTCAAAGATCTGGGAGAAATATGCTTTATGGACGGACAGTATGAAAACGCTATGCAGGCTCTCAGCGGCAGCATCGGCATTGATCCGGAGGATTACGAATGCCTTTTTCTTCTGGGACGCAGTGCCATTGAACTTGGGCAGTACCGGGATGCCATCTCTTTTCTGGAAAAAACGCTGGAAAAAAAGCCCGACGATTCCCAGACCATCTATTATCTGGGGGAAGCCTGGGGAAAAGAGGGCAATATGGGCGAGGCACATTATTATCTGGGAAAATACTACCGGAACAAAAGGGATTTCAGAAATGCCATTTTTCATTTCCGGCAGGTGCTGAAATTTTCGGATGATCCGGTCAGGAAAGCTGATGTGGAAAAAATGCTTTCCCTTTTGCAAAATGAAAGGGATACATCCGAAGACATGCAGAACCCAAAAAAACCCTGATGAAACTGTGAGTTTAAGTAAGGTTGCATACATTTTCCGGCATAAAATTTTCAGAAAAACCGGATTTTTTGGGAAAATCCGGTTTTTTGAATACACGAAATTTTTTTTGCCTATACCATTACTCAGAAGATTTGATGGTACAGCCACGAATTGCACGAATGACA
>CAZHPS010000038.1:0-23891 GCA_964534335.1 uncultured Desulfobacterales bacterium
AAAATTGAGCAGAGCGGTTTTTTGCACATACATAATCCGGAGGAGTGCAAAAATTGAGCAGAGCGGTTTTTTGCACATACATAATCCGGAGGAGTGCAAAAATTAAGCGGAGCGGTTTTTTGCACTCCTCCGGATTGTATAATACCAATTCGCTGTTGAATTTATACAATAAGGTGATTTATTTCCTCTGTGTCCTCTGTGGGAAACCGAATCATAAGTATATTTTCAATGGAGAATTTGGCGAACCAGTATAACTCTTATCCCACTTATAAAAAAAATGAAAACAAGGAAATCCAAATCCCATACTTCCCCCTCCCGTTCTTTTGAAACCGGTGTGATCCGGAAAAACAGGAGCAGCCGCATCCGCGTGGCACTGGTTTATCCCAATACCTATTCTGTTGGAATGTCCAATCTGGGATTTCAGACAGTTTACAGACTTCTGAATGAAATGGAACATGTGGTCTGCGAACGGGCCTTTGTGCCGGAGTCAGATTCCCCCGGTCCCGCGCGCATCCGAAGCATTGAATCAGA
Source organism: uncultured Desulfobacterales bacterium (assembly GCA_964534335.1). GTDB lineage: Bacteria > Desulfobacterota > Desulfobacteria > Desulfobacterales > Desulfococcaceae > JAABRU01. The sequence continues at coordinate 532 of CAZHPS010000038.1, forward strand.
CAGTCCCCTTTCTGATTTTCATGTCATTGCCTTTTCCATCTCATTTGAAAGCGATTTTCCCCATGTGCTGACCGTGCTGGAATCTGCCGGAATTCCCTTTGATTCAGAACAGCGCAGTGAAAACCATCCCCTGATTATGGCCGGAGGCGTGGCCTGTTTTCTGAATCCTGAACCCATTGCAGATTTTGCAGACTGTTTTCTGCTGGGTGAGGCAGAGGAACTGCTCATGCCTTTTTTTCAGGTATTTGATCCGGATGCAGACCGGAAAAAAATGCTGAAAACCCTTGCCCAAAACCTTTCCGGTCTTTATGTTCCGGCCTTTTACCGCTGTGAATACCGGGAAGACGGCACTCTGGCCGGATTTGATCCCATCTGCGATGTTCCCCAAAAGATTGAACGGGTATTTGTGAAAGACCTTTCCCGCACCAAAACATGCAGCAGCCTGATAACGCCTGATACTGCATTCAGTCAGACCTGGCTGGTGGAAACCGGCAGGGGCTGTCCCCACGGATGCCGTTTCTGCAGTGCGGGTTATGTTTACCGGCCTCCCCGTTTCAGGCCCATTTCTCTGCTGAAAGACTGCATGGAGGAAGGGAGCAGACACACGCACAAAATCGGACTGATGGGCGCGGCTGTATCGGATCTGCCGGGCATTGGGGAACTCTGCGCGGATTATGCAAACAGAGACATCCGGATTTCCTTCAGTTCCCTGCGCGCTGATGCACTCACACCACAACTGCTGGAAACCCTGCGGCAGAGCAAAGTGAAAACAGCAACCATTGCACCGGATGCGGGTTCTGAACGGATGCGGCAGGTCATAAATAAGGGACTTTGTGAAGCAGATATTCTGAATGCAGCGGAAATGCTGGTTGCCAATGGCATTGGCAATATCAAACTCTATTTCATGATCGGTCTTCCCACAGAAACAGAGGAAGATGTTTTGGCAATATCAGAGCTGTGCGGGAAAATAAGAGAGCGTTTTCTGCAATCCAGCCGTGCCAAAGGCCGGATCGGAACCATCACCGTAAGTCTGAACACCTTTGTGCCCAAAGCAATAACCCCTTTTCAGTGGGCAGCGATGGAAAATATACAGAGTGTTCGGCAGAAACAGAAAATCATACAGACTGTTCTGAAAAAGATTCCCAATGTGCGGCTTGACCATGACGCTCCCCGGCAGGCATATTTTCAGGCACTTCTGTCGCGGGGAGACCGCACAATTTCCCGGATGCTGCTTCATCTGCATGAAAACAGAGGCAACTGGGCAAAAACTGTGAAAGAATCTTCTCTGAACACGGATTTTTATGTTTACCGGGAAAGGGAGCCTGATGAATTGTTTCCCTGGGATTTCATTGATCACCGGGTGAAAAAATCTTTTCTACGCAGGGAATATGAGCGGGCATTGGACAGCAGACCGTCTCCGCCCTGTCCCATGAAACAGGGCTGTGAACTGTGCGGAGGGTGTGCAGAGGGAATTGGCTGGGCAGGAAGCGCAAAACCTGAACTATGAAAAAAAACGCGGAAAAAGATCGGAAAAATTGGGATAATCAGCGTATCACACAGATTCGGCAGGACAAAATCCGGGAAAACATAAATAATGCCGGGATAGTTGCCAAAATCTGCTGATTATATAGAAATAACACTATATTGTCTTTTATTTGCTGTATTTTCTCTTAACCTCTGCAATACCGATCAGTCCGAAACCCAGGATCAGCATGGAGGCTGTTTCTGTAACCGGAAAAGTCTCTGTGGCATTTGGCAGGGCTCCTGCAATTCCGGAAAGCAGGATAACGATAACAACTGTATAGATGGCTGATAATATTTTTTTCATGGCTTTTTCCTTTCTGTGTCTGATGTTTTGATTCCTGAAAAAATGACAGATGTAATTAAACATCGTTTGAAATTTTTATATGCACAATGTGTACCAAAATACTGTTCAGTCAAAAAATATTTTTAAAAAATAGTTATAAAAATATAACTATTTGATTTTAAAAAATAAATAATTTTAAAAAAATTGATGCAGTTTTCCGCACAGATTATATCCCAATCTGTCACCGATGGACACTATCCTCTGATTTTTTATTCCAAAATGCCTTAATACAATATAACTATTTGATTTTTTATTTTTTTATCATCCCGGCACATGACAAGTTGGGTTAAACTTTCAGAATTGTGGACAGATATTCTATATATAAGGAAGAGGCAACTGTGAAAACTGGCATCAAAAAATACAAAATGACCTCCAAAAATTGTAGCTTTATTTATATATCTTTGATAATATATATTTATTTGTCAGAAAAAAATCTTTTGACAAAAAAAGGATTTTTTTGCAGATTTTGGGAAAAAATAAAAGACAAAATTCTTTTCATAAACACCAATTATCTGATTTATATTATTTATTTGTATAAAAAACCATCGGAAAATTTTCCGATATATTTTTAATATATTGATATTTATATATATTAATTATTTACTGCAAATTTTGGAGTAAATATTACAAAAAATGAAGCATCTGTCAAAAAATATAACAAAAATATAACAAATTGATATTGCATGATAAATATTTTTATATCTGAATTTTCATCAGACATGGTATGAAAAAAAACGCAGAAAATGCTTAACTACCCTTTTTTTACTTGGTTCATCTGTCCAATATGCAGCAATTGACATCAGGGGCAATAAGGAGTATGATGAAATCTTTAGATATATTTTATATTAAACAAAGAATCAAACAATGTTTCATGGATTTTCTGTGAACTTCCAGGGAACAAATACCGGAGCAGACATATGAAAAAGAAGATTTTTTTTACCATTATCGGATTAATCCTGTTTACCGGACTGATTGGCGGAATCAAGGCCCTGCAGATTGGCAAAATGATTGCCCAGGGCAAAAGTTTTTCCCCTCCGCCTGAGACCGTGACCACTGCTGCGGTCAGTAAACAGTCATGGGAAACCCTGCGGACTTCCGTTGGTTCTCTGACTGCGGTTCAGGGAGTGACACTGACTGCGGAACTGACCGGAAAAATAACAGAAATAGCTTTTGAATCCGGTGCAAAGGTCCAAGCCGGTGATCTTCTGATCAGGCAGGACATATCCTCTGAGGAAGCCCAGCTTCGCTCTGCCGAGGCATCGGTGATCCTTGCAAAAGCCAATTTTGACCGTGCCAAAAAGGTTCTGGCCCAGAAAGCCATTTCAGAAACCGAATTTGACAGCGCAAAAGCCCAGTACATATCTGCCCAGGCCGATGCAGACGGTATTCGTGCGATTATTGCCAAGAAGACCATCATCGCTCCTTTTGCCGGACGACTCGGTATCCGCATGGTCAATCTGGGACAGATTATCAATCAGGGCGAGCCAATCGTTTCCCTGCAGGCCATTGATCCGATTTTTGTCAATTTTCTCCTTCCCCAGCATCAGCTTGCAGATATTCATACCGGTCTGAGCGTCCGGATTAAAGCGGATGCGCTTTCCGATCAGGTGGTGGAAGGCACAATCACGGCCATCAATCCTGAAGTGGATACAGCCACGCGCAATATCAGGATACAGGCAACAATACAAAACGCACAGGAATTATTGCGCCCCGGCATGTTTGTCAATGTGTCTGTGGTGCTGCCGGAACAGGAGCCGGTGCTGAGCATCCCTGCCACTGCCGTGCTGTATGCACCTTACAGTGATTCGGTTTTTGTGGTGGAGAACACAAAGGAAGAGAAAAAAGAATCTCCCGGTCAGGTCATCCGGCAGCAGTTTGTGCGGATTGGAGAGAAACGGGGAGATTTTCTTGCGGTTGTTTCCGGTCTCAAAGAAGGGGATACAATTGTCAGCACCGGTGTTTTCAAACTGCGCAACGGTCAGGCTGTTGTTGTGGACAATACGCTGAACCCGGAATTCCGGCTTGCGCCTGAACCCGAAGACAGCTAACTAACTTATATTATAGTGATTCACCATTGGTTTGATTCAATATTGTCAGTTTTTCCGCAGTTCTGTCTGTGCAAAAAACCGCTCCGCTTAATTTTTGCACTCCTCCGGATCAGTTAGGATGGGAATGCAGATTGTATCAGGTCAATGGCGAATCGGTATTACACAACCGTTCCAAAAATCAGGAAATCATCTTCTTAATCTGTCATTTCCGAGAAAGTTTGAACCCAGTATTTTCAAACAGTTCTGAATACCTATTTTTATCGCTATGATAATAATGCGTAAGGTCAAGTTAATAAAAAGCATGGGCAAGTGACAGCAGGAGAAAGCAAATGACAGATTATGATTATGACATCGGCATTATCGGCGGAGGTGCGGCTGGTTTGACTGTCGCGTCCGGTTCTGCGCAACTGGGCGCAAAAACCCTTTTGCTTGAAAAAGAAAAGGAGCTGGGCGGAGACTGCCTGCATTTCGGGTGCGTACCCAGCAAAACCCTGATCAAAACCGCGCAGGTTTATCATACAATGAAACATGCAAAAAAATTCGGGCTGCCTGAAACGGAAATTCCTCCGGTTGATTTCAAACAAATATCAGCACGAATCCGCTCGGTCATTTCTGTCATTCAAAAGCATGATTCGGAAGAAAGATTTTGCAGTCTGGGCGCAAAAGTGATGTTTGGCGAACCTGAATTTGCAGATGAACACAGCATCCGTATGAACGGAAAAACCTTTTCCGCAAAAAACTGGGTCATCGCTACCGGTTCTTCCGCCGCTGTTCCGCCCATTCCCGGACTGGATAAAACCCCGTTTATCACCAACCGTGAAATCTTTTATATGGACAAACTTCCGGAATCCATGATCATTCTGGGTGGCGGGCCAATCGGATGCGAAATGGCGCAGGCATTCAGCCGATTGGGAACAAAGGTTACAGTTATTGACGGAGGAGAACAGATTCTGGGAAAAGAGGATCCGGACATGGCTCAGGAAGTTATGAACGTGATGCTGTCCGAAGGGGTTGTTTTTTATTTAAACAATTCTATAGAATCCGCCAAAGACCTGGGTTCCCGAAAAGAAGTCGTGATTAAAAACAAAGGCGGAAATCCGCTCAGTCTGAAAGCAGAAACCATTCTTGTGGCACTGGGCAGAAAACCCAATATTGAAAATCTGGGGCTGGAAAACATCGGCGTCAAAACAGACCGCCGCGGAGTGATTGCGGATAAGCGGCTGAGAACAAGCCAAAAACATATTTATGCGGCAGGAGATGTATCCGGAGGATTTCAGTTCACTCATGCTGCGGGTTATCAGGGCGGTATTGTTGTCAGCAATGCCATTTTCCATATTCCCCGAAGTGTGGATTACAAATGGCTTCCCTGGTGTACGTTCACCGATCCGCCGCTGGGAAGTATCGGCATGAACGAAACAATGGCAAAAGCAGCAGGAATCGCTTATACTGTCCTGACAGAGGAATTTAAAAACAATGACCGGATTCTTGCAGAAGGTCAGCGAACCGGAAAAATCAAAATGCTGCTGGACAGCAAAGAAAAACCCATCGGCGTTCAGATTTTCGGCCACAATGCAGGGGATTTGCTCGGAGAATGGGCTGCGGTGCTCAACGGCAAAGTCAAACTTTCCACCCTTGCGGCTGCCATACATCCGTATCCCACCATCGCAGAAATCAACAGGAAAGTGGCAGGCTCGCTCTTTTCCCCCAAAATATTCTCCGATAAAATCAAAAAAGGTCTGAAATTTTTTTTCAACCTGAAAGGACGCGCGTGCGGCCCGGATGCCTGTGAGGAGTAAATGAAAGCGGAACTGAGTGCCAAAGCAGGAAAGATCAAAGTGGATTATCTGGAGTATGACTGGTCATTAAACGGAAAATAACATTGAACATTATGTTCGATGCAGGGAAAAAGGAAAAGGGTAACACTTTATGAACATTCACGAAATACTGAAAAAATCACAAAGCGGAGATGTGCTGTCCCGTGAAGATATGATATACCTGCTTGGTCTGTCTCCGGATTCTTCAGAAATGTATATGGTTATGGCCGGGGCAAACCGTATATCAAGGGAACTTTCAGGCGGAAAGGCTGAAGTCCATGCGCAGTTTGCTGTCAATCTTGGTCCATGCAACTGCGAATGTCTTTTCTGTTCTTTTGCCAAAGCCAATGGCATTTTCAAAACTGCAACAGAGCTGACACCCGATCAGGCTGTGGCATATGCGCGCCGGTTTGAAACGGACGGTGCAAATGCTGTATTCCTGATGTCAACAGCCCACTATCCCTTTGAAAGGTTTTTGGAAACAGCAGAGGAAGTCAGGAAGAATCTGAAGTCTGAAACAACACTGATCGCGAATGTCGGAGATCAGTCGCTTAAAAATGCGGTAAAACTGAAGGAAGCAGGCTTTGCCGGTGTTTATCATGCCCTTCGTCTCCGGGAAGGAACAGACACCGGGCTTGTGCCTGAAAAGAGAAAGCAAAGCATCCTCAACTTTAAAGAAGCCGGGCTTGAAGTTGGAACCTGTGTTGAGCCTGTCGGGCCGGAACATACAAATGAGGAACTGGCAGAAATGATTGCATTCACGGCTTCTTTCCATCCGTCTTTCAGCGGAGCCGCTCGAAGAATTGCCATACCCGGCACGGAAATAGCCAAACGCGGGATGATCAGTGAGCTGCGGATGGCGCAAATAGTGGCTGTCACCAGGCTGGGTATGCCGCGGACAGTTATCGGCAACTGTACGCATGAACCATGCACGCTGGGAGCAATCGCGGGGGCAAATCTTTTCTGGGCCGAAGTCGGTGCAAATCCCCGTGATGTTGAGGCAAAAACAGAGGAAGGCAGAGGTGAAACCGTTATGGACTGCCGTTGTATTTTTCAGGAAAGCAATTGGGAAGTGTGGAACGGCCCTTCACGCTATTACCATCGCGGTTTGTAAGCATTTTGGAAAATGCAGCCAGCGCGTATTATTAGGCTTTAAGAAAATAATTTTGGGGTTTCCTGCAGGTTGGGGTGAGGAACTAACCCCAACAATTTAAGAATGTTGGGGTTCACTGCGTTCACCCCAACCTACTCCAAAATAATTATCTTAAAAGCTATACCGATACTTAAAACATTTTTATACTTCTGCCGGGCATATTTTAACCGCAGAGTCACACAGAGTTTCCGCAGAGTCACACAGAGTTTTTCTGTGCGGAATTCAGATCTGAATCTGAACCTCTGCAAATGTTTCAGGTAATGGTATATATCTGAAGAATCCGGAGCCAACATATGAATGGAAAAAGTTCAAAAATCATAGTCCTGCTGCTTATAGCAGCAGTTTTCGCTGTTTTTTTCATTTTTGATCTTCAGCAGTATCTGAGCTTCGCATACCTGAAATCCAGTCAGGAGATGTTTCAGTCTTATTACGCGGATCACAGGCTGATTACAATAGCGGGTTATCTGGCGTTATATATTCTTGTCACCGCCCTGTCTCTGCCCGGTGCTGCAATTATGACACTGGCAGGAGGCGCACTTTTCGGGCTTTGGGTGGGACTGGTGCTGGTTTCCTTTGCCAGTACCATCGGCGCAACCCTTGCCTTTCTGGCTGCACGTTTTTTGTTGAAAGATTACGTTCAGAGCAGGTTTGGTGAGAAATTAAAGGCTGTGAATGAGGGAATTGAAAAGGACGGTTCCTTTTATCTCTTCACCCTGCGGCTTGTTCCCCTTTTTCCCTTCTTTGTCATCAATCTTGTGATGGGACTTACGCTGATACGAACCCCGGTTTTTTATCTTGTCAGTCAGATCGGGATGCTTCCGGGAACTTTTGTGTTTGTCAATGCAGGCACACACCTTGCCAAAATTGAATCCGCGAAAGGAATTTTGTCACCCGGCCTTGTTTTTTCCTTTGCATTGCTGGGTATTTTTCCCCTGATTGCCAAAAAAATTGTTTCGCTTGTCAGGTCGCGAAAAAAACAGCAGATTCCCTCATAAAACAAGGCACTGGCTTTATAACATATTGTCTTGATTTTTAAAAAAATGCTTATCAGGAGAGGATACTATGGACTGGCTTTCGGATTCCAATGTGCTGTCTTACATAAAAATCGGTTCTATGACTGTTTTCATGCTGATTTTGTATTTCCTTGAAACTGTTTCTCCTTTTTATCCGTGTGCCGAAGACAGAATATTGCACGGGCTGTCAAATCTCCTGACTGCGCTGATCAACGCATTGCTGATACGATTTCTGCTGACAGGGCTGATACTGTTCTCTTTAACAGGCGTAAGCAGATATTTTTCAGGTATTATCGGATATGCGGAATTTCCTTTTGCACTGCGAATAATAATCTCATTTATCTTTTTGGATATACTGACATATTTCTGGCATCGGATTAATCATCAGATTCGCTTTCTCTGGATGTTTCACAGGGCGCACCATACAGATACCAACCTGGATGCCACAACTGCTTTGCGTTTTCATCCGGGTGAAATTGTTTTTTCTGTTTTTTTCAGGCTGCCTTTTCTGATGCTGATGGGAATACCGCTGACAGATCTTTTGCTGTATGAAATTATACTGAATATTTCAGTACTGTTCCATCACAGTAACTGGTCTTTTCCGGAACATACAGATCGTGTGCTGAGAAAAATTATTGTAACCCCGTACATGCACCGTTATCATCACTCGGCAAACATGAAAGAATGCAGTTCCAATTATTCCTCTGTTTTTTCATTATGGGACAGAATATTTGGAACTTACACCCGCCCTGTATCTCCGGAAACCGTCAAAATCGGTCTGAATATTTTGAGAGATAAGAAATGGCAGAGACCGGGGGGAATTTTACGGACTCCTTTTTTGTAACCTGCTTACAGGACAATACAGATTGCAGCCTTTATTTTCCATCGTTATTCCCGTGCTGTATGAAGGTGCTGCTGTCAATCAGCAGATTGACAGACTTTACAGGCAGTTTCCGGCAGATTGTTTTGAAATTATCGTGGTGGACGGAGATCCGGAAAAAAGCACTGTGAAGCACATTCTCTGTCCCAAAGTCAAAACAGTGACTGCCCCGCGCGGGCGCGGAATCCAGATGAATGCAGGCGCGCAGATTGCAGATGGTAATATTCTGATCTTTTTGCATGCCGATACCGAACTGCCCCCGGATGCGCTGGAACATATCTGTGAAATCATGAAAACCGGTCAATACGCTGCCGGTGCATTCAGACTGCGCTTTGACAGCCATCTCCGGATTTACAGACTCATCGAATATGGGGCATCATGGCGGTGCAGACTGACGAGAATTCCCTACGGGGATCAGGCCATCTTTATCTCACGGTCATATTTTAAAAAAATCGGGGGGTTCGCAGAAATTTCGATTATGGAAGACCTTGATCTCATGCGCCGGATCAGACAGCGCAATGATCGGATTTTCATCAGTCCAAAATGTGTCAGAACATCTGCACGGCGATGGGAACAGGAAGGAATCATTTACAGTGTGCTGCGTTCATGGATTCTGGCCTCACTGTTCTGTCTGGGTGTATCGCCCCATCGTCTGATTGGATATTACAAAATTTTTCGAAATGAGAAAAAAACCTGATCACGAACCATAAGTAAGGTTCCATAAATTTTCAGGCATAAAATTTTCAGAAAAACCGGATTTTTCGAAAAAATCCGGTTTTTAAATACACGAAAATTTTTGTTTGCCAACTTATACCAAATCGCTATTGAATTTATACAATAAAAATATTTTTTTCTGTTTAATTACAGGAATTTGCTGTTTTTAAAAGCATGTCTTCACTGGCGAATCGGTATTATACCATTACTCAGAAGATTTGATGGTACAGCCACGAATTACACGAATTACGGTTTGTGCATTCGTGCAGATTCGTGTTATTTGTGGCTGTTATACATTTTTATAAACTCTGCTGAGGCAGGCCTTTCGAATGCGTTATTTTACAAGCGAAATGTTTCAAGTAATAGTATACGGATAAAAAAATTCAGAACGGGATTGTGAAGTGGGAAAAGAATGTGTGCTTTTTTTTGTAAAATGGCCTGAAAAGGGAAAAGTTAAAACCCGTCTGGCCCGTGAGATTGGCAGTGAACATGCCGTAAACCTTTACCGCTGTTTTATTCTGGATTTGGCGGACAAATTGAAAAAACTGTCTCAGGATGTCATCCTCTGCTATTCACCCCAAAATGCCAATGCCATGTTTCGTTCATGGCTGGGGGATCAGTTTGCTTATTTTCCCCAGCCTGACGGTGATTTGGGAATGAGAATGAAAAAATCATTTGATCAGGCATTTGAAAACGGTTATAAACAGGCAGTGCTGATTGGCAGCGACTGCCCGGATTTGCCGGAAGAGTTTCTGAAACAGGCATTTACGGAACTGAAACACGCGGATGCGGTCATCGGCCCCGCAGTTGACGGCGGATACTGGCTTATCGGTTTTCAGTCCCGCAGCTTTTATCCCCACGTGTTTGAAGGAGTTTCCTGGAGCATGGAAACCGTTTTTGCCGAAACCATGAAAAAATTCAGTCAGAAAAAAATAAATGCCGCTGTATTGCCAAAGTGGATGGATATTGATACAATAACATCATTGTTCGAATGGTATGAAAGCTATGAACCTTCTTCCCTGCGCGCTTCCCATACATGGACATATATGAAAAGCATGAAATGAAAAATAAAAAACAGATATTTTTTGAAGAGATTGCGAAAACTGCAAACGCTGATGGGAAATTTTGAACATGAACATACCGGACAGAATCAAAAAACTGATTGAAGTTTTTCATGCAAATCTGGAATTTTACAAAAAAGGGATTTACAATGAAACGCAGGTGAGGACAGATTATATCAATCCCCTTTTTGAGGAACTGGGCTGGGATATTTCCAATACAAAGGGCATTTCTGAAGCATACAGAGATGTCATAGAAGAATATTCAATAAAAACCGGAGGTGTCACCAAAGCCCCGGATTACTGCTTCCGCATTGGCGGCGTGCGCAAATTCTTTCTGGAGGCAAAAAAGCCTTCTGTGAATATAAAAGAAAGCATACACCCGGCCTATCAACTGCGGCGTTACGGATGGAGTGCGAAACTGCCGTTGAGCATTCTCACGGATTTTGAGGAATTTGCGGTTTATGACTGCCGTGTGAAACCTGCCAGAACCGACAAAGCATCCCATTCACGGATTCTGTACCTGAAATACACGGATTATGCTGAAAAATGGGAGGAAATTGCAAACATTTTCTCCCGTGATGCTGTTCTGAACGGTTCCTTTGATCAGTATGCGGAAGCACAGAAAGCAAAAAAAGGCAGTCTGGAAGTTGATGCTGCATTTCTGCAGGAAATTGAGAACTGGCGGGAACTTCTGGCCCGCAGCATCGCGCTGCGCAATCCGAATCTGACACAGCGGGAACTGAATTTTGCTGTGCAGCAGACCATTGACCGGATTGTGTTTCTGCGCATCTGCGAGGATCGGGGCATTGAAACTTACGGCTCTCTGATGGCCCTGCAAAACGGAAAAAATGTTTACAGACAGATGGTTGATCTTTTCCGCAGAGCCGATGCAAAATACAATTCCGATCTCTTTCATTTCAGAAAGGAAAAACACCGCGATGTTTTTGATCGCGTGACACCCGGCCTCAGCATTGATGACAAACCCCTCAAAGACATGCTGAAAAATCTGTATTATCCGGACAGTCCCTATGAATTTTCGGTTCTGCCCGCTGATATTCTGGGTCAGGTGTATGAAAAATTTCTGGGAAAGGTTATCCGTCTGACTGCCGGGCATCAGGCAAAAGTGGAGGAAAAACCCGAAGTCAGAAAAGCCGGGGGCGTTTATTATACTCCGACATACATTGTTGATTATATTGTCAGAAACACTGCGGGAAAACTTCTTGACGGGAAAAAGCCGGGAAATGTGAAAAATATGACAATTCTTGATCCGGCCTGCGGTTCCGGATCGTTTTTAATCGGTGCATATCAGTTTCTGCTGGACTGGCATCTGAATCAGTATGTATCTGACAATCCGGAAAAAAAAGCCAAAGGGAAAAAGCCGGTTCTGTATCAGACAGACAAAGGGGAATGGCGTCTGACAACTGAGGAACGGAAACGGATTCTGCTCCGTCACATTTACGGCGTTGACATTGATTCGCAGGCTGTGGAAGTGACCAAACTTTCGCTGCTGCTGAAAGTGCTGGAGGGGGAAAATGAGCAGAGCATACAGATGTCCGTGTTTCAGGAACGGATTCTGCCGGATTTGTCAAACAATATCAAATGCGGGAATTCGCTTATCGGGCCGGATTTTTATGCAAATCAGCAGATAAAACTCAATGAGGAGGAAATTTACCGGGTCAATGCGTTTGACTGGAATGCGGAATTTGCGGAAATCATGAAAGCCGGGGGATTTGATGCTGTAATTGGGAATCCGCCCTGGGGCGCGGATTTGTTCCATATTGAATATTTCCATAAAAATTATCCTGTTTCATCTGATATGAAGGAAATTAACTCCTACATATATTTTATTGACAAAGGATTAAATTTATTAAATAATACAGGATTTTTCAGTTATATTGTGCCTGATACGTTGTTAAGCAAATATCAATATGCTTCATTCAGGAAATATTTGTATAATTCTTATACAGTCTCTTCCATTCTTGAAACCGTTGCAGTTTTTGAAGAAGCCAAAGCAACGCCAAATATTGTAATTGCAATTACAAAACAGACACCGGACAGCAGTTTTGAAATTACGCGCTATCTGGCTGACCACAGAAAACCGGTTAAAACAATTCTTGATGATATTCATCAAAACCGTTTTATGGAAAAAGGAACTGTTTCCTATGATGAATGGGGCAAATCACCTCTTTTGTGTTTTGGCAGGTTTATTTTGAGGGAAAAGACTTTCATCATCAGCAAAATCCGAAACAGCGGAACTCCCTTAAAAGAAATTGAAAATATTCAGATTGACAGAGGATTGGAAGGTGGAAAAAATTCTCTTCTGCTTTCCGGCAATAACAGGATACTTATTCCTGAAAATATTGACAGATATTCTGTATCTGACACAAAATATTATACAAATTCATGGAAAAATTCATTTGAAAAGAAAAGGATACTTGTTATCAGAATCCGGAATCTGAAAATCAGGAGAAGAATTATTGCAACAATTGAAAAAAGGAAAACAGCCACATTAAAGACCATACAGCAAATTTATTTTAATGCAGCTTCAAATTGCTCATTGGAATACATCATTGGCATTCTCAATTCCAATCTGCTGAATTTTTATTGCACTCATTTTCTTGTTGATGATATTAACAAAGTTTATATTGGACAGCTTCCCATACGCGCCATTGATTTCACCAGTTCAGATGACAAATCTCTCCATGACAAAATGGCATTTCTGGTTGACCGGATGCTTGATTTGCAAAAAAAATACAGTAAATCTTCCTTGCCGCAGGAGAAAACGGTTTTGCAGCGTCAGATGGAATCAACAGACAGACAGATTGACCAACTGGTGTACAAACTCTATGATTTGACAGATGAGGAAATAAAGGTTGTGGAGGCAGATTCAGTGTCAGGCAGATAATTGTCACTGTCATCTATTCATTCATCAGCATGTATTAGCTTATTATAATTATGGATTTAAACTGGGCAACTTTGGCATAAAAAAACAGGGAGATATATAATGGACGAAAAGGCAAATGCGGTTTTAGATGAATATTTATGCAATATATCAAAATATTATACTCTTACAGCACAATGGCTGAAAGAAAAAAAATTTTATGTGAACAAAAGGACTGCAAACTGAATGAAGAAGCATCAGGTGAATATACTGCCAAAAAAATGATGATTTTTGAAAATGGAAAAAAGCAGGTGGCAGAAATCCGGACTGTGGGCGCATGGGTTATCGGTGCAAACGGACGCATTGATCTCATTGGAGATTTTGATCAGCAAATCCTTGTATATTTGAAAAAAAATCCGAAAATAAAAGCAGGGATAACAGCAGCAGATACGGAAGAGTATGAGGTGTCAAAAAACGGTTCTTTTTTTATAAAGGATTTAAGCAGGATGGCTGGTACTGGATAGAAAACAGAATGCTTGGAAAAATTCATGCTGTAGACAAAGAACTGTTTTTTGATTTGCTGTCAGAGGTAAAAGGAGAAAATATGGCTTTAAAAAAATCAAATCAACCCAAAGAGGACTTGGGGAAGGAGAGAATATGTCTTCAGAATTTAATGACAACAAAGAATTGATCAGTTTATTGATAAATCTCGAAAAACAGAGAGCAGATGAACTGATCAGAATTGAGAAGGCCCGACTGGATATGCAGTTGGAGTATGAACAGAAGCGAATCGAACTTCTCAATAAGAATAAGGAGAGTTATGTCTGGCTCGAAGAGTGCAGAAGTGATCTTCGCAAGGAGTTGGTTGGTTTTAAAAAGAAAGCCATACCGGATATTCATGCCGCACTGTCCGATGGAAAAGTTCCGGAAAACCTGATACATATGTGGCTTGAAGAAATCAGCAAACTCTATCTCAATGACATCAATCTTGCTTTAAGAATGATTGCTGTGGATATTGATGAACTAAACCAGAATCTTTTCAAGGAAATCGTTGATCCGTATCAAAAACGGTTCAAAGATATACTTGAAAAATTATCAGGAAAAGTTGAAACTCTTCTAAAAAATGACTTTAAAAGAAAAGATGATATTCAGCCGGACATTGAAAAAAAGTCCGAACCTGAATTGGACAGGCAGTGATTTTGGATATCGAACGTATAGTTAAAAAACAGAGACTGCTTCAAAAGCTGATGAAACAGCGAAGGGAGCAGTTTCTTCATAAATGTATGTCAAATCATCTTTACAAAAATTACATTGAAAATCATTACTTAAATAAGGAATACAGAAATGAATTTGAAATTGGCAGAATTTGGGATGAGATCACATTGATACTTTATGAAGTGATTGAAAAATCAGAGAATAACAGTGAGGTGAGAGGTGCAGGACTGCAAATATTGACACAACGATTTGAAGAAGTTTCAAATATTTTAAATTCATTCGGGATGGAACATGAGATGCATCTTTTGAAAGACTCACTTAACATTTTGAAAAAACGATATACAGAGAGGTTAGCTGTACAAAGCCAATTAATTGACAAATTTGGGGAAGGCAAAAGAGAACGTGAATTTTATTTTATGGAATTGATGGTTGAGATGATGGATACAGCCGAAAGGCGTTCAAAAAACAGAAAGAGAGGCGAATCATGTCAATATTAGTAAAAATAATCCCTTTTTATGGAGTTATTGAAGCAGGGTTTGAAACTGTGTGCCGGATAGGTGAGGAAAAAGTTCGTGCCAGTGAGGAACGCAAGACATTGCAAACAAAGGCAGGAATAGAGATATATTTAAAAACTGAATATGAAAAAAAACTTTCTGAAATCAGAGAACAGGAAGCAGGCAGATCGCATCAGAGGGAAATTGAAAAAATGGAAAAGCAGTCCGAACTTGATGATTTGCCGGACAAGAGACTGTTTGAAAGGCAGATTCAATTTGAAAAACACAGAGTTGATTTGTTTGAACGTGTAAAACGGTTGGAATTCAATATAAAAAGAGAAATCAGTGCCTATGATATTGAAGAACAGAAAAAATTAACGGAGTGGCATGACAGTTTTATGAGAAAACTTGAGGAAGAAAGTATGAAATCTTTAAGAGAAAAACTTCCTCAAATATTACTGGCTGCCAAGCAATTTAAAGATGAACCTGATATATATGAAAATTTTAAACAAAGAGCTTTTCAGATTGTAGATAAAATCAGTGCTTCCATTGAAGCAGATCAGATGTTATTTCGTGATGCCTTAAAGAAGCTTAATGAGCGTCATGACAGAATGGCGGAAATAATGATTGAGATGAGTCGAAAGTTTGAAATAGGACATTTTGATAAGAAACTTCTGGAAGATCAAAGAAACTGATACAGAAAGGTCAATTTGTCGGTGTACAGACAGAAATCTTTCATCGTTTTTTATGGAATTAGACAAAAGGATATTCCAACCTATGAAATTCACAGATATTTTCATTCGCAGACCGGTTCTTGCGCTGGTCATCAACCTTGTGATCATCATTGCGGGACTGCAGGCCGTGAAATCCCTGAATGTGCGCCAGTATCCCCGCAGTGAAAACGCGACCGTCACGGTTTCCACCGCGTATGTGGGTGCAAGCGCGGAACTGGTGCGGGGTTTCATCACCACCATACTGGAACGCGCCATTGCTGCCGCAGACGGGATTGATTATATTCAGTCCCTGAGTTCCCAGGGCGGTTCCATCATCAGCGTCCGGCTCAAACTCAATTATGATCCGGTCAAGGCTTTGTCAGAAATCAGTTCCAAAGTGGATCAGGTCAGGGGCGATCTGCCTCCGGAGGCGGAAGTTCCTCTTATCAATGTGGAATCCGCAGACAGCCAGTTTGCCTCAGCCTATCTCAGTTTCACGTCTGAGGTGCTGCAGCAGAATGAAATCACGGATTATCTGGTGCGCATTGTGCAGCCCCGGCTTTCCGCGATTGAAGGTGTGCAGCGCGCGGATATTCTGGGCGCTCGCACCTTTGCCATGCGCATCTGGCTGAAACCTGAACGCATGGCAGCATTTGGCATCAGTCCCATGCAGGTCAGAGATATACTGGCGGCCAACAATTTTCTCTCTGCTGTGGGCAAAACCAAAGGTTCCATGATTCAGGTGAATCTGGTGGCCAATACAGATTTGCGCTCTGTTCAGGAATTCAAACGGCTTGTCATCCGTCAGCAGGACGGCGCTATTGTGCGGCTGGAAGATATTGCGGATGTGGTGCTGGGCGCGGAAGACTATGACACAGAAGTGCGTTTTTCCGGACAGACAGCCGTGTTCATGGGCATCTGGGCATTGCCCAACGCGAATGCCATTGATGTCATCAAACGGGTGCGCACAGAAATGGACAATGTGCAGAGTCAACTGCCCACCGGCCTGAACGCGCGCATCGCGTATGACGCGACCGATTATATCACCAATGCCATCCATGAAGTGACCAAAACTCTGGCAGAAACCCTGCTCATTGTTGTTGTCATCATCTTTCTTTTTCTGGGTTCGCTGCGATCAGCATTCATTCCGGTGGTTGCCATTCCCATGTCCCTGATTGGAGCGGTATTTCTCATGCAGATTTTCGGGTTTACCATCAATCTGCTTACCCTGCTCGCGATTGTGCTTTCTGTGGGACTGGTCGTTGATGACGCGATTGTGGTGGTGGAAAATGCGGAACGCCATATGAGTGAGGGGAAAACACCGCTGGAAGCTGCTATCATTGGCGCGCGGGAACTTATTGGCCCGATTATTGCCATGACCATCACGCTCGCGGCTGTGTATGCACCCATTGGTCTGCAGGGCGGGCTTACCGGTTCGCTTTTCCGTGAATTCGCGTTTACCCTGGCCGGGGCAGTCACCATTTCCGGAATTGTGGCTCTGACCCTTTCTCCGCTCATGTCTGCCCATATCCTGAAACCGGGTCTCAATGAAAAAGGATTGGCGGGAAAGATTGACCGTGATTTCAAGCGTCTCAAAGTTGTTTACGGACGCTGGCTGGATGCCACTCTTGCTGCACGGCCTGCGGTTTACACAGTCTGGATTGTCCTGAGTCTGCTGAGCATTCCCATGTTCCTCATGTCCCCGCGTGAACTGGCTCCGTCCGAGGATGAGGGTGTGATTTTCGGCATTCTGGACGCGTCTGCCAATTCCACTTTGGATCAGACCAGCCTGTATGCCGCAGCAGCAAACAAATCACTTCTGGAAATTGCAGAGGCGGATTTCACTTTTCAGGTGACATTTCCCACCTCCGGTTTTCTCGGTCTGGTGGTCAAACCCTGGGATCAGCGGGAGCGCACCATTTTTGAGATTCTGCCGGAAGCCCAGCAGCGGCTCAGTGTGATACCCGGTATTCGGATGTTTCCGGTGACACCGCCTGCGCTTCCGGGGGGCGGGGATTTTCCTGTGGAATTTGTTCTGGGTTCCACTGCTGATACAGAGCTGATACTGGATTTTGCACAGCAGATTCAGTTGAAAGCCATGCAGAGCGGCATGTTTGCATTTCCGCCTCTGATTGATGTCAAGATTGATCAGCCCCAGTCTGAAATTGTCATTGACCGGGACAGGGTCGCGGATTTGAATCTGGATCTGCGTCAGGTGGGTTCGGATATTTCTGCTATGCTCGGCGGAAATTTTGTCAACCGTTTCAATATTGCAGGCAGAAGTTACAAAGTGATTCCCCAAATCCGGCGTTCGGATCGCCTGAACCCGGAGCAGTTGAAGGATATTTACATCACGGGTCCGGGGGGACAGCTTGTGCCGCTCAGCACCGTTGCTACCATCAAAGATTCCACTGTCCCGCGTTCGTTAAACCGCTTCCAGCAGTTCAATTCAGTAAAAATCAGCGGGGTGGCAATCCGGCCGCTCGACGAGGCACTGGGTTATCTGGAAAACGAGGCAGCCGGGATTCTTCCCAAAGGATATACAATGGATTATACAGGAGAATCCAGGCAACTGCGGGAAGAGGGCAACAAATTCCTTCCCGCGTTCGGGCTGGCCCTGATTATGATTTTCCTTGTACTCGCGGCCCAGTTCAACAGTTTCCGTGATCCCTTTGTCATTCTGGCAGGTTCAGTGCCGCTGGCAATGTTCGGCGCGCTGATTTTCACTTTTCTGAGAATCCCTGATCCCAATGTGGCGTTTTGGACTCACGGCTGGACCACAACTTTGAACATTTATTCTCAGGTGGGACTGGTGACACTGATTGGGCTGGTATCCAAAAACGGCATTCTGATTGTGGAATTCGCGAATCAGCTTCAGTTGCAGGGAAAAAGCAAATATGAGGCCATCCATGAGGCGTCCATGACCCGGCTGAGGCCCATTCTCATGACCACTGGGGCAACAGTTGCAGGCCATTTTCCCCTGACGTTGGTTTCAGGTGCGGGAGCGGCAGCCAGAAACTCCATTGGTCTGGTGATTGTGGGCGGAATGGCAATTGGTACGCTGTTCACCCTGTTTGTGGTTCCGTCAATCTATATGCTTATCGCACGCGACCATGCCAAAGACCGGGAGAGGGAAGCGGCTGTATCCGGGGCTTACGCGGAAATATAAATTTTCAGAAAAAGCTGTTCCGTTATGAGTACCCAACTGAAAGTTTTGAGATATAAAAAACCGGATTTTTCTGGAAAAATCCGGTTTTTCTGAAAATTTTATACCCAAAAATTTATGGTGACTTACTTAACTGACAGTGTTTTCAGCCTTTTTTGTCTGAACTGTGATTTATATGATTAAAATTCCCATGATTAAATTTGCAGGGAAAAAATCATGGAAATCACATCAAAGCATTACAGGCTCAGTATCTTTGTATTTTTTCAGTTCATCCATGTAACAATTCGCACTGCATTCATTTGTATATCAGCCTGGGCGTTTCCAGAATTACCTTTGTATCCGGGGGTATGGATTCGGTGATCCAGACATTTCCTCCAATAACTGAACGCTCCCCGATGACTGTGTCTCCGCCCAGAATGGTGGCTCCGGAATAGATGATCACATCATCTGCAATGGTGGGATGACGTTTTTTCCCCCTCAACTGCTCGCCTGCATCCTTGGGAAGGGAGAGTGCGCCCAGGGTTACACCCTGATAAATGCGCACATTGTTTCCAATCACCGTGGTTTCTCCGATAACCACACCGGTTCCGTGATCAATGACAAAGCGTTCCCCGATTTCTGCGCCCGGATGAATGTCAATGCCGGTAAGACTGTGAGCGTGTTCGCTCATAATCCGGGGCAGAAATGGAACATTCATGTCATACAACTGATGGGCCACCCGGTGAATCCAGATGGCAAAAATTCCGGGATAGCTGAAAATGATTTCATCATAACTGCGAGCGGCCGGGTCACCCTCATAAGCCGCAGCCACATCCGAGGCCAGGATTTTCTGAATACTGGGAAGGGACTGTAGCAGTTTCAGAGCGATTTCATTTCCCAAACCTTCACAGTCCCGGCAGGCCTCACCGTAGCGGAAGCAGTCATGGCGGATGCTCCGGGCCACCTGTTCTGCCAGCATATCATATACGGTAGTCACGGTCTGGCCCAGATTATAGCGCAGATTCACCGGGTCAAGTTTCTCCCGTGCAAAATAACCGGGAAAGAGAATCTCCCTCAGCCGTTCAATGATTCCAATAACAGACTCCCTGGAGGGAATGGGTTCATACGCTATATGACTGTGACAGGTCTTTTCATCGCATCCGTCCAGAATTTTTTCCACTATATCAGGAAGCTGTTCCCGGTGACGTGTAACGCATTGGGCATCTGTTCTGCAGGTTTCACCGGGTATTCTGATTTTTTCGTCCATAAAACACCTTTCTTTATTATTCCCTACGCCAAATATGTCCCTGTATGATGCGAAAAAAATGCACTTTTTCAGCAAAAAAACCGGGAGATGCACTAGGTTCTGTTGACATTTCAGATCAGACTGCCGGTCAGGGACTCCGGTCTGAACCGGAAACATGCCTGAATCCCATTCCGGGCAGAGTCATGGGAAATCCGCATGGTTCATTCCGGAGAAACCGGTTCCTGCAAATTCAGGAGGTTATAGAAATGTCAACAGAACCTAATGCATCATTTCACTTAAAATTGCAGGTCGGATTAGCGCAGGCGTAATCTGACAACCCGGTATCCCTCCGGTATATTCCCACAATTTGAGTTGAAACAATGCACTAAAAACGAATAAAAATCTTTACAATGAGAGTTTGTCACAGTGCCGGTTATCAGTCAAAATCCCTGAAATCCTGCCCCGGCCACTTTGGAAACCACATAGCGGTATTTCCCGGATGCATCTCTGGGAATGCTGTCGCACAGTTCAATCCGCACATTGACTTCCTGTCCCATGCGTTTTCTGAAACCAGCCACAATGCGTTCATTGCCGTCCGCTGGATAAAGATTTTCATGTATTTTCAGCAGAACTGAAATGTCATCTTTGTCATTCTGGATGATTTTGAATTCATCCACGCCCTCAATATTTCTGACCACGTAGATTATGGAAAGCGCATGCTGCCATCTGCCATCCGGAGTGACAATGAAATCCGTTGTCCGTCCCCGGATATTCTTCATGGTGCTCAATCCCCTGCCGCATTTGCATTTGCCTTCACCGGGCTGTGCCACATCACCGGTACAGTAGCGGATAAAGGGCATTCCCCAGGCATCCAGATGAGTGATGACAATTTCTCCGTCCTCTCCGGGTCTTACAGGTTTTCCGTCTTTGAGGAATTCCAGTACGTAATTCGGATCCATGACATGATAATTCCCCTCCCGGCATTCATGACTGACAAATCCGCCTTCCCGGCTGCCGTAGGAATCCACAACCGGTTTTCCCCCGAAAAAGGCACTGATAATTTCCCGCTGATGATCATACAGCACTTCCGCAGCGCTGAAGATCATTTTCACACCAACATTGTCCAGCCGAAAATTCTGCTGTTTCGCCATTTCACAGAACAGGGTAATGGTGCTGGGATAGCCGAAAACGCATTTGGGCCTGAATTTGCGGAATTTTTCCACAATATCCGGAATCTGCTGCGGAGAAATCTCAAACGCACTGATGAGCAGATTGTTGACCAGCAGATCCCGCAGATCCTTGATCCGATCCTGTTTGGTGATTTCCAGTGGAGAACCCCAGAGATAAAGTTCCTTATCTCCAACGTCAATGTCCCACCATCTGTGAGTCATGGCACGCGCTGCCAGATCATATGCCTGCCTGCGTCTGTCATAATAGAATATCAGGGGTTGTCCGGAAGAGCCTCCGGTATTGTAACGGGTCAGTCCTCCGGGGCAGTCCTTCCACTGCATCCGGTCAAGATTCTGCCTGATTTCCGCCTTGTCCAGAAGCGGAATCTTCCGGAAATCCTCATAATCGTGCATCTGTTTCGGATCAAAACCGGCTTTTGCAAACCGTTCACTGTAGAACGGAATCTGCTCCTTTGCGTGGACAAGCAGTTGTCTGAGTTTGTCAAAACGCAGGGTTTCCAGTTCCTTTGGAGATGCCCATTGCAGTGTTTCCAGTTCCCTGAGACAGGAAAATGTCTTTCTTCCCAAAAGTTTTTCATGAAGCGGAAACACAATGTGTTTTACCAGTTTTTCGTGCATGGCGGATTTTCCTTTCCCAGTCCGGTTATCAGAAATCAGTGTCGAGAACAGAATGCGTTTTTTCTGCCATATATACCATTACTTGAAACATTTGCAGAGGTTCAGATTCAGATCTGAATTCCGCACAGAAAAACTCTGTGTTACTCTGCGGTTAAAATCTGCCCGGCAGAAGTATAAAAATGTTTTAAGTATCGGTATAATTATTGAAAATCAGTTTCTGCCTGGAAGCACCAAAATCGAGTAACCGTATTCCAGCAAAATATCGGCAGATTTTTCACTCACCCAGTCCATCAGTTCAAATTCGCGGTCTTCATCAGCCGGAGCCGTAATATTAATCCATAAATCACGGGGATCTTCCGGACTTGGGGTAATATTGATCAACTGAATTTCAGGAAATTTTGATTTGACAGACTGAAAAAAATCATCTGCCAGTTGCTGCTGTTTAAAGTTTGTCATGTTGCAAATTTTTTTTTCAACCAGTGTTACAAATTTTTCTGTTTTTTCAGTTGGAGTAATGCCAACTTTTGACTGAGCAGTTCTGTTTTATAATCTGCAAGGTTTCTTACAGCCTGCAAATCCGGCAAACAGGATTTGAATCGCCCCGGAAAAAATTTTTTTCTTATGAATCAGTTCTCCGTTAAAACTTGCCTGAACCCAGCTATGCTCATTTTTATCTACTGTAATCAAATAGTTGGCAAGTATGGCAATGGCAATTTAAAATGCTGCATAATATGCCCGGTTTGCTGCTGCATTGAACAACTGCTGATTGAACAAAATCTGAGATGCTTTCAGATTTTCTTTTGCTTTTTGAAAAAATTCAGAATTCATAGCTGACAGCCTTTTTATGGATTGAAAAATTTACACAAACTCTCTGTGCCACAATCCGAACATCATCAGCCCCCACAACGGCGTGGCAAAATCCTGTTTTCCTCCCTGATGCCGGTTCCACAGATCTTTCACATAATCGGTATGAAAATACTCTTTTAAAACAGAATGGGAAGAAAAAAGTGTATCTGCTGCAAAATTTTTCAGTTCTCCCCGCATCCACGCAGCCAGCGGAATGCTGAAACCCTGTTTTTTCCGGTAAAGAATATCCGCAGAAAGACGATTTTCATTCATTTTTTTAAAGATGTATTTGGATTCCCGGCCATTGAGTTTGAGCCGCGAAGGCAGCCGTCCGGCAAATTCCATGAGTTTGTGATCCAGTATGGGGGAGCGGACTTCCAGAGAATGCGCCATGCTCATCCGATCCACTTTGACCAGAATATCCTCTGTCATATAGGTTTTGATGTCAGCATACTGCGCGCG